>CAXTNG010000319.1:2388-2741 GCA_964245475.1 uncultured Sphingomonas sp. | reverse complement strand
GTCCTCGCAGGTCGCGGTGCGCCCGGTGCCGATCGCCCAGATCGGCTCATAGGCGATCGACAGCCAATCGCCGTCCGCGCCTTCGGGCAGCGAAGCGGCGAGCTGACCAGTCACCACCGCTTCGGCCCGCCCCGCCTGGCGGTCCGCCAGCTGCTCGCCGACGCACAGGATCACCGACAGCCCGGCACCTCGTCCCGCTTCGGCCTTGCCCTTCACCGCCGCATCGCTCTCGCCCTGGCCGCAGCGCCGTTCGCTATGGCCGACGATGGTGAAGCGAGCCCCCGCCTCCTGCACCATCCCCGCCGAGACGCAGCCGGTATGCGCCCCGCTTGCCGCCTCGTGCACATCCTGCG
>CAXTNG010000319.1:466-2358 GCA_964245475.1 uncultured Sphingomonas sp. | reverse complement strand
TCGGGAACCTCAGCACGAACGACGTGAAGAACCTCCCGCTCGGCGGCGGGTGCGATCAGCGTGAACGGCACCGCCACCGCCACGTCGACCCCCGGCGCAGCCCCGGCCGCCGCGGCGATGCCGTCCAGCTCGGCGAGCGCCGCACGCGACCCGTTCATCTTCCAATTCCCCGCCACCAGCTTGCGTCGCATCACCACTCCCTCGGTCACTGCCGCCGCCCTAGCGGCGCGCAGCCCGCGCTTGAAGCCCGAACCTGCGTCCCCTAGAGCGCGCGCCATGCTCAGCTTCTTCCGCCAGATCATCAATTCCAAGGTCGGCGTGATCGTCACCTTCGTCGTGCTCGGGGTGATCGCGCTCGCCTTCGCGGCGACCGACATCACCGGTCTCGCGAGCGGCACGTCCGGCCTGATCGGCGGCGATGTCGCCAAGGTCGGCAAGTCGGACATCACCGTTGCCGCACTCAAGCAGCGCGTGCAGACCGCGGTGGAGGCGGCCCGCCAGCAGCAGCCGACGCTCGATGTCGCGGCCTTCGTCAATGGCGGCGGCCTCGAACAGACGCTGGAGCGCGAGATCGCGACGCTGGCGCTGGAGCAATTCGGGCTCTCGCAGGGCATGGCCGCCAGCAAGCGCACGGTCGATGGCCAGATCGCGAGCATCCCCGCCTTCCAGGGCCCCAACGGCAAGTTCGACCCGCTCGCCTATCAGCGCCTGCTCGCCCAGCGCGGGCTGATCGACGCGCAGGTGCGCAGCGACATCGCACGCGACACGATCGTGCAGCAGCTGATCCTCCCGACCCAGGGCGCCGCGCAGCTCCCCGTCGGCCTTGCCCTGCCCTATGCCTCGCTGCTGCTCGAGCGCCGCGCGGGCCAGGTCGCGTTCGTACCGTCGAGCGCGATGCCGTCCGGGCCGGCGCCCACCGACGCCGAGCTGCAGGCCTGGTACACGCGCAACGTCGCCCGCTACTCGCTCGCCGAGCGGCGCGTGGTCCGCTACGCGCTCGTGACGCCGGCCACGATCAACGCGCAACCGACGGACGCCGAGATCGCGCAGGCCTATGCCGCCGATCGCGCCAAATACGCGGCAACCGAGAAGCGCACGATCGCTCAGGTCGTCGTCGCCGACCAGCCCGGCGCGCAGGCGCTGGCCGCCAAGGTCAAGGGCGGCGCCGACATCGTCCAGGCCGCGCGCGCGATCGGGCTCGAGGCGACGACCCAGACCGGCGTCGACAAGGCGGCCTACGCCCGCGCCGCTTCACCGGCGCTCGCCGATGCGGTCTACGCCGCCACGCAGGGCGCCGTGGTCGGCCCGCTCAAGGGACCGTTCGGCTGGACGGTGGCCAAGGTCAGCAAGGTAGAGCAGGTCGCCGGCCGCAGCCTCGCCCAGGCGCATGACGAGATCGCCGCTGCGCTCAAGGCGAGCAAGACGACCGAGGGCCTAGCCGACACGCAGAACGCGATGGACGAGGCACTGACTAAGGGCTCCACTTTCGACGAGGTCGTCGCAGACCGCAAGCTCCAGGCCCGGACCACTCCGGCGCTGCTCGCCAACGGCGCCGACCCGCTCAACGCCGCACCCGCCGACCCCGCGCTCGTGCCGCTCGCCGCGGCCGCCTTCCAGCTCCAGGACGGCGACCCGCCGACCTTGGTGCCCACGGACAAGGACGGCAGCTTCGCGATGGTCGCGATCGGCAGCACCGTACCAGCGGCGCCGCGCCCGCTCGCGGATGTGCGCGCGACCGTCGCCAGGGACGTGATGGCCGACCGTGCCCGCCAGGCCGCACGCCGCACCGCCAACGCTATCCTCGCCAAGGTCGACGGCGGCACCCCGCTTGCTCGGGCGGTCGCCGGCCCCCGTGCGCCGGTAAGGCCGCTATCCGCATACCGCGCCGCCCG
>CAXTNG010000319.1:0-456 GCA_964245475.1 uncultured Sphingomonas sp. | reverse complement strand
GTGGTCGACAGACGGGTTCTCGCAGAGGAGCAGCGAGTAGCCGGGCAGATGCTGGGTGTCGCCGATCACGGCGAACCCGCGCGCCGCGGTGCCGCAGCTGGTCCTGATGTTCAGTATGGCGGCGAACTCCGCCAAGACGCTGGAAGCGGCCGACAATGCCGGCTGGTACGTCGTCCGCCTGGACCGCGTCCAGCCCGGCGACGCACGTCGCAATCCCGCGATCCTGCAGGCTGCACGCGCCGAGCTCGGCCGTGCGACCGGCGTTGAATATGTCCAACAGTTCGCCCGCGCGGTGCGCAACGCAGTCGGCGTGAAGACCGACGCGCGCGCCCTTGCACAGGTCCGCCGCGACCTGCTGGGCCAGTCCGGCAACTGACCGCCGGAGGGATGACCGACTCCCCACCTCCGTTCGCCCTGAGCGAAGTCGAAGGGCACGCCCGACCCATGTGCTTCGAC
>CAXTNG010000318.1:0-4262 GCA_964245475.1 uncultured Sphingomonas sp. | reverse complement strand
GACATCCGGCGCGAGCTCATCCGCGAAGGCTTCCGCGTCGCCGTCATGGCGCCCGATGAGCAGACGCTCGACATTCCCGAGCAGCGGGACTGGAAGAAGCCGGCGCCGGACGACCCGCGGCTGACGCGGTGCGAGCGGAAGCATTATCAGGAGCGGATCGGGCGGCTGACCGACCGGGAGTATTGGAACTGGCGGGCGCGGGGGATGGGTGGGTTGCTCACCACCGCCGCTGCCGAGAATCTGCTGGGGCTGGTGGGCGACCGCTACCACGGGCAGAACAATTTCGTGCATGAGCTGGCGCACGGCATCCTGCGCGCCTCCGAGCAGGCCGATCCGGCGCTGCATCGCCAAGTGAGGGCGGCCTATGCGGCGGCAATGGCGCGCGGCAAGTGGGCCGGCGAATACGCCTCGACCAACTTCGAGGAATATTGGGCGGTGGGCACGCAATTCTGGTTCAACGATGCGCGGATCGCAAGCTTCGGCGACGTGCGGGTGCTGTCGGACGACGACCTGCGCGCCTATGATCCGGGGCTCTACGCAGTCCTCGGCGAGGTGTACCGCGGGCACAAGTTGCAGGGCGACGTGTTCTGGATGCACCCGGATCGGGTGCCGCCGGGGCCTTTGCCCCGGTACACCGCCGAGGTCTGCTAGGCGGTCCGCCGCCGCGCGAGCAGCAGGCCGCCGGCGAGCGCCAGACCGGCGAGGCCGACCGCGGTCGTCTTCGGGTGGAGCGCGGCGGTGGTGTAGAGGCTGATCTTGCGCGCGTGCGGATGCTCGCCCGAACGTTCCTCGCCGGCGCGGAGGCCCCATTTCAGATTGCTCGGCTGCGGTTGCGCCTTGCCCCGGTCGACGAAGCCCTTCGCCATCTTGGGCGCAAGAACGTCGTACAGCGCCGGGAAATGCTCGGCGAAGAGCGCCTGGGCGCGACCGGCGCCGCCGACCGTCACGTCGCGCTGGGAGTGCTGTGCGCAGTGAAGGATCGCATCGGCGACGAGCTGTGGGTCATAGACCGGAGGCGGGATCTGCGCTTCGCCGCCTTCGTGATTGGCGGCGTGCTGGCCGATCGGCGTGTCGATGCCGGACGGCTTGACCAACGTCACCTGGATCGGATCGCCCGCTTCGCCCAGCTCCATGCGGAGCGCCTCGACATAGGCCTTCACGGCGTGCTTCGACGCGGCATAGGCGCCCATGACGGGCGTCGACATGTCGGCGGCGACCGAGGCGACGGTGATCAGTGCGCCACCGTTCTGACGGAGATGCGGGATCGCTGCCTGGCAGCCGTTGACCGTGCCGAAATAGTTGGTCCGGAACATCCGCTCATGCTCGTCAAGCGGTGTGTCGGCGAGCTTGGCGTAGATCGCGACGCCTGCGTCGTTGACCCAGGTGTCGATGCGGCCGAACATCTCGACCGCATAGGCGGCGGCGGCCTCGACGGCGGCGGCATCGCCGACGTCGGCGGCCTTGGCCTCGACGCGATGTCCCTCGCCCTGCAGCTCGGCGACGAGGTCGCGCAACACGTCTTCCGAGCGGGCGACCATGAGCACCCTGGCACCGGCGCGGGCGGCGTTGCGCGCGGTGACCAGGCCGATGCCGGAGCTGGCACCGGTGATTACGATCACCTGATCACTTAAGGGTTTCAATGCGATAGCCATGGTCTTCTCCGTTCCGGCGCCCAACCAAGGCCCCTTGCGGTTCGTTCCGACGGAGGCCAAAGATCGCGACGGAGGCGAGCGATGGGGGCATGGCATCGCTGGGCGGGACCGCTGGCGCTGGCTGCGGCCTCCGCCACCGCGCAATACTCGCCGCCGCAGCATACCCAGCCGCCGCCGTTCTTCGGTACCACCTCACCGCAGGAGGCGGCGCGGCTCGCCGATCTGGGAGTCGAGATCGAGCGCGGGCGTGCGGCCGCGGATATGCTCGCCGAGCATCGCCGGCTCGAGCGAACGCTGGCGGGGATCGGGCCGCAGCGCAAGGGCGTGGTCGACGCCTACGTCGTCGCGGTCGGGCTCGACAGCGATCCGGTGTTCGGGCGCGAGGCGCGCGAGGCGGCGCGGGTGCTCTCCCGCCGCTACGATGCCGTCGGGCGGACGGTGGTGCTCGCGTCCGGCGACGGCAGCGGCGCTTCTGTGACGCCGCGCGGATCGCCCGCCAATCTCGCCGCGGTGCTCGCACGGGTGGCCGAGCAGATGGATCGGCAGGAGGATGTGCTGGTCCTCTACACCACCAGCCACGGCGCGCCGCTAGGCATCGTCTACAACGACGGCGATCAAGGGTTCGGCGCGATCAGCCCTGCGCGGCTGTGGAGCATGCTGACCGCGCTCGGCATCAGGAACCGGCTGGTGCTGGTCAGCGCCTGCTATTCTGGGACCTTCGTTCCGATCCTCGCCTCGGCCTCGACCGCGATCGTCACTGCGTCTTCCTACGACCGGACGTCGTTCGGCTGCCAATCCGACAACGACTGGACGTTCTTCGGCGATGCTCTGATCAACCATGCGCTGCGCACGCCCCAGCCGCTGGCGAGCGCGGCGGCGGAGGCGCAGCGGACGATCGGCGGATGGGAAGCGCAGGCGGCGCTGATCCCCTCGCAGCCGCAGGTCAGCATCGGCAGCGAGGCGGCAGGCTGGCTCGCTGCGATCGAGCGCCGTCTGCCGCCCGCGACCGCCTCCGTCGGGCGTCCCGCGACCTCGGTGCTGGCGAGTTTGCCGCAACGCAGCAGATAATTTACCGCGTGGTGGAACCCTTCGCGTGCACGATCGGTTCGCCGCGCCATGACCGATCAAGCCAACAACGCCGTCAACTATCCGGCGCTCGCCGTCCCCGAAATCCAGCTCCACGGCACCGTCGACGACCGGATGTACGACAGCTTCAAGTCGCAGCTCGCCAACGCGGTCAGCGACGGCCCGCTGGTGGTGTCGATCACCACGCTGGGTGGCGACCCCGAGATGGCGCGCGCGATGGGCGACAGCATCCGCCTGCTGCGCGACTATTACGGGCGCGAGACGCTGTTCCTGGGCAAGGTCGCGGTCTATTCGGCGGGGGCGACCTTCATGTCGGCGTTTCCCGCCGACAAGCGGTTCCTGACCCGCGGCAGCCGGCTGATGATCCACGAGCGGCTGATGACGTCCACCGTCCAGCTCTCCGGCCCGCTCTCGACGCTGCCAGCGACGCTCAAGGCGAAGCTCCATGAGATCGAGGATTCAATCCGCATCCAGGACGAGGGCTTTGCGCAGCTGGTCGAGGGCTCCAAGGTGACGCTCGATCAGCTGAAGGCGAAGGCGACGGAGAATTGGTATATCGAGGCGCAGGAAGCGCTCGAGCTGGGGCTGGTCCTGGACGTCATCTGAAGGGTTCCCCCCGCGGCGCGCCTCGTCTATCGCATCTGCGAACCCCAGCTTCGAGAAGCGAGCGATGGCCGAATTCCGCCTGCCCAAGAACAGCGTCGTCAAGAAGGGCGAGGCCCATGCGTCCCCGACGGGCGGGCGGCTGCGCAAGTTCAAGGTCTATCGCTACGATCCCGACACGGGCGAGAATCCGCGGTACGACACGTTCGAGGTCGACCTCGACGAATGCGGGCCGATGGTGCTGGATGCGCTGATCAAGATGAAGGGGGAGCAGGATTCGTCGCTCACCTTCCGCCGCTCGTGCCGCGAGGGCATCTGCGGCTCGTGCTCGATGAACATCGACGGGCGCAACGGCCTCGCCTGCACCACCGCGATCGAGGACGTGAAGGGCGAGGTGCGGATCACGCCGCTGCCGCACATGGACGTGATCAAGGACCTGGTGCCGGACTTCACCCACTTCTACGCGCAATATTCATCGATCAAGCCGTGGCTGCAGACGGTGACCCCTGCGCCCGCGGGCAAGGAGCGGTTGCAGTCGCCAGAGGATCGCAACAAGCTCGACGGACTGTACGAGTGCATCCTGTGCGCCTGCTGCTCGACCTCGTGCCCGAGCTATTGGTGGAACTCCGACCGGTTCCTGGGACCGGCGATCCTGCTCCAGGCCTATCGCTGGCTGGCGGACAGCCGCGACGAGATGACCGGCGAGCGGCTCGATGCGCTGGAGGACCCATTCCGGCTGTACCGCTGCCATACGATCATGAACTGCGCGAACGTCTGCCCCAAGGGGCTGAACCCGGCCAAGGCGATCGCCGAGATCAAGAAGATGGAGGCCGAGCGGGTTCTATAGCCTGCCGGGGCTATGGCACTAACGGCTGGCCTTACATCCATCGTCACCCCGGACTTGTTCCGGGGTCCAGTCCT
>CAXTNG010000317.1:0-4287 GCA_964245475.1 uncultured Sphingomonas sp. | reverse complement strand
GTTGGGGGATTCGCGAGCCTGTGGGTCGTCGCGGCGGTCTACAGGCGCGTTCGCGCCCGGGAAGGGCTGGGCGGCGGCGACCCGAAACTGTTCGGCGCGATCGGGCTGTGGCTCGGCTGGCGGATGCTGCCGGGCGTGCTGCTGCTGGCAAGCGTGCTCGGGCTCGGCTGGGTCGCCTGGGACGCGCTGCGCGGGCGAAAGCCGGCAGCGGGCGATGCGCTGCCGTTCGGCGTCCTGCTCGCCGCCGCGGCTTACCCGGCGTGGCTTGCCATGATAGTCCATGCGCGATGATCTTCGCGCTTCTCCTCCAGGCGGCGCCATCGCTCGACGCACTGCCGCAGCAGGCGCTGCCTGCCACGGGTTGCGCCGCCTATCTGTGGAGCGTCGCCGACCGGCGCTTCATCGCCATGGCGAACGCGGACCCGCCGTCCCTCAGGCTGCAGATCGACGGCAAGCCGGTCGACCTCGCTCGCACGACCGAGCGCGGCACGCTGGATTACGGCCTTGCAGGCACGACCTCCTATGTGGCGGGCGATGTCAGCGTGACGCTCGACCTGACGATCGCCAGGCACGCGGACCTGATCGCGGGCGCGTCGGTGCCGAGCGGCACGCTGGCGGTCGTGCGGAGCGGCGGCGACAGCGCGGTCGTGCCGGTGGCGGGGCTGATCGGATGCCGCTGATCGACATTCTAGCCCTCGTATGTCGCGTTTGTCCAAGCATCGGCGCAAGAACCCGCGATAATGGCGGGGTCGCGTAGCGTTTCCGGTGCGACTCGACGGTCGCGTTATGGGGAGAAGGCCGTGGCGATTCCCAAGGTGCAAGTGCAAGCGCTGACGCAGGAGAGACTCTTCCACCTGCTCGATCCCGGCAGGGTCTATTACCGGCCGGTGGTGTTCGACATCCTGCAGCGCGCCGACGTGACGGAACTCAAGGCGCTGATCACCGGCGCGAAAGAGCTGAAGGCCGAATACAAGGACTTCGACGGCATCATCAAAGCCGCCGAGGGCGCGATGCGGAAAGCCGGGGGGTGAGCGCCGAGCGGGCGCCCGACACGCTGCCCGTTCGCTACTCCGGTCTCGACGACATCCTGCGGCGCGTCCCGGTCAGCGTGGTCTGGGAGATCACGCTAGCCTGCGACCTCGCCTGCACGCATTGCGGCTCGCGTGCAGGCCGGCGGCGGCGCGACGAGCTGTCGACCGCGGAGGCGCTCGACCTCGTCGACCAGATCGCCGAACTGGGTGCGCGCAGCGTCGGGCTGATCGGCGGCGAGGCGTATCTGCGCAAGGACTGGCTGCAGATCATCGCGGCGATCCGCGCTGCGGGCATGGAGTGCGACCTGCAGACCGGCGGGCGCAACCTGACCGACGAGCGCGTGCGCCAGGCCGCGGCGGCGGGGCTCAACGCGGTCGGTATCTCGATCGACGGGATCGGCGCCACCCACGACCGCCTGCGCGGCGTCATCGGTTCCTACGAGATGGCGCTTCAGGCGATGCGCCACGTCCGGGCGCACGGGCTGGAGGTCGGCGTCAACACGCAGGTCAACGCCCGCACGCTGCCGCAGTTGCGCGAGCTGATGGACATCATCATCGACGCCGATTGTCATAATTGGCAGCTCGCGATCACCACCGCGATGGGCAACGCCGCCGATCACCCCGACATGCTGCTCCAGCCTTGGCAGATGCTGGACGTGATGCCGCTGCTCGCCGAGCTGGCCGAGGAGGGCCGCGAGCGCGGCCTGTTCCTCCAGCCGGCGAGCAACATCGGCTATTTCGGCCCGCACGAATCGCGCCTGCGCAACGTGATGAACGAGGAGATCCATTTCCACGGCTGCAACGCAGGCGATACGGTGATGGGGATCGAGGCGGACGGCACGATCAAGTCCTGCCCGGGCCTACCCAGCCCCTATGCCGGCGGCAACATCCGCGACCGGCGCCTGCGCGATATCTGGGAGAATGCCGAGCCGATGGCGTTCAACCGGCGGCGGACGGTCGACGACCTGTGGGGCTATTGCCGGACCTGCTATTACGCGGGGACGTGTATGGCGGGGTGTACCTGGACCTCGCATGCGCTGATGGGGCGTGCCGGCAACAACCCGATGTGCCATCATCGCGCGCTCGACTTCGACGCCAGGGGGCTGCGCGAGCGGCTGGTAAAGGTGAAGGATGCCGAAGGGCGATCGTTCGATCATGGCGAGTTCGAGATCGTCGTCGAGCCCGTTCCGGTGCCAGCCTATGCCTGAGCATGGGCGCATTCCGGTGCCGCTCCGGCTGTGCCGGGGCTGCCACCGCTTCGTTCGCATCGAGAACGAATTGTGCGACTTCTGCGGCGCGGACCTCGCGGCGCTGGAGGAGGCGCATCGCGCGAACTTGGCCGAGGTGCAGGCGGCGATCAGGGCGCTGCGCGGCGCGATGGCAGGGCTCAATCCACCCGGTAGTGGATCGGCTTGAAGCTGCCGCCGTTGCTCGCAGGCGCGGAGCAGGCGGTGAGGCCGATGATCAGGTCCATCACAGCACGCAGGGCGATGTGGTCGCCTGCCTTGCTGACGGGGGGCAGGACGCTGAGGCGGCCGCTGGCGTCGACGGGAACGTTCATGAAGCAGTTGAACGCGACCGGGATGCGGTCGGGCGTCACGCCGTAAGGCGCGAGCGCTTCGGCGAGGTTGCCGAAGCAGCCGCGGTGGGGCGGCAGGTCGGGGTAGAAATGGCGGAAGGTGTCGTAGGAGCACGGCGTGAGCAGGAAATCGTGGACGCCCACGACGTCCTTGACGATCTCCAGCATCGGACGGGAACGGTTGGAATAGAGGATGTGGCCGGTGGTGAGCCGGATCGTTTCGGCATAGTCGAGGGTACGGCCCGAGGAGATCACCTCGTCCACGTCGTCGGCATTGTAAGCGAGCAGGTCGGCGACCTGAACGCCGCGCGGGTCGATCACGGTAAGCGTCTGCCCGCGCGCGAGCCGGAACGCCGTGCCTGAGCGTTCGGGTATCTCGACGACACTCAACCTGCGTCCTTGCCGGCATAATGAAACGGGCAGCGCCACCCCGCCTCGACCATCCGACCGCTATACTGGCGCGCCTCGCTCGCCTCGCCGTGGCGCGCAAGCATCGGGTTGCGCGAGCCGGCGACCGCCTCGTCGCGGACCATGATCTTCTCGCGCATGTTCTCGTACTTGCCCTCGGTGCGCAAGGTCTCGAACTGGTCGTGGAGGTTGAATACCATCGTCGGCCGGGCAAAGCGGCGCGCCGGACGGCTGGCGGCAGGGTGGAGGCCGACGACGAAGAATGCCTCGCCGCCGAAGCTGAGCGAGAAATGGGGTGAGTCGGGGTCGGCGCTGACCCGGCCGTCATAGGACTGGCCGCGCCACACGTCCTTGTCCGACAAGGACTGGATGCGCCGCCACAGCTGCGCTTCGAAGGCGGGCTCGTCGAGGCCGTCGGGCCCTTCGAAGATCACCGCGAAGCTGCGGAACAGCCCCGGCTCCTCGCGATAGGCGGCCGCGAAGCGGAGCAGGCCGTCGTGGATGCGCAAATCGTCCCAGGCGCTGTCGATCCGATTGGCGGCGAGCACATGGAGGGTGCCCCGGGCGAGCGCCGCCTTGGCACCCACGCAGGGGAAGGCCGGCTCGGCGACATGGGTCTGGAGCAAGGTCTCGAGTTCCGCCTGCGCATGGTGGCGCCAGGGGAACATCGGCGTATCGGGGATCGTCATGGGGAGCGGGTTACGATCGACTCGACACTTGCGTTCCGTGCAATCAGGTTGATCGGCATCAAGCGGGCGCTATGCCGCTCAAGAATGGAAGCTTGCCGTAGGAGCAGGAGGAGGGTGCTGTGACGGAGCCGCTGACGCTCGACGGGTTCATGCCCTTCCGCCTGTCGGTGGTGTCCAACGTCGTGTCGGACGCGATCGCGTCGACCTATCAGGCGCTGTTCGGACTGCGCATCCCCGAATGGCGGCTGGTCGCGGTGATCGCCGAAAGCGACGGGCTGTCGCAGCAGCAATTGGGCCAGCGCACGCGGATGGACAAGGTGACGGTGAGCCGCGCGGCGATCGCGCTGGCCGACCGCGGCCTGATCGAGCGGCGCGGCAACCCGGCGGACCAGCGCTCGCATCTGCTGTCGCTGACGCCCGACGGGCGGCTGCTGTACGAGCAGGTGGCGCCCAAGGCGCTGGAGATGGAGGCGCGAATCTTCGGCGGGCTGGGTCCGGGCGAGCTGGCCGAACTGCGCGATATGCTTGCCAGGATCGAGGCGGCCGCGGGCGGCCTCGAAGGGCTCGACCGGATCGAGGC
>CAXTNG010000316.1:0-4289 GCA_964245475.1 uncultured Sphingomonas sp. | reverse complement strand
CTGGTGCTGCCACGCGACCTCGACCGCGGCGAGCTCGGCGCGGCTGTTGACCCCGGCGACCTCGTCCGCGCCGGTCTCGATCACCGCGGAGGCGCGGCCGTCGGCGGCGGCGAGCACGACGACGTCCGGCAGGTAATATTCGCCCGCCGCATTGGCATTGCCGACGCGCGCGAGGAGCGGCCACAGGTCGGCCGAGCGCACTGCCATCAGGCCGGAGTTGCAGAGCGTGACCGCGCGCTCGTCCTCGCTCGCGTCCTTCCACTCGACCATCGCGGCGATGCGGCCGGCGGCGTCGGCGATCACCCGGCCATAGGCGCCTGGATCGGCGGGGCGGAAGCCAAGGACCACGCAGGCGGGCGCATCCGCGCCATGCAGCCGGTCGAGCATCCGCCGCATCGTCGCCGTCTCGACCAGCGGCACGTCACCGTAGAGGATCAACACGTCGCCGTCGAAGCCAGCCAGGGCGTCCTTAGCCTGCAGCACCGCGTGGCCGGTACCGAGCTGCTCGGCCTGCAGTGCGGTGGCGATGCCGAGCGGTGCCACGGCGGCCTCGACCTGCTCGCGGCCCGCACCGGTGACCACCACCGTCCGCTCCGCGCCGAGCGCCGCCACCGCGTCGGCGAGGTGGAGCAGCATCGGGCGGCCGGCGATCGGATGCAGCACCTTGTGCAGCGCGGACTTCATCCGCGTGCCTTTGCCCGCGGCGAGGATGATCGCGGCGATGGGTGTCGTCATGCGCGCCGCCGCTGCCACGATTTGCTTGCCAATTCCATAGGTGCGGGCCACCGGCTCGCAGCGATGACGCCGAATTCACCCTTTCCGTTCGCCGTGGTCGGCTTCGACCTCGACGGCACGCTGCTCGACACCAGCGGCGACCTTGCCGCCGCGGTCAATCACGCGCTCGCCTCGGCGGGACGGCCGCTGCTGAGCGTCGAGGAGATAAAGCCGATGATCGGCGGCGGCGCCCGGCACATGCTCGCCCAGGGTATGGCGAAGACCGGCGGCTGCGATGAAGCCACACTGGACGTGCTGCACAAGCGGCTGCTCGCCTTCTATGAGGCGAACATCTCCGTCCATACCCGCCCCTTTCCCGGCGTGCTCGCCGCCATGGATGCGCTGGAGGCACGCGGCGTCAGGCTCGGCATCATGACCAACAAGATCGAGCGCTTCGCACGACAGGTACTCGGCGACCTCCGCCTGCTCGATCGGTTCGCGGCAGTGATCGGCGGCGACACGGTGGGTGTATCCAAGCCCGATCCCGCGCCGATCCGGGCGATGGTCGAGCGCTGCGGCGGCGGCAAGGCTGCGTTCGTCGGCGACTCGATCTACGACGTGCGTGCAGCGAAGGCGGCGGGGCTGCCGGTGGTCGCGTGCTCGTTCGGCTTCCTTACCGGGCCGGTGGACGAGCTCGGCGCCGATGCGGTGATCGACCATTATGACGAGCTTCTGGGCACGCTCGAACGCCTCTGACGCCATTTGGTCCACAGGTGGCGGGCGAGCATCGCCGGCGGCATCCTTAGCGCATGGCCACGGAGGTAGAAGCCGAAGCGTGTTGCAGGCTGTGTCGGCCTGCCCCAATCGTCGCGCGCGAGCAGGCGGCGGCGGTAGAACCGATCCGACCAGATCTCATCCAGACTGGCCCGTATAGGCGACACGTACCCGACGGTGGGAGTGTCGAAGATCCCGTGAGCGAGCCGCATGGCGCGCAGCGTTGCATCGAATAGACCGTGCTTCCAGGCCCGCTCGTACAAACCGACATAGAAATCGGCTCGGTGCTCCATGAACTCGCGGCAGAGCCGGTCGATATCCCACAGGTTGCGCAGCCCGCCCGCCAAATCGCCATCGGCAAGCAGGTGAGCCGCCGCATGGATCACCATGTCCTCGGGCGAGAGCATCCGCAGGCCGTTCTCCAATGCTACGCTGTCCGCGATCAGCACCGCCGCATCGGGCTTCGGCCGGGCAGTGAGCGGCAGGATCGTGTGGTGGACGTCGATCATCCGGTCGCGGTCGCGGTGGATCAGCGGCGGCAGCTCATGCATCCAGCGCCGGTAATAGGAATGGTCGTAGGCGTCGGGCTTGACCCATTCCCAGCCGTGCGCGAGCAGCGCCGCCTCGACCTCGCCGAGCGCCTCGCGGGGTACGAGGATGTCGAGGTCGCCGATCGAGCGCCCCCGCCCCGCCGCCAGCCCGGCCGCGACGAACGCGGTGCCCTTGAGCAGCACGACGGGCACGCCAAGGGTGCCGAGCGCGCGGCGCGCCATCTCCGCTTCCCTCAGCGCCGCGCGCCGGCCGTGCTCGGCCGAAGCGCGGGCGTCGGCGAGCAGGTCCGCCGCCCTGGCGGGCATCGGCAGGCCGTCGAGCCGGTGCGCCAGCGTGCCGGCGAGCTGCTCCGCCCGCGCGACCGCGATTAGTGACGTCCAGCCCTCGGCATCGAGGCTCGCGCTCGCCTGCGGGTCGGCAAGCACCCGTGCCAGGGTCACAGCGCCTGCCACAGCGCCTCCACCTGCTCGCATGCGGTCACGCCATCGGGATAGTCGATGGCGACCAGCGGCACCCGGCCGACCAGCCGGGTCAGCGTGCCGAACCCCGCTTCGCCCAACGCGGTGTAGTTGGTCGAGGCCTGGGTCAGCCGGACGAAGGCCTCGCTGGCGGGCACCGGCCTGGCCGCCGCAGCGAAGCCGAAACGCGGGAACAGGATCAGCACGGGCGTCGCCGGCTCGTCCATCCGCTCCACGGCGTCAGCGGACGGCACGAGGTGGCGGATATCGCCCTTCGGCGTTCCCGCCAGCAGCGGCCCGAAGCGCGCGTGCGGCCAGGCAGCCTCCGCTGCGGCCACGCTCGCATTCTTCAGGCTGACGAGGCGCGGGAAGGCGTGCGCTAGGCCGGTGCCGGGCGCGACCAGCACGAACTCGTCGCCCATCAGCCGCCAGCCGCGCGCTGCGAGCAAGGTGGCCAAGGTCGACTTGCCCGCGCCGGACTCGCCGGTCATCACCACCGCCCGCCCGTTGCGCTCGACCGCGCTGGCGTGGAGCAGCAGGTGCCGCCGATGGCCAAGCGCGAGCTGGAGGTTCATCGCCATCTCGGCGGCGAGCAGCCCGTGCGCGAGCGGCAGCGGCGCCGCGTCGGGGAGCGTATAGTCGCCCGCGATCGTCACCGACGGCCGCACCCACCGCCGCCACGGCCGCGCCGCCTCAAGCCGCACGGTAAAGTCCGCCACCTCCGGCTCCGGATAGCCGCGATACAGGTCCGCCAGCGCCGCGACGGGACCACGCCAGTCGCTGCCGACGCGAAACCCGACAGGGCCGATGCGAACGTCGAAGCGGTGCCTCACACCGCCTGCACTAGCCCGGCGTCGACGAGTTCGGCTACCCGCTCCTCCAGCGCCGCCCGGTTGGCGTCGACCAGCGCGTAATTCTCCGCCAGCCGCGCCAGCAAAGCGTCGAGACTCAGCGCCTCGCGCCCCAGCACGTCGAGGATTTCCGGCGCCGGCGGCACCAGCAGGTGGGTCGTGCCCGAGGGCCGGTGGAACACCGCGGTGAACGCGTCGAGCGGCTCGGTGAGGAAGGCCGCGGGCGGGTCCGCCCGGTACAGCATTCTTACGCGCGGGGCATCTGGAGCGAGGCGAAGCAGGTGAAGCCGCCCTGCCCGCGCTGCAACCGGCGGATATATTTCACATACGCGCTGTTGCTGTCCCAGGTCGTGCCCGGCAATTGCCCGCCGGCAAGAGCGCGTTTGACATCCTCGCCCTTGAACGGCCGGCCCGGCGGCGCGAAGGCCCCCTGCGTGCCCACCGGCACGATCGACCCATCGGCCGCGATAAAACTCCCGGCGCGGCCCGGATCGGGCACAGGAATCTCGCAATGCGACACCGAGCCCATCGTCTGCGCCAGCGCCGGGCGGATCGACACCACCGCGCTCGCACCCACCGCGCCCAACTGGAGCACGCGGCGCCGCGTCGGCACGCCGGCTGGCGTTGGGTCGGTATCGTCGGCCATCTCGTCCGTCCTCTAGGCATCCATGCCTTTCACATTCGCTAAGTCCCCGCAAGCACTGGCCGCGTGCCGTTCCGGGATTCGCTTGGCCGCGCGAACCGCGCTAGGCGCCGCGGCGATGGGGTCCGCCTTCGCCCGCCGCCTCGCTGCCAGTATTGTCGTGGCCGCGCTTGCCGCGATAGCGGTGCTCGTGTTCGGGCGCTCGACCGATGCAGCGGCGATCGCGCTGGTCGGCGGGATCGCAGCGGCGCTCCTGGCACCCAGCGCCGTCGAGGCCACCCCCGCCCCGCCCCCCGC
>CAXTNG010000315.1:3859-4313 GCA_964245475.1 uncultured Sphingomonas sp. | reverse complement strand
CGCCCCCGCGCCGCCGCCGATCGCCGATGCGCCGGCTGCGGGAACACCGGCGGTCGCCGATGCGGAAGCCGGCGACGGGCCGGTCACGCAGCTCAAGGGGCTGGGTCCCAAGGTCGCGGCGCGGCTGGCGGAGCTGGGGATTACCCGCGTCGGGCAGCTCGCCGCGCTCGACGACGCGCAGGCCGCTTCGCTCGATGCCGATCTCGGTCCCTTCGCCGGGCGGCTCGCGCGCGACCGCTGGGTCCAGCAGGCGCGGCTCCTCGCCACGGGCGACCGTGAAGGCTTCGAGCGGGTGTTCGGCAAGCTCTAGCTTGCATCGCGCGATCGAAAGGTGGACCTTGTCGATGGGACCGGGGACACGATCATGGCGACGCAGGTAGCGCCGATGACGGCAGCGATTGACGCGACCGGCCACGCACGCGCCTGGATGGCGGAGTATTGCGCCAGGACCGGC
>CAXTNG010000315.1:0-3849 GCA_964245475.1 uncultured Sphingomonas sp. | reverse complement strand
GTGCTGTGCAGCGCGGACGACCCGGCCTGGATCGCCATGTTCGAGGAGCTGGCGGCGGTCGCGTCCGACGATCTCGGCCATGCGCGCGAACGGGTGCAGCGGCACGCCGCCGACATCGGCACGGGCTTCCGGATCATCGGCGAGGCGGACGAGCGGCCTTGGCCCCTGTCCCCCGTGCCGCTGCTGATCGAACGCGACGAATGGGCAGGGATCGCCGCGGGCGTGATCCAGCGCGCCGAGCTGATGGAGCAGGTGGTCGCGGACATCTACGGCGAGAACAGGCTTGTCGAGTGCGGGCTGGTGCCCGCCGCGCTGGTCACCGGATCGCCGCTGTTCCTTCGGCCGATGGTGGGCCTGGCACCGCCGGGCGGGCACCACCTGCAGGTCATCGCGATGGACCTGGGGCGCGGACCCACCGGCGAATGGCGCGTGCTCGCCGACCACCTCCGCGCGGTCGCCGGCGCAGGCTATGCGCTGGAGAACCGGCTCGCGCTGAGCCGGACGCTCGGCGGGCTGCAGGCGCGGCTGAACGTCGAGCGGCACGCGCCGTTTTTCTCGGGCATGCGCGCGGGCCTTGCCGCAGCGTGCCGGCGCACCGATCCGCGGATCGGGCTGCTCACCCCCGGGAGGCTCAACCAGAGCTACCCCGAACAGGCGCACCTCGCCCGCTACCTTGGGCTGCTGCTGGTCGAGGGCGCCGACCTCGCCGGGCTGGAGGGTCGGGTGTATGTTCGCACGATCGCGGGGCTGAAGCGGGTCGATGCGCTCTGGGCGCGGGTCAACCCGCGGATGCTCGACCCGCTGGCGTTCGACACCCATTCGCAGATCGGCGTGCCCGGGCTGATCGACGCTTACGCCGGCGGCGAGGTCGTGCTCGCCAACGCGCCCGGCGCCGGCGTGCTCGAGGCGCCCGCCTGGGCGGCGTTCCTGCCGATGCTCGCCCGGCGGCTGACCGGCGAGGACCTGCGCATCCCCAATATAGCGACCTGGTGGTGCGGACAGCCAGCGGAACGCGCGCGGGTCGAGGAGGAGCTCGACTCGTTGCTGATCGGCCCCGCCTTCCATGCGCCGCCGCTGGGGCTGGTCGGCGGCAAGGCAGTGCCAGGCGCGGAGCTGTCGGGGCCATTGCGCGAGCGGCTGCTCGACGATCTCGCACGGCGGCCGCAGGATTATGTCGGGCAGGAGATCGTGCGCCTGTCGACCATGCCCGTCGTCACCGGCGACGCGCTGGTGGCGCGCCCCTTCACGCTCCGCGTCTTCGCGGCGCGCGGTGGCGACGGGCGCTGGACGGTGCTGCCCGGCGGCTTCGCCCGAATCGGCGAGCACCCGGACGCGCGCGCGACGGTCATGGGCGAAGGCAGCTGGTCGGCCGACGTCTGCGTCCACGGGCCCGATCCCGTGTCGCCGGTCTCGTTGCTCCACGACATCGACTCGGTCGCGGTGCGCCGCAATCCCGGCACCCTGCCGAGCCGGGTCGCCGACAATTTCTACTGGCTGGGCCGCTATCTCGAGCGCGGCGAGGCGCTGCTCGGCGCGATCCGGGTGATGCTCGGCAACTCGATCGACGTCGACGGCGGCGCCGCGCTGTCGAGCGGCACGGTCGGGAGGCTGGTCGGGCTGATCGCCGGCGCGGGCGCAGCGCCCCACCCGGCGAGCCTTGGCCGCGCCGACCTGCAGGCGCTGGCGAAGACGGCGATGGAGGACACCGGTTGGCAGTCGGTGGCGAGCATCAACCGCCACGCGCGCCACATCGGCGACGGTTCGCGCGACCGGCTGTCGGCGGACATGGTGCGGCTGCTCGACGCGCCGTTCCCGCGGCAATACGGGCTGATGGAGCGCGCCGGCTCGCTCCAGCGCCGCTATGCCGCGATCCTCGGGCTGTCGGCCGAGCATATGGTGCGCACCGCGTCGTGGCATTTCCATGACCTCGGCCGCCGGATCGAGCGCGCGATGGCGATGGCGCGGACGGTGCGGGTGTTCGGCATGGGAGGCGCTTCGGCGGACGACCTGTCGACTTTGCTCGACCTTGCCAATTCGCAGATCAGCTATCGTCAGCGTTACCCGACCGGCTTGGCGCGCGTGGCGGTCGTCGATCTGGTCGCGCTCGATCCCAACAACCCGCGCGGGCTGGCCTTCCAGATGGCGCGGATCGGCGAGCATCTCCAGGACCTGCCCGTGCTCGGCGACGACGGCATGGCGGAGGATCAGCAGGCGCAGGCGACCGCGCTGATCGCGCGCGTCGCCACCGCCAGCGCGCAGACGCTCGACCCGGACCTGCTCGGCGATGTCGAGCGGCGGCTGCTGACCCTGTCCGACGCGATCGCCCGCCGCTACTTCCTTCAGGGCGCCGAGCCGTTGCGCGCGCCCGGACTTACGCTCGCATGACGGACACGGACCTGCTCGCGCCGGACGCACTCGCCGCCGTCGCCTACGACATCCGTCACGTCACGCGCTTCGATTACGGCGCGCAGGTCAAGTTCGCGCGCTGCAACCTGCGGCTCCGGCCGATCGACTGGCCGGGGCAGCGGGTCGAATCGTACAGCCTCCACGTCGAGCCGGTCGGCCGCACCAGCCCGGCGCGCGCCGAGGCGGGGCTCGCCAATGTCATGCGCCTGATCGTCGACCAGCCGGTCCGCATGCTGACGATCGAGAGCCGCGCGCATGTCGTTGTCGACCGGCTGGTGCCGGTGCCCGATGCGTCCGATCCGACGCTCGCCGACGTCGCCCGGCTAGCGCGCGAAAGCCGCGACCTCTCCGCGGTGAGCCCGGCGAGCTACCTCTATCCCTCGCCGCTGATCCCACTCGACCGCGC
Organism: uncultured Sphingomonas sp.; assembly: GCA_964245475.1. Lineage (GTDB taxonomy): Bacteria > Pseudomonadota > Alphaproteobacteria > Sphingomonadales > Sphingomonadaceae > Sphingomonas. Next base: position 1,037 of record CAXTNG010000315.1, on the reverse strand, counting down.
GATCGCCGAATATTGCGCGCCCGACCTTGAGCCCGGCACCAACGCGCTGGAGGCCGGCATCGCGCTCGCGCGGCGCATCCAGCGCGAGTTCACCTTCGATTCGACCGCGACGCTGGTCGACACGCCGCCGCACGAGGCGTTCCACAAGCGCGTCGGCGTGTGCCAGGACTTCGCGCAGATCATGATCACGGGCCTGCGCGCGGCGGGGCTCCCCGCGGCCTATGCGTCGGGCTATATCCGCACCATCCCGCCGCCGGGACAGGCGCGGCTGGTCGGTGCGGACGCGACCCACGCCTGGGTGCTGCTCTGGTGCGGGCCGGTGCAGGGCTGGATCGGGCTCGACCCGACCAACGGCATCTGGATGGCGGGCGACCATATCGTCGTCGCGGTCGGCCGCGACTATGCCGAGATCGCCCCGGTCGACGGCGTCGTGCTGGGCTCGGGGGCGCAGGACATGCAGGTGAGCGTCGACGTGGCGCCGGTCTGAGACGCTCCCCTCCCGGGAAGGGGAGAAGCTACTCCGCCGCGGCGTTGCCTTCGCCGCCCTTCGAGCCGCTGTATGCGACCTCCGTCTGCCCGCCGTGACCCATGAACCCGCCCTTCCCGGGATCGCCCTTGACGCCGTTCGGGTAAGGCCCGCCACCGTCGCCGTCCGGGCCTGCGCTGTTGACTCCGTCGGGCTGCTTCGCGCTGCCTCCCGCCCCGTCCGCCTGCCTCGGTTTCCTGTCGCTCATCGGTCCACTCCTTCACGCGGTCCAACGCACGGGGATGCCCAAGCGTTCGATTGCGTAACGAACGCGCCTGCCCCACATAGATCGGTAACACACCGAGGAACCAGATGGCCGATCCGTACCAGACGTTGGGGGTAGCCCGCGGCGCCGACGAGGCGGCGATCAAGAAGGCATACCGCAAGCTCGCCAAGGAGCTGCACCCCGATCGCAACAAGGACGACCCGAAGAAGGCCGCGCAGTTCGGGCAGGTGACGCAGGCCTATGACCTGCTGAGCGACAAGGACAAGCGCGCGCGCTTGTCCTTGT
>CAXTNG010000314.1:1875-4322 GCA_964245475.1 uncultured Sphingomonas sp. | reverse complement strand
CCTCCCTTGCAGTGATGGGAGGTAAGACAATCCCCTACGCCTTCGCCCGCAAGTTCGGCGTCGTCCTCGACGGCGCCCGCATCGCGCTCCGGCAGGGCGCCGACCCCCGCGCCTTGATTGAGCTCCGCCGCCACCTCGCCCGACCGCTCGACATCACGGTCGTTGAGCCGCAGGCTTTCGACAAGCTCCTCGCCACCGCTTATGCGATGGACGGCCAGGCCTCGGCGATGGCGCTGACCGGCATCGACGAGCTCGACAGCCTCGCCGCCGACATGCCGACCGCCGAGGACCTGCTCGACTCGGCGGATGATGCCCCCGCGATCCGCCTGATCAACGGGATCATCGCCGACGCGACGCGCAACGGCGTGTCCGACATCCATATCGAGCCCTATGAGACCGGCCTCGTCGTCCGCATGCGGATCGACGGCGTGCTGCGCGAGACGATGCGGATGCCGCCGCACGTCGCGCCGGTCGTGGTCAGCCGCATCAAGGTAATGGCGCGGCTCGACATCGCCGAGCGCCGTGTGCCGCAGGACGGGCGGATGGGGCTGACGCTCGGCGGCAAGCTGCTCGACGTCCGCGTCTCGACGCTCCCCGCGCGCGCCGGCGAGCGCGTGGTGCTGCGCATCCTCGACAAGGACAACGCCGGCATCGACCTCGAAGCGCTCGGCCTGGATGGTGCGAGCCACGCGCTGCTCACCGGCGCGTTGAGCGAGCCGAACGGCATCATCCTGGTCACCGGTCCCACCGGTTCGGGCAAGACGACCAGCCTCTATGCGGCGCTCCGGGGATTGAACGACGGCACCCGCAACATCCTGACCGTCGAGGACCCGGTCGAATATGCGGTCGACGGCGTCGGCCAGACCCAGGTCAACCCCAAGGTCGGCCTCACCTTCGCCGCCGGCCTGCGCGCGATCCTGCGCCAGGATCCGGACGTGGTGATGGTCGGCGAAATCCGCGACCGCGAAACCGCCGAGATCGCCGTTCAGGCATCGCTCACCGGTCACCTCGTCCTGTCGACGGTCCACACCAACGACGCGATCGGAGCGATCACCCGCATGCGCGACATGAAGGTCGAGCCCTTCCTGCTCGCGTCGACCCTGCGCGCGGTGATCGCCCAGCGCCTCGTTCGTCGCCTGTGCCCTGCCTGCCGCAAGCCGGTGCGGGCCGAGGGCACCGTCGCGACCCTGCTCGGCATCGCGCCCGACGCGGTTGTCTATGAGGCGCAGGGCTGCCCGGAATGCAACGGCTCAGGTTTCAAAGGCCGCATCGGGGTGTTCGAGGCGGTCCGCATCGACGATACCATCCGCCGCGCGATCAATGACGGTGCCGACGAGGACACGATCGCGGCGCATGCCTTTGCGCGAGCGCCGACGCTGGCAAGCGCGGCGCGCGCGCTGGTGGAGCAGGGCGTCACCACCGCGGAAGAGGCCGTTCGCGTGTCGCGCCGGGATGCGACCGACCCGGCGATCGAAAGCGTGCCGCTCCACGCCGATGGCTGACTTCGACTATATCGCCATCGACACCCGCGGCGCCGAGCGTCGCGGCCATGTTGCGGCCGAGTCGCCCAACGCGGCTCGCGCGGCGCTCGACGCCCGTCGCCTCTACGTCGTCCGCCTCGATCCCGGCGCGCCGCCGGTGGCCAAAACACGCCCGCTGTTCGGCCTCCAGCTTGGCACGCCGCGGATGTCGAACAAGCAGCTCACCCTGTTCACCCGCCAGCTCGCGACCATCAACCGCGTCTCGCCGCTCGAGGAATCGCTGCGCACGATCACCCGGCAAACCGAGCAGGAGGGCATCCGCGGCATCGTCGCGCAGGTCCATGCCGGCGTGGTCGAGGGCCGCCGCCTCGCCGACGCGATGGCGCGCGCCCCGAAGAGCTTTCCGCCGCTCTATCGCGCGATGGTTGCCGCGGGCGAGAGCTCGGGCACGCTGCCGACCATTCTTGACCGCTTGGCCGCACTCCTCGAACGCCAGGCGGAAATCCGCGGCAAGCTGATCACCGCGCTCGCCTATCCAGCGATCCTCGCCATCGTCGCGCTCGGTGTCGTGACCGCGCTGATGATGTTCGTCGTGCCTCAAGTGGTGGAGCAGTTCGACACCGTCGGCCAGCAACTTCCGCTGCTGACACGCATCATCATCGCCATCTCGGAGGTGCTGGTGAGATGGTGGTGGTTGATGATGGTGTGCGCGACCTTCGTTGCCTTCGGCGCCTGGCGTGCGCTCAAGGAGCCAGGCATCCGCCTGTCCTTCGACACCTGGCTGCTCCGTATGCCGCTGCTCGGCCGCCTGCTCCGCGACCTTCACGCCGCCCGCATGGCGCGCACGCTCGGCACGATGGTCGCGAGCCGCCTGCCGCTGCTCGAGGGCCTGACGCTGACCGCAGGCACCATCCACAACCGCCGCCTGCGCGCCGCCTCCGACGGCCTGGTGGATGCAATCCGAGG
>CAXTNG010000314.1:0-1865 GCA_964245475.1 uncultured Sphingomonas sp. | reverse complement strand
GCCGCACCGGCGTCTTCCCGCCGTTGCTGACCTACCTCGCCGCTTCGGGCGCGGCCGCCGCCCGCCTCGACGAGATGCTCCAACGCGCCGCCGACTATCTGGAGCGCGAGTTCGACCGCTTCACCGCCACCGCGCTGTCGCTGCTTGAGCCCGCGATCATCGTCGTGATGGGGGGTATCGTCGCGACGATCGTGCTATCCATCCTGCTTCCCATCCTCCAGCTCAACACGCTGGCAGGCCAGTAGAGGTTCCATGCGTCCCACTCACCCTAAGAAGCGCCGCAAGCACGAGGATGGCTTCACGCTCGTGGAGCTGATGGTCGTGATAGTCATCATCGGCCTGCTCGCGACCATCGTTGCGCTCAACGTGCTGCCCTCCGGCGACAAGGCGCGCGTGACCAAGGCCAAGGCCGACATCGCGACGATCGAGAACGGCCTGGAACTCTACCGCCTGCAGATGAGCACCTACCCCACCACGTCGCAGGGTTTGGCCTCCCTGGTCGCCGCGCCTGCCGGTTCCGATGCGGCACGCTACCAGCGCGGCGGCTACGTCAAGAAGCTGCCGGAGGACCCCTGGGGCCGCGCCTATCTCTACGCCTCGCCCGGCCAGCATGGCGAGGCGGACGTGTGGAGCTATGGTGCCGACGGCAAGGAAGGCGGCGAGGGGATCGATGCCGACATCGGCAGCTGGCAATAGGCGCTTCAGCGCCTTCGATGAGCGTTCCGCCGAACACGGCTTCACGCCCGTGAGGCGTTCCGCCGAACACGGCTTTACGCTGGTCGAACTCATGGTCGTGGTGACCGTGATCGCGCTCGCCTCGGCTATCGCGATGCTGGTGATCCCGGCCACCCGCGGCGCCCACGAGGAGGCGGCGCGCTACGCCGTCCGCGCCCGCGCCGCGCACGACCTGGCGATCGTCGGCGGGCGTCCGACAGCGGTGTGGGTGACCGGCGGCGGCTACGGCTTCGACCAGCGGGTCGACGGCGGCTGGGTGCCGCTTGCCGACAAGCCGCTGCGTGTCGAGCGCTGGGACGAGCGCACCCGTGTGTCCACGGGTGCTGCGGGGCGCCTGCGCGCGGTCTTCGACACCACCGGCATGGCCGACCGGGCCGCCGAACTCCGCCTGACGCGTGACGAGGATGCGGCGAGCGTGATCGTCGCCGCCGACGGCAGCGTGGCCGTCCGGTGATCAAGCACCAACCCCCGTTCGCCCTGAGCGAAGTCGAAGGGCACGCTTCGGCCATGTGCTTCGACTTCGCTCAGCACGAACGAAGGGCCGGCTTCACGCTGATCGAGATCATGGTAGCGCTGGCCGTGTTCAGCCTGGCTGCGATGGCGTTGCTGCGGCTGGAGGGTGCGACGATCCGCGGCGCCGCCACGCTCGACACGACGCTTGCGGCGCAGATGGTCGCCCGCACCGTTGCGATCGAGGCGGTGTCGGATGCGCAGGCGCCCCCGCTCGGCCGCATCGACGGGCGGCTGGCAAATGGCGGGCGCGACTGGGCCTGGACGCGCACGGTATCCGGCACCGGCGATGCAAGGATCGTCCGCATCGACGTGGCGGTCGCCGACCGGACCGGCCAGATGCTCGGCCGCGCGACGATGGTGCGCCCGGCGACGGTGGCGGCGCCATGATGCCACGCGAAACCGGGTTTACGCCCGTGAGGCGTTCCGACGAACACGGCTTCACGCTGGTGGAGGTGATGGTCGCGCTGCTCATCTTTGGCATGATCGCGGCGGCGGGCGTCGCGATCCTGTCGTTCAGCGTCCGCGCGCAGGCGGCGACGGGCGCCAAGCTCGACGATGCCGCCGCGCTCGGCCGGACGATGTCGATCCTTTCCGCCGATCTCGCCCAGGCGGTCGAC
>CAXTNG010000313.1:0-4323 GCA_964245475.1 uncultured Sphingomonas sp. | reverse complement strand
TACCGGCTCCACCTTCTCAGGAGTTGGAGCCTCCGACAAACCCGGGGCGGTTCATTTGGCTTCTGAGGCGGCGTCGTTGCTGGCCATGGCGACGAGTATCTGCCTCACCTTTTGAATGTTCTCAACTGAGCGTGAACGGGCGCTCAAAAGCCCCTGTCCTACAAGCCCGAACCCGGGCAAGGTATGCCCGACTCGGGCTCTGCCCTCGCTCTTTCCACCGTGAACGCCTCCGAATGGCCACGAACTGCGTGAAGCGTCCGCGGGCGACGCGACACCCGCGATAGCGTCAACCTGGTGTAAACTTTGGCGCCCTCAGCTTGCCGGTGCCCCAGCGTGCAGCGCCACTATTCCGATATGCGCGAAGATCGCGAACTTTGGCGCCGTCGCAACGCGCAAACAGCCTCGCCTTAGCGTAACCTTCCGCGCGAGCCGCGCACAGCAAAAGAGCCGCGCGGGCTCGTCGCCCCCGCGGCTTGACGCTTCGTAAGCCGTCGAAAACGGCTTACTTGATCTTGGCTTCCCTGAACTCGACGTGCTTACGCGCAACGGGGTCGTACTTCTTGAAGCTGAGCTTCTCGGTCTTGGTCCGCGGGTTCTTCTTGGTAACGTAGAAGAAGCCGGTGTCGGCGGAGCTGACGAGCTTGATCTTGACGGTGGTCGGCTTGGCCATGGCCCTGGTCTCTCGAAATGCGTGGCGGGCGGCCGCAGGCATGCTGCGCCGCTCGGATGGGCGGGGCGCATGGCGCATGGCCGCCTCCAAGTCAACCGGGCGGGCATGTTAACCATAGTTTCATACGGCCGTGCCATCGTGCGCGGGTGGCGCGGGGAGAGTCGGCGTGAACGACCAGACGGACATCGACAAGGTCAGGGCGGAACTCTCGGCGCGGATCGCGGCGCTGGACGTGAAGGCACCCTATGCGCGGGCAAGCGACCTTGCGCCCGAGGTCGACACGATCCGGTCGATCGCCCACCGCCACGGCTTCAACCCCGCGGTGACCGTCGTCCATTACCTCGACTTTGCGCTCTCGCGCGGCGAGCACGGGCCGCTGCTCCACGGCTGGCTGTCCGTGCTGCGAGACGCGGTGGCGCACGACCGGCAGGACGCCGCCGCCTGCGACGCCTTTGCCGCCGCCTGCGCGGTCCGCATCGCACATTGATGTTGTTGAGGGTCGCACCAAGCCAGCAAGGACTCCGATGGACGCGCTGATGGCGGCGCTGGTCGCAGCCGCCTTGGCCCAGATCGGCGACCGCACCGCCTGGCTCGCCGCAATCCTTAGCGATCGCTGGCGGAAGCCGGGACTGGTCATCGCCACGGCTGCGCTCGGTCTGCTCGCCGCAAGCGCCGTCGCGGTTGCAGGCGGCATGCTCCTTGCGCCGCTGCTCACGCCCAACGCCAAGCTGCTCTTCCTCGGCCTGGCGCTGCTCCTGCAAGGCGGCGGTAGCCTGTTTCCCGCCAAGGCGCCCGAGCGGCTCGACGGCTGGCGGGTCGGCGCGGCGGCCACTGCTTTCCTCGGCATCCTCATCCTGGCGTTCGGCGACGGCCTTCAGTTCATCGTCCTGGCGCTCGCCGCCCGCTCCCCCGTCCCCGCGCTCGCCGCCGCCGGCGCGACGCTCGGCAGCCTTGCGGTGATCGCTCCCGCCGCCTTCCTCGGCGAAGCCGCCTGGCTGAAGCTCCCCCTCGCCCAAGTGCGGATCGCGTTCGGCGTGCTGTTCCTGATCGCCGCCGCGGTGATCGGCCTCGCCGCGCTCAGTTTGATTTAGGGTCCGACCCGCACCAGCCACAGATCGGGCGGCACGCCCAGCCGTAGCGGCAGCACGCTGGTCCCCACTCCCGCGGTGACGATCGTCGTCCGCGCGCCCTCCCGCACCAGCCCGCACAGATAGCGCGAACTGTAGCGGGAGACGTTGACCGGCGGGCCGTAGAACGGGATCGCCATCTGCCCGCAATGCGTGTGCCCGGCGAGCACCAGCCCTGCTTCCAATTGCGGCGCCGCGTCGGGCGAATGCGACACCATGACGCGAGCCCCACCGGCTGCCGTCATCGCGGTCCGCGTCGCAGCGACGCCGGCATGCCGCGTCACCATATCGTCGACCCCGCCGATCGCCAGCGGCCCCCGCCGCACCGCGCTATTCGCGAGCACCGTTACGCCACCCTGCTCCAGCGCGCCGCGGACATAGGCCCAGTTGGTCCAGTGGTCGTGGTTTCCCGCCACGGCGAGCACACCCAGCGGCGCGCGCAACCTGCGCAAACCGGCGACCATCTCGCCCGCGCTCGCCGCATCGGCGCGCTCGTGACCCGCAACGAAGTCGCCCGCTAGGACGATCAGGTCCGGCCGTAGCGCGTCGATCTGCTCGGCGACCCGCTCGACCCGTCGCACGTCGGTCGCCGCGTTACCGACGTGGATGTCGCTTGCGAGCGCGATCGTGACCGGCGCCGCACCGGCAGGCCAGTCCGGCAGCGAGACATAGGCGCGGCGCACGATCGGGTCGGCGGTGGCGGCACGATAGCCGATGGAGGCTAACGCAAGCGCCGCGAGGACAAGGACCAGAACCAGGCGGCGCATCGCCTGCCCCTAGCGGGAGCGATGCGGCTTGCCCATGCGTTGCCCCGCCCATGCACGCCTTCGCCGCGCTCCTCGATTCGCTGATCTACACGCGGTCGCGCAACGCCAAGCTCAAGCTGATCGCCGACTATCTCCGCGCCACCCCCGACCCCGACCGCGGCTGGGCAATGGCGGCGCTGACCGGCGACCTCGACCTGCCCGGGGTCAAGCCGACCCAGATCCGCGCGATGATCGAGGCGCGCGTCGATCCGGTGCTGTTCCATATGAGCCGCGACTATGTCGGCGACACCGCCGAGACGGTGGCGCTGCTCTGGCCCGAGCCGGACGGGCCGCGCGCGCGCCAGCCGCTCGGCCTCGCCGAAGCGGTGGACACGCTTGCCCACCTGTCGCGCTCGGATGCGCCCGCGGTCCTCGCGCGGCTGCTCGACCGGCTCGACGCGGAGGAGCGGTTCGCGCTACTCAAGATGGCGACCGGCTCGCTTCGCATCGGTGTCTCCGCCCGGCTCGCCAAGACTGCCCTGGCTCAGGCCTTCGGCATCGACGTCGACGCGGTGGAGGAGGTCTGGCACGGCCTCAAGCCGCCCTACGCCGAGCTGTTCGCCTGGGTCGAAGGTCATGCCGATCAGCCAACCGCCGCAGACGTGCCGGTCTTCCGCCCCTTCATGCTTGCTCACCCGCTCGAAGACCTGCGCGTCGATCTCGCCGAGTATGCCGCCGAGTGGAAATGGGACGGCATCCGCGTCCAGATCGTCCATGTCGCTGGAGTGACCCGCCTCTACAGCCGCACCGGCGACGACGTCACCGCAGCCTTCCCCGACGTGGCGAGCGCCTTTGCGGAGCCAGGCGTCGTCGACGGCGAGCTGCTGGTCAAGGGCGAGTTCCAGGGCGGGGAAGCGGGCAGCTTCAACGCGCTCCAGCAGCGGCTCGGGCGCAAGCAGGTGTCGGCCAAGATGCTCGCCGAATACCCTGCGTTTGTCCGCCTCTACGACATCTTGTTCGACGGCGCCGAAGACCTGCGCCCGCTGCCTTGGACCGAACGCCGCGTACGGCTGGAGGCGTTCGTCCCCCGCCTCAACCCCGATCGCTTCGACTTGAGCCAGGTGATCGAGGCGGAGGACTTCACCGCGCTGGAGGCGATCCGCGTCGGCGCCCGCGACGCGGCGATCGAAGGCATGATGCTCAAGCGCCGTGATAGCCCCTATGTTCAGGGCCGCCGCGCCGCGCTCTGGTACAAATGGAAGCGCGACCCGCTTGCAGCCGACTGCGTAATGATGTACGCCCAGCGCGGTAACGGGCGGCGCTCGTCATGGTACAGCGACTACACGTTCGGCTGCTGGACCGAGGAGGGGGAACTGCTCCCCGTCGGCAAGGCCTACCAAGGCATCACCGACCAGGAGATCGCCGAACTCGACCGCTTCGTCCGCCACCATACCTTGAACCGGTTCGGCCCGGTGCGCGAGGTCGAGAAGACGCTGGTGCTGGAGATTGCCTTCGACTCGATCCACCTGTCGAACCGCCACAAATCCGGCGTCGCCATGCGCTTTCCTCGCATCACCCGGATCAGGACGGACAAGCCCGCGGAGGAGGCGGACCGGCTGGAGGTGCTCAAGCGGCTGGTGACGTGAGTGTTACAGCTTCTCGGTCAGTTCGGGGACGAGTTTGAACAGGTCACCGACGAGGCCGATGTCGGCGACCTGGAAGATGGGGGCGTCCTCGTCCTTGTTGATCGCGATGATCGTCTTGGAGTCCTTCATGCCGG
>CAXTNG010000312.1:3880-4328 GCA_964245475.1 uncultured Sphingomonas sp. | reverse complement strand
GTGATGCGCAAGCCGGTGCAGGCCGACGATCTCCAGCGCGCGGTGGCGACCGCGCTGGCACCACCGACGGCGCATTAGCGGGACGCACCACCTTGCGCGAACGTCGTTAACGCAACCACAACCCCCCTCCGCTAACCCCTGCCCGATGTCCGCCGCCGCGACCGCGCCCTAGAGCCATGCGCGACCTCGCGTTCATCGCCTATCTGCTGCTGATCCTCGCGATGGGGTGCAAGCGCCCCTTCCTGCTGGTGCTCGGCTACGCCTATGTCGACCTCGTCTCGCCGCAGCGGATGGCGTACGCGCTGCTCGCCTCGCTCCCGGTCAGCCTGATCTTCTTCGCCGCCGCGGTGCTCGGCTGGCTGCTGCTCGACACCAAGGAGGGCGCCCGCTTCACCGCGCGCCAGGGCCTGCTCGTCCTGCTCCTCGCCTGGGCCGGCTTCACCACCGC
>CAXTNG010000312.1:2264-3870 GCA_964245475.1 uncultured Sphingomonas sp. | reverse complement strand
GGCCAGCATTCTTCGGGGAGGCGGCAACGCGGCCTATCCCGCGATTGCCGGTGCGGTCGGGGGCGTCCTGACACTCGCGGTTTCACCGCTCATCATCTTCGGCGCGGGACCGTTGCCCGCCTTTGGAATCGCCGGGGCGGCCTGGGCCGGCTGGACGACGCTCCACGCGGACTTCCCGGTCGAGGCGCTGCAGAAATGGGCCTGGGTGTGGAAGACGCTGGTCTTCGCGATCTTCCTCCCGCTGACGCTGCGCACCCGCCTCCGCATGGAGGCGCTGGTCGTCTTCATCGTGCTGTCGGCGGGGTCGATCATCATCACCGGCGCGATCAAGACTTTGATCTCGGGCGGCGGCTACGGCATGCTCAACCTCGGCGTGTCGGAGAACAGCGGCCTGTACGAAGGCAGCACGATCTCGATGGTTGCGATCGCGATCATCCCGCTGATCCTGTTCGTGGTGAAGCACGGCACGCTGTTCCCGCGCACCTGGATGCTCAAGGGCTTCGCCGCGGCGCTGATCTTCGCCTGCCTGCTCATACCGCTCGGCACGGAGGCGCGCACCGGGCTCATCTGCATCGGTGTCCTCGTCCTGCTGCTGCTCCGCGACATGACCGGGCGCGCAAGGGCCGGCTTCGTCGCACTGCTCCTCGTCGGCGGCCTCGCCGCGCTGCCGCTGCTGCCGTCGAGCTACAGCCAGCGGATGAGCACCATCGAAGGCTATCAGGGCGACGAATCCGCCTCCACCCGCATCGCGGTGTGGATGTGGACGCTGGACTATGTGAAGCAGCATCCCGGCGGCGGCGGTTTCGGTGCGTACCGGCAGAATCGCCTCTCTTACCAACGCGTCGACGCCAAGGCCTCGAACGGCGCCGCGACGGTGATGACGCAGACCACCGACCAGGCGCGCGCCTGGCACAGCAGCTATTTCGAGATGCTCGGCGAGCAGGGCTACCCCGGCCTCGCGCTCTGGCTCATCCTGCAAGCCACCGGCCTGATCCGCATGGAAGCGCTCCGCCGCCGCTACCGCCGTGGCCCGGAGGAGGACCGCTGGATCGCCAGCCTCGCCACCGCGCTGCAGGGCGCGCAGGCGATCTACCTCGTCGGCTCGCTGTTCCTCGCGCTCGCCTTCGCGAGCTTCGCGTACATGTGGATGGGGCTGCAGATCGGGCTGGACGTCTATTGCGCACGGCGGCGGGCGGCGCCGGCGGCATGGCGGGCGGGGCGAACGGCGGCCGCGAGCCCGGCATGACCGCAACCGGCGCCTTCCCGCATCAGGCGGGCGCGGGGTCTATGAAGGCAGCCGAGACGAACCCGTCGCGGTCGCCATCTCCCTGGAGATCGATCAGCGCCCATGTGCCCTCGGCCGTGTCCTGGAAGCCGATCACGTTCAGCACCGTTCCTCGCGGAAACCCGTCCGCAACCGCGTCGACCTTGGCAAAGCCGGAGCCGGGGCCGCCGCGGAGGAACAGCGCCGAGCCTTCGCGGACGCGAACGACGTAGCGGCCGGGCACCCGCACCGCCGGCGCGGCATGCCCCTGTTCCAGCAGGTTCTCGACGACGGAGATCAGGCGGTTCCGTAGCCGCCGCCTCCTGAGGTTTCGATCACGAC
>CAXTNG010000312.1:0-2254 GCA_964245475.1 uncultured Sphingomonas sp. | reverse complement strand
CCGGTGGTGATAGCGTGGCGAACGCCGTCGATCATCTCGAAGCCGACGACGATGCAGCTGTGCGACGGATAGCCGGTGTGGTCGCGCGCGAACTCGAAGCCGAGCGTCGCCCCGTCGCGGTTGTGGTGCACCAGATCGCCGAGTTGCAGCGCGTGCTCGCCGATGCGGTGACCGCGGAAGACGCCGGTGTTGGCCTGGGCATTGGCGATGGCGGCGTGCACGAAGACGCTGTGGCTGAGATTGAACTTGAACTGGGCGGCGGTGGCGCCTCCCTGTTTGATGCAGAACGAGACAAAGGCGGCCGACCAGGCATTCTCGTTCCTGGTCGGATCGAGATTGCGGCTGCCGCCGCCGGCTTCGTAATAATCGGCAATGCGGCTGCGTAGCGGCTCGCTGCCCTCATCGATGCCGTGGAAACGGTCGAACTCGGCCTTTGCTGCGGCAACGGCCGAGCGCTGCGGCGGGCTGGCCGACGCGGCCAGCGCGACCGTCGCGGCGCCACCGGTGAGCGCCGGACTGCTGACCGCCGGGCTGCTTGAGCCCGGGGTCGGCACCGACCTGGCGATCCTCAGGAAGCTGTCGATATTCTCGCCGTAGAAGTGCCTGCCATCGAAGAACCCCTGCTTGAGGCCCTTCTGGGCACGGAAATTGCCGAAGCCGGTGTTGTAGACGATCGCCACGAACGCGGATTCGAGGTCGGTCAGCGAGGATTTCCCGGTCAGGTGCAGGCTGACGAGCGCGCCATGCAGCTCATCCATCAGTTTGCCGAGCATAGTGTCGAAGTCGGTCCAGCGCTGATTGAGGAAATAGTCGGGATCGGTCGTGAAGTGCTGGAGATCGTTCTGGAATATGCCGTAACCGTGAACGAACTTGTCGGGCTTGGCGGCGGCCTTCTTGTACGCCGTGATGCCTGTCGCGTTCGCCATGTCCTTCAGCAGTTGATGCGCGAGCGCGAACATCTCGGCGCCGCGGGGCTTTGCAAGCAGATCGGTCTTGTTGCGCGGAAATGCTCTCCGCGTGGGTCCGTCGATCGTGTCGCCGACCGCGAGCCGCAGCACGTCCTCGCGCGAATGCGTGTGGCGCATCGGCCGCCACAGTTCCCCGGTTTCCTGCACCGCGATCGCGCAGACGAGATCGAGCGAGATCGGTGTCCCCGCAAGCCGACGCAGTATATCGGCCGCAAAGTTCTGCTTGAACCAGGCAATGTCGTCGCTGATGGCCATGTTCGCTCCTCAAGGTCATTTGGTGGCGTTCAATCCTCCGATCGCTCGTCGGGGCTCTTCTCCTTGGGCTTGACCGTCGAGCGGATCACCATCAGCCGGTTGAGCATATCAAACGCGAAGGGACACCGAGCCATGAGCGCCCGTTCCAGATCGGTAGCGCGGCGCTTGAGCAGTGCCTCGATCCCTCCTGCGCCGCGGTCGCGATGACGCTGACCAGCAGGAACACGACGACCAGGCCGATGCCGACCTCAAGCGTCTTGGACCCAACATCATGGCTCACGACCCCCGGGACGGTGGCGAATGACGCTCTGACGCTACGGACTTGCGCCCATCAACACCCGGACGTGCGCAGGGTCAAGGGGCCGGCGAGACAAGTGGTACCGATCCGTCGCGTTTTCAGCGCCTCCCGGTTGACTTCCACGCCGCGGCCGCTAAGGCCGCGCGCAGCCTCCGCCGGGTCCGCCCGGCAGAGTCCGTCCGAGACAGCAGGTGCCGCGGGGCTCGCCCCAAGGCTTAATGCCCTGCCGAGATGGGGAAATGGTTTCCGGCCGGCGCTCAGGCGCCCGGCCTGCCGTGCATGGCACGGCTCCCATGCCCTTGTCGCTGGACACCGGAAGCGTGTCCGCATGCTCCCGGTCCTTAGAAGCCGGACGGGGCCGCCCTCGTCCACGTTTGGAGTAAAGGCATGGATCGTGCTCAAAAGGCCGAAGCCGTCGCCGAGCTGAACCGCACCTTTTCCGAGGTCGGCGTGGTGGTCGTCACCCGCAACCTCGGCATGACCGTCGCGCAGTCCACCACGCTGCGCAACCGGATGCGGGAGGCCGGCGCCGCCTACAAGGTCTCGAAGAACAAGCTCGCGGCCATTGCGCTCAAGGGCACCGACTATGAGTCGATCGGCGATCTGCTGACCGGCCCGGTCGGGCTCGCCACCTCGGCCGACCCGGTCGCCGCTGCGAAAGTGGCGGTCGATTTCGCGAAGACGAACGACAAGTTCGAAATCGTCGGCGGCGCGATGGGCGCAACCGCGCTGG
>CAXTNG010000311.1:0-4328 GCA_964245475.1 uncultured Sphingomonas sp. | reverse complement strand
TGCTTATTTTTCCGTGTGACAGCCATGAAGACCCTCGACTCTGCTCCGAAGTAGTACGTTGGGTATTTACCACGCGTACTTTGCTGCCGACGCTCGCGGTCTGGGGTGCATTGGCTTGGCTAACGTTTCGCTCTCGAGGCAATCGTTGATGTTCACCAAAATCCTGGTCGCCAATCGCGGCGAGATCGCGTGCCGCGTGTTCCGCACCGCCAAGCGCATGGGGCTGAAGACCGTCGCGGTCTATTCCGACGCCGATGCGCGCAGTCCCCATGTGCTGATGGCCGACGAGAGCGTCCGCCTCGGCCCCGCGCCGGCGGCGGAGAGCTATCTCAAGCCCGAGCTGATCCTGCTCGCCGCCAAGGAGACCGCCGCCGACTGCATCCACCCCGGCTACGGCTTCCTTTCCGAACGCGAGAGCTTCGCGCGGGCATGCGCCGAGGCGGGGATCGCCTTCGTCGGCCCGCCCCCCAACGCCATCGCGGCGATGGGCGACAAGATCGAGTCGAAGAAGCTCGCCAAGGCCGCCGGCGTCAACGTCGTCCCCGGCCATCTCGGCGAGATCGCCGACACCGACGAGGCGGTGCGGATCGCGACCGACATCGGCTATCCGGTGATGATGAAGGCCTCGGCCGGCGGCGGCGGCAAGGGGATGCGGCTGGCGTACAGCGAAGCCGACGTGCGCGAGGGGTTCGAGGCGACCAAGCGCGAGGGGCTGGCGTCCTTCGGCGACGACCGCGTCTTCATCGAGAAGTTCATTGAGAGCCCGCGGCACATCGAGATTCAGCTGCTTGGCGACCAGCACGGCAACATCGTCTACCTGAACGAGCGCGAATGCTCGATCCAGCGGCGGCACCAGAAGGTGGTGGAGGAGGCGCCGTCGCCCTTCGTCACGCCCGTCATGCGCAAGGCGATGGGCGAGCAGGCGGTCGCGCTGGCGCGGGCGGTGGGCTATTATTCGGCGGGCACGGTCGAGCTGATCGTCTCCGGTGCCGACACGACCGGACAGGGCTTCTACTTCCTCGAAATGAACACGCGGCTGCAGGTGGAGCACCCGGTGACCGAGGCGATCACCGGGCTCGATCTGGTCGAGCAGATGATCCGCGTCGCCGCCGGCGAGCCGCTGGCGTTCACCCAGGATGAGGTAAGGCTCGACGGTTGGGCAGTGGAGAACCGGGTCTAAGCGGAGGACCCGTACCGCGGCTTCCTGCCGAGCACGGGGCGGCTGATCCGTTACCAGCCGCCGACGGCCGGCAAGCCGCTGGACCCGCAAGCACCCTATGTCCGCGTCGACGACGGCGTGGCCGAGGGCGGCGAGGTCAGCATGTTCTACGACCCGATGATCGCCAAGCTGATCACCTGGGCGCCGACCCGCGAGGAAGCGATCGACGCGCAGGTGGCGGCGCTCGACCGGTTCGAGATCGAGGGACCGGGGCACAACATCGATTTCCTCTCAGCCCTTATGCAGCACCCGCGCTTCCGCGAAGGCGCGCTGACGACGGGGTTCATCGCGGAGGAGTATCCGGAGGGCTTCGCCGGCGCGCCGCCGTCGGACGCGCTGAAGGGCAGACTGGCGGCGATCGCGACGGCGATCGACCTGGCGCAGGTCGGGCGCGGTCGCGAGGTGAGCGGCCAGCTGGGCGGTCACGTCGTCGACTGCGCCGAGCGGGTGGTGTGGGTCGACCGGACCCGCTTCGGCATCACGGTCGACTTTTACGACGGCGGGTTGCTGATCAATCTTGACCCGAACGAGCCGCCGCTCGACGTCGTCACGCATTGGCGGCCCGGGCAGCGGCTGTGCACCGCAACGATCGACGGCGCGCCGATGACTGTCAAGGTCGCCAGGGCGATCGGCGGCTGGCGGCTGACGGCGCGCGGCAAATCGCATCGCGTCAGCGTCTTCCAGCCGCATGTCGCTGCCCTCATGCAGCACATGATCGAGAAGGTGCCGCCAGACCTGAGCCGCTTCCTGCTCGCGCCGATGCCGGGACTGCTGGTGCGGCTCGACGTCGGCGCCGGCGACCGCGTGGAGGCCGGGCAGCCGCTCGCTGTGGTGGAAGCGATGAAGATGGAGAACATCCTGCGCGCTGGCAAGACCGGCGTGATCAAGGCGGTCGAGGCGCAGCCCGGCGAGAGCCTGGCGGTGGATCAGGTCATTCTGGAACTCGAATAGCGGCGATGTGCGTGCTCGCGATCGCGTGGCGGGCGCATCCGCGCTGGCGGCTGGTGGTCGCCGCCGATCGCGACGAGTATCACGATCGCACCGCCGCGCCGCTCGCGCGCTGGCCTGATGCGGCCATCATCGCCGGACGCGATCTGCGCGCGGGCGGAACCTGGCTCGGCGTTGCGGAGAACGGGCGTTTCGCCGCGGTCACCAACCTGCGCGGCTTCGGCGGGCCGGACCCGGCGCTGGACTCGCGCGGCGGGCTGGTCGCCGATCTCCTGACCGGCGCCGGCGCGGGGCAGCGGCCGTCCGAGGCGCTGATGCGGTACAATCCGTTCCATGCGGCCGTGGTCTCGGCGGACGGGTCCTTCCTGCTATCGAACCGTCCCGATGCTCTGGTCCGGCCGCTGCCCGATGGCATCCACGCGCTGTCCAACGGACCCGTGGACACGCCGTGGCGCAAGACCACGCGGCTCGGGCAAGCTCTCCGGGAATGGCTGGACGATCCGCGCCACCTTGCCGACGATCTCTTCACGGCGCTGCGCGACAAGCGGCCGCCGCAAGGCAGCGACGACGATCCTGCGGCGATCTTCATCGCCGATCCGGTCTACGGCACACGGTGCAGCACCCTGGTGACGGTCGACCGCGAGGGTGCGGGGCTGATCGCCGAACGGCGCTACGATCGCGACGCGCGCGTGAGCGGCGAAACGGCCGTCTGCTTCGATTGGCCGAGCGGATGAGTCCAGGGGGCGGAGATCGCGCTCGACCTGCGGAGGCACCTGGGGCAATGAACGTGCGGGCATAGACGGGGGTCGATCGGCCGATGGTGTGGTGGTCAGCGCTCTTCGCGGCGTTCGTCGGGTGGGCGCTCGCCGACTTCGAGGGATATGGGCTCATCCTCGGCGGGGTCGCCGGCGCGGTCTTCGGCTGGGGCGCACGCCGGACGATGCGGGCGGAGGTCGAGGCCGCGACGTCCGCGCTGCGGGCGCAGGTCGCTGCGCTGGCCGCCAGGCTGGACGCGCGTCCGGACGCGCCAGCCTTCGCCTCGCCGGAGCGATCCCCGGCGGTAGAGGCAGTCGAACGGCAGCGACTGACGCTGGCGCCACCTGCCCCGGTGCCGCCACCGGCTGTTCAGCCGCGCGAGCCGGAGCCTGTCGCGCCTGCCGAGCCCGGCTTCGTCGAAGCGGCGGCAGCCCGGGCGATCGTGGCCGCGAAAGGCTGGCTGCTCGGCGGCAACACGATCGTGCGCGTCGGGCTCGTCCTGCTGTTCGTCGGCCTGTCGTTCCTCGCCAGCTATGCCGCGTCGGCGGGGCTGTTCCCGATCGAGCTCCGGCTGGCGCTGGTCGCGGTCGTCGGCATCGCGCTGCTCGCCGTCGGCTTCCGGACGCGGGTCGACCGGCCTAGCTTCGGGCTGGCGCTGCAGGGCGGCGGCGTCGCCATCCTCTACCTGACGCTGTTCGCCGCGGCAAAGCTGTACAGCACGATCCCGGTTGCGCCGGCGTTCGGGCTGATGATCGTGGTGTGCGCGCTCGGCTGCGCGCTGGCGCTGCTGCAACGCTCGCAGGCACTGGCGGCGACCGCGTTCGCGGGCGGCTTCGCCGTGCCGCTGCTGCTCTCCGACGGCAGCGGCAACGTCGCGGGGCTGTTCGGCTATTACACGATCCTCAACCTCGCGATCGGGTTCATCGCGACGCGGCAGTCGTGGCGGGTGCTGAACCTCATCGGCTTTTTCGCGACCTTCGGGGTGATGGGCATGTGGGAAGCGGCGAGCTACCACCCGGTGGACTTTGCCGTAGCGCAGGCGTTCCTGATCGTCTCGGTGCTGATCTATGTCGCGTGCGCGGTGCTCTACACGCGGGCGACGCCGGGGCGGCTCGGCAATGTCGTCGACACGACGCTGCTGTTCGGGCCGGCGCTGGCCGGCTTCGGGCTGGAGGTCGGGCTGGTCCACGATCGCCCGTTCGGCAGCGCGTTCGCGGCGCTGGGCTTCGCCGCGCTGTACTTGGGCGTGACGGCGTTCACGACACGCTACCGGCGCGAGAGCCTGCGGGTGATGAACGAGACGATGCTGGCGATCGGCATCGGCTTCGTTACGCTGGCGGTGCCGCTTGCGCTTGGCGCGCGCTGGACCTCGGCGGCCTGGGCGCTGGAGGGAGCGGGCGCCTTC
>CAXTNG010000310.1:3568-4342 GCA_964245475.1 uncultured Sphingomonas sp. | reverse complement strand
TCGCCCTCGACCAGCCACAGCCGCCCACGCAGCGACACGAACTGGCCGGGCTTGGGTTGGGGCGGCGGCATGCGGCGAAGGTGTCGAGAGGACAGGCGCCGCGGCAAGCGATGTCCTGTCCGCTTCGGCATCCATTTCGGAGGTATTGGGCGCATCGCGGACGCGGCGAATCGGCTAGGATGATCCTTTGGAGGGACGACACCGCATGCCGCTCGATCCCTCGAACCCGCCTTGGGCCAAGCTCGCCTACAACGAGGACCGGACGGTACGCGCCGCCCTGCCGCTCGCCGAACACAGCTTCGACGTCGCCGCCGCGATGGAAGCGCTGCTGGCCGGCGGCGCGTGGAACCGGGCGCTGGAGACGACCGCCGGCCGTGCGCTGACCGCACAGGACCACCCGCGGCTGGTCGCGCTCGCCGCGCTCCATGACATCGGCAAGACCAACACCGGCTTTCAGGCGCGCGCGCATCCGGGCGCACCGCCGGTCGGCCACGAAGGGCAGGTCGCGCCGTTAATGTTCGACCGGACGCTGTCCGCAAGTGCGCCGGGCAAGGCGCTGCGCCAGATCGTCACGGACTGGGGCGGCGGTCCCTACCTTGTCGCGCTGATGGCCCATCATGGTCGTCCACGCGAGGAGTTCGGACGCGCCCAGGCCGGCGAGCCGCCGTGGCAGAAGCACTGCCGGCACTGGCGCGCCGTGGACGGCTACGACCCGCTCGCCGAGGCCGCGGGGCTGGTCGCGGACGTGCGCGAGCGCTGGCCGCTCGCCTGGAA
>CAXTNG010000310.1:593-3558 GCA_964245475.1 uncultured Sphingomonas sp. | reverse complement strand
GGTGAACGCTTCGTCGCGCTGTTCGCGGGGTTGATGACGCTGGCGGACTGGCTCGGGTCCGACCAGACGCGCTTCCCGGTCGAAGGCCCGTACGGCGCGGAACGCGCGGCAATGCGCGCCCGTGAGGCCGTGGAGGCGATCGCCGTCCGCGGCTTCACGCCGCTCGTGACTCCCGCCGCCGATTTCGCCGCCGCCTTCGGCTTCGCGTCACGCGGCGTGCAGGGCGAGGCGGCGGCCGGCGATCTCGGCCCGGTCGCGCTGATCGAGGCGGAGACCGGATCGGGCAAGACCGAAGCCGCGCTGTGGCGTTGGCTCGAGCTGCGCCGCGCAGGTGAGGTCGACGGCCTCTACTTCGCGCTGCCGACCCGCTCGGCGGCTGTGCAACTGCACGGGCGCGTCCAAGCCATGCTCGACAGCGTTTTCGGCGCGGGCACGATTGAAGCCGTGCTGGCGGTTCCCGGCTATCTGCAAGCCGGTGACGCAAAGGGTCAGAAGCTGCCCGATCCGGGCAAACGCTGGGAGGTCATCTGGGACGACAAAGGCGATGATTCCCGCTGGGCCGCCGAGAGGGGCAACCGCTATCTCGCCGCGCGCGTCGCCGTTGGCACGATCGATCAGGCGCTGCTCGCCACGCTCAGGCTCAAGCACGCGCACGTCCGCGCCGCCGCGCTCGCGCGCAGCCTGCTGGTGGTCGACGAGGTGCATGCGTCGGACGCCTATATGGGCCGCCTGCTCGAACGCCTGCTTGCCAACCATGTCGCTGCCGGCGGCCGCGCGCTGCTGCTTTCCGCGACCTTGGGCGCCGCGGCGCGCGCGCGGCTGCTCGGCCACGCGGCGCCGTCGCTCGCCGAGGCCGAGGCCCAGCCCTATCCCGCGCTGTCGGGGGTCGATGCGTTGCCCCGTCGGGCGTCCGCGAAAGGCACCAATGCCAAGCAGGTGCGGATCGAGACCGCAGGCCTGATCGACGAACCGGATACGATCGCCGCGCTCGCGATCGGCGCCGCGCGCGCCGGCGCCTCGGTGCTGGTGGTGCGCAACAGCGTCGGCGGCGCAGTCGCGGTCGCCCGCGCCGTCGAGGAGTCGGCCACGGACCTCGCCTTTCGCGTGAACGGCGTCGCGACTCTCCACCACGGCCGTTTCGCCCCCTCCGACCGCCGCCTGCTCGACGCTGCGGTGAAGCAGGCGTTCGGCAAGGAGCGCACTGCCCAAGGCCGGGTGCTGGTCGGCACGCAGACGCTCGAACA
Source organism: uncultured Sphingomonas sp. (assembly GCA_964245475.1). Classification (GTDB taxonomy): domain Bacteria; phylum Pseudomonadota; class Alphaproteobacteria; order Sphingomonadales; family Sphingomonadaceae; genus Sphingomonas. Next base: position 2,314 of record CAXTNG010000310.1, on the reverse strand, counting down.
ATCGCTGGACATCGACGCCGACCTGCTCATCACCGATCTGGCGCCGGTCGACGTGCTCCTCCAGCGTATCGGACGCCTCCATCGCCACCAACGCAGCGACCGCAGCGCATATGGCGAAGCCCGCGCGGTGGTGCTGGTGCCCGCCGAGCGCGACCTGACCCGCCTGCTCGGCCGCGTCCGCGATCGCCATGGGCTAGGACCCATGAAGGACGGTCAGGGCGTCTACCCCGACCTGCTCCAGCTCGAAGCGACGCTCCGCCTGTTGGAAACCAATTCGACGGTCGCCATCCCTGCGGACAACCGCCGCCTGGTCGAGGGCGCGCTCCACCCGGAGGTGCGCGAGACGCTCGCAGCGGAGCTCGGCACCGCCTGGGCGAACCACGATGCCAGCCTGATGGGCATCGCCTATGCCGAACGCAACATGGCCGCCGACCAGTCGTTCGACATGGCGACGGACTTTCGTGACCTCGTCTTTCCCGACGGCGAAACCATCGGCACCCGGCTCGGCACGCGCGACCTGCTCGTCGACTTCGCCGAGCCCTTTCCCGGCCCGTTCAGCGCGCCGGTGCTGCGCCTCTCGATACCCCATTGGATGGCGCGCGGCATCGGCCCCGAGGCGCAGCCGGAGCGGCTGGACGCGACGGAGGATGGCGAACACTTCCGCCTCGGCGAGCGCCTGTTCACTTATGGCCGTTGGGGGCTGGCGGCAGTCTGATCCGGCTGCCCGGTGCACCCGGCGCGTCCACTGACGCGTTAGGCGGTGGCTCTCTCGAAAGTTCTCGGTTGTACGCTTACCTCCATGCGATCGGCACCGCGGTTCCGACGCACGACATCCATCAGGCGTTCCTTGCCTGGGCGCAAACGCGGGTTGCACCGCGTGACTCGGCTGTGTTCGCGCGCATGGCGCGCCGTTCGGGCATTTCGCATCGCTGGTCGGTGCTGCCGGAGGCACCCGGCGGCGGCTCGCCGGTCGCGCCCGGCGGCTTCTACGCCGCGGACCCGCTTCCCGGTACCGGCGAGCGCATGGCGGTCTATGCGCAGGCAGCGCCCGCACTGGCCATCGAGGCGATCGCCGCCCTCGGCGAGCAGGTCGACCTCGCCGGCATCACCCATCTGGTCGTCGCGAGCTGCACCGGCTTCGTCGCGCCCGGCGTCGATCAGATCATCGCCGCCACACTGGGTCTCGGCGACGTCGAACGGCTGCTGGTCGGCTTCATGGGCTGCTACGCCGCCGTCGCCGCGCTCAGGAGCGCGCGCCACATCGTCCGCTCGGAACCCCGCGCGCGGGTGCTGGTCGTCACGGTCGAGCTCTCGACGCTGCACCTCCAGCCCGCGGCCGGGATCGAGCCGCTGCTCGCGATGCTCCAGTTCGGCGACGGCGCCGCCGCGGCGCTGGTCACTGCCGAGCCGGGCGGCTCCAGCGACGGATTCGTGCTGGAAGCACCCTTCACCGCGACCCTGCCCGATTCGGCCGCGCTGATCCGCTGGGACATCACCGACCGCGGCTTCGCCATGCACCTCTCGGGCGAAGTTCCCGGCCGCATCGCCGCCGCGCTGGCCGACCCGCGCTTTGCCGAGCGGGTCACGGACGGGCGGGCGGTCGACGCCTGGGCCGTCCACGCCGGCGGGCGCTCGATCCTCGACGCCGTCCAGCACGCGCGCCCCCGCGACGGGTCCGCGCTCGACGCCGCGCGCGCGGTGCTCGCCGCGAACGGCACCAA
>CAXTNG010000310.1:0-583 GCA_964245475.1 uncultured Sphingomonas sp. | reverse complement strand
TGATCTCGGAGAACATTCTGCGGCGAATAGACGTGCTCGCCGAGAACGGCAACATGTCCTCGGCGACGCTGATGTTCGTCCTCCAGCGCCTGCTCGAGCGCAAGGTCGAGCACGGCATCGCTCTGGCTTTCGGCCCCGGCCTCGCCGCCGAAGGCTTCGCGTTCGCGAGCGCATGATGCTGGCCGAACGCGCCTTCGCCGAGGAGCTGATGGACGCCGAAGACCTCGCGCCCGAGACCTATGCGGCGGTGATGGCCGACCTCGCCCGCGTCAACACCGTTACGCTGGCGTCACGACCTACCCTGGCCTTCCTCGACCGCCATGTGCGCGACCTTCGTCAACTTCGGCTGCTCGATGTCGGCTTCGGCGACGGCGACATGCTCCGCCGCATCGCCCGCTGGGCACGCCGGCGCGGCATTACGACCGATCTCGTCGGCGTCGACCTCAACCCGCGCAGCGAGCCGGCCGCCCGCGCCCACACCCCCGCCGCGCTCGGCATCCGCTACGTCACCGGCGACTATGCCGATCTGGGCGGCGAGCCGTGGGACTGCGTCATCTCCAGCCTCGTCGCGCACCATATGACG
>CAXTNG010000309.1:0-4352 GCA_964245475.1 uncultured Sphingomonas sp. | reverse complement strand
TTTGGGGGGGGCGGGTCCGTCTCACCGAGCCAAGGCTCCGGACCAGGCGCCACCCCCAACCCCTCCCGCGAGCGGGAGGGGAGTTGCTCAGCCCGGAACAGCGCCTGCAGGTCCACCGCTGCGGGCTGCGACGCCCGGAAGCCGCCTGCATCGAGCGCCCGTCGCAGACCGGAGACGATCATCCCGCGCACCATCGCCGGATCGCGGAAGCGTACCTCCGTCTTTGCCGGATGAACGTTCACGTCCACCTCGCTTGCCGGCACGTCGAGGAACAGCGCGACCACCGCGTGCCGGTCGCGCGGCAGCATCTCGGCATAAGCGCCGCGGATCGCGCCCATCAGCAGCCGGTCCTTCACCGGGCGGCGGTTGACGAACAGATATTGGTGGTCCGCCACGCCGCGATTGTAGGTCGGCAGCCCGGCAACGCCGCCGAGCACGAAGCCGTCGCGCTCCAGGTCGATCGTCACCGCATTGCCGGCGAGCGCCCGATCCGTGAGCGCCGCGACCCGGGAGGGACGGTCCTCCGCCTGCGTGAAGCTCAGGACTCGCCTGCCGTCATGCTCGACGGTGAAGCCGATGTCCGGCCGCGCCATCGCAAGCCGGCGCGCGACGTCGAGGCACGCGCCATATTCCGCCCGTGCCGAGCGCAGGAACTTGCGCCGTGCCGGCACCCGCGCGAACAGGTCCTCGACGATCACCCGCGTGCCCGGCGGCAGCGCGGCGGGGCCTTCGCGCACGATCTCGCCATTGTCGACGGTCCGCGCCCAGCCGTCGGCACCCGCCATGCGGCTCTCGATCGTCAGCCGCGCGACGCTGGCGATGGACGGCAGCGCCTCGCCGCGGAAACCCAATGTCTCAACCGCCTCGATCCGCTCGTCCGAAAGCTTGGAAGTAGCATGCCGCTCCAAGGCCAGCCCGATCTCGCCAGGCTCCATGCCGCAGCCGTCGTCGGCCACCTCCACCCGCTCGGTCCCGCCCCGACACAGGATCACCGCGATTCGGCTCGCACCGGCGTCGATCGCATTCTCGACCAGCTCCTTCAACGCGCTGGCGGGTCTTTCTACCACTTCACCGGCAGCGATCCGGTTGACCAGATGCGGAGGGAGCCTGCGTATTGACACACCGCAGCCTCTAGCCCAAGCGCGAGCTTCCCGCGAGGCGCAAAGGTGACAGGAGACTCGTGCCCGTTCCGGCATGGGCCCGCCCGTCGCATAAGTGCCGATGCGACACGATCAAGCGCGACGGAATCCGGACCTCGATGAAATTCCCCCGTTTCTTCAAATTCATGTCGCACGACATGGCGATCGACCTCGGCACCGCCAACACGGTGGTCTATGTCCGCGGTCGCGGCATCGTGCTCAACGAGCCCTCTGTTGTCGCGATCGAGACGATCAACGGCCAGCGCAGGGTCAAGGCCGTCGGTGACGACGCCAAGCTGATGATGGGCAAGACGCCCGGCAGCATCGAGGCGATCCGGCCGCTGCGCGACGGCGTCATTGCCGACATCGACGTCGCCGAGGAGATGATCAAGAACTTCATCCGCAAGGTGCACGGCGGCAAGAGCTGGCCCTGGCGCCGCCCGGAGATCGTGATCTGCGTTCCCTCGGGCTCGACCAAGGTGGAGCGGCGCGCGATCCGCGACGCCGCCTCCAATGCGGGCGCCAGCGCGGTGTGGCTGATCGAAGAGCCGATGGCCGCCGCGATCGGTGCCGACATGCCGGTGACCGAGCCGATCGGATCGATGGTGGTCGACATCGGCGGCGGCACGACCGAAGTTGCGGTGCTGTCATTGCGCGGCCTCGCCTATACCACCTCGGTGCGCGTCGGCGGCGACAAGATGGACGAGGCGATCGTTTCCTACGTCCGCCGCAACCACAACCTCCTGATCGGCGAGGCGACCGCGGAGCGGATCAAGCAGGAGGTCGGCATCGCCAAGCCGCCGGTCGACGGCATCGGCACGATCATCCACATCAAGGGCCGCGACCTCGTCAACGGCGTGCCCAAGGAAATCCAGATCAACCAGGGCCAGATCGCCGAAGCGCTGTCCGAGCCGGTCGCGACGATCGTCGAGGGGGTCCGCGTCGCGCTGGAGAACACCGCGCCCGAGCTCGCCGCAGACATCGTCGACCAGGGTATCGTGCTGACCGGTGGCGGCGCGCTGCTGCAGGGGATCGACGAAGTGCTGCGCGACGAGACCGGGCTGCCGGTCACCGTTGCCGAGGATCCGCTGACCTGCGTCGCGCTGGGCACCGGCCGCGCGCTGGAGGACCCCATGTACCGCGGCGTGCTACAGAGCGGCTGACGCGTGTTTTAGCTAGGTTCTTTGGGGAGTAAGGGCGCATGGCGCCTGCCCGCGACCGCCGGACCGGATTCTCGCGGCGCCGGCAATATGGCCTGTTCCTCGGCTACGTGCTCGCGATCGCGGGTGCGGTGGTCGGCGCCGCGCTGCTCGTCCTGTCGACCTTCGACCCGCCTGCCTTCTCAGCGCTGCGCATGGCCGCAGCGGGGGCGACCACGCCGGTGTCGTCGGCGCTCGCGAGCGTCGGCAGCGCGATCGCGTCGGTGCCGGACGGCATCGGCGAGCACTTTCGGGTCAAGGGCGAGAATGCGGCGCTTCGCGCCGAGCTCAAGCGGCAGCAGCTGCTGGTGCTCCGCGCCCGCACGATCGCCTATGACAACCGCCGCCTGCGCACCCTGCTCGCGTTGCGCGACCGCACCCCCGAGACGGTCGTCGCCGCGCGGCTGGTCAGCTCGACCGCGTCGAGCGCGCGCCGCTTCGCGCTGCTCGATGCCGGGCGCTGGAACGGCGTGCGTCCCGGGATGCCGGTGATCGGCCCCACCGGGCTGGTCGGCCGGGTGGTCGAGACCGGCCCCAACGCGGCACGCGTGCTGCTGCTCACCGATCCGAACAGCATCGTTCCCGTCCGCCGGGTCCGCGACGGGCTGCCCGCGGTGGCGACCGGCCGCGGCGATGGCGAGGTCGACATCCGCCCCGTCGACACCCCCGACGTCGTGTTCGGCGTCGGCGACCTGTTCGTCACCACCGGCACCGGCGGCCTCTATGCTCCCAACATCCCGGTCGCGCAGGTGCATCAGGCCGGACGCGACCAGGTCACCGCGCGGCTTTTCGCCCGGCCCGACACGCTCGACTTCGCGATCGTCACTCGCCCGTTCGTGTCCCTGCCCGCCCAGCCGGGCGCGGGAGCCCGGCCTTGAGCGAGACGATCGACTATCGCCCGTTCGAGCCGCCACTGCCCAGGCATCCGGCACGCGCGCTGCCGTGGGTAACGGTCACGGCGGGATCGCTGCTGACCGCCTTGCCCTTGATCGCCGACGCACCCGTCCTGCCGCCGTTCGGCCTGCTGATGCTGCTCGCCTGGCGGCTGCTGGCCCGCTTCGCGCTGCGCCCCTGGGCCGCCGCCCCGCTCGGGCTGTTCGACGACCTCGTCAGCGGACAGCCGCTCGGGAGCGGCGTTCTCCTCTGGTCGTTGTGCTTTCTCGGCATCGAGGCGATCGAGCAGCGCATGGCGTTTCGCGGGTTCTGGCAGGATTGGCTGATCGCCGCGGGCGCGATCGGGTGCACGCGGGTCGCCGGCCGGCTGATCGCGGTGCCGCTCGCGGCGGAAGTCGACGTGGCGGTCGCCGTCCAGATCGCCGCGGCGGTGCTGCTCTTCCCGCTGGCGACACGCCTGGTCGCCGCGATCGAGCGCAAACGAGGCCGGTCGTGAACGGCGGGCGGATCGTCACGGAGGCGAGCCAGGCCTACAGCTTCTCGCGCCGTGCCTGGCTGCTCGGCACCGCGCAGGGCGCGGTCGGGCTGCTGCTCGCCGGACGGATGGGCTGGCTCGCGATCCACGAAAACGAACATTACACCGCGCTGGCCGAAAGCAACCGCGTCAACATGACGCTGGTCCCGCCACGCCGCGGCTGGCTGACCGACCGCCACGGCGCGCCGATCGCCAACAACCGGACCGACTTCCGCGTCGACATCATGCCCGACCGGCTGCCCGAGACAGAGCGCGAACGCGTGCTGGGCTTGCTCCAGCGCCTCCTGCAGCTCACCACGGAGGACCTGGAGCGGCTCCGCATCGACCTCGACCGCGCCGCCGGGTTCCAGCCGGTCCAGGTCGCCGAGAAACTCGATTGGGAGCGCTATGCCGCGGTCGGCCTGCACCTGCCCGAGCTGCCCGGCGTCGCGCCGACCCAGGGCTTCGCACGCAACTACCCCGGCGGCGTGGCGGTCGCACACCTGACCGGCTACGTCGGCGCGCCGACCGCCGAGCAGTACAAGGCCGCCAAGGACCCGCTGTTCGTGACGCCGGGTTTCAAGCTGGGCAAGGACGGTCTGGAAA
>CAXTNG010000308.1:0-4393 GCA_964245475.1 uncultured Sphingomonas sp. | reverse complement strand
TGCCCGCGCCGCGGATGTCGAGGTCGTGGCTGGCGAGCTGGAAGCCCGCGCCGAGACTGTCGAGGTCGCTCAACACTTTCAAGCGCTTGGAGGCCGCTTCTGTCATCTGACGTTCGGGTGGCGTGACCATGTAGCTGTAGGCGCGCGTCTTCGACCGGCCGACGCGGCCGCGGAGCTGGTAAAGCTGGGCGAGGCCGAAGCGGTCGGCGCGGTTGACGATCATCGTGTTCGCGCTCGGGATGTCGAGGCCCGACTCGACGATCGTGGTCGACACCAGCACCTCGAACTTCTTGTCGTAGAAGGCGGACATGCGCTCCTCGACCTCGGTCGGCGCCATCTGGCCGTGGGCGACGACGTAGCGGATCTCGGGCACCTCGGCGCGGAGGAATTCCTCGACATCGGGCAGGTCGGCGACGCGAGGGGTGACGAAGAAGCTCTGGCCGCCGCGGTAATGCTCGCGGAGCAGCGCCTCGCGCAGCACGACCGGATCCCAGGGCATGACGTAGGTGCGCACCGCGAGGCGATCGACCGGCGGGGTCTGGATGACCGACAGCTCGCGGATGCCGCTCATCGCCATCTGGAGCGTGCGCGGGATCGGCGTGGCGGTGAGCGTCAGCATGTGGACGTCGGCGCGCAGCGCCTTCAGCCGCTCCTTGTGGGTGACGCCGAACCGCTGCTCCTCGTCGACGACGACGAGGCCGAGGCGCTTGAAGTCGACCGATTTGGCGAGCAGCGCGTGGGTGCCGATGACGATGTCGATCGTGCCCGCGGCGAGACCCTCTTTGGTCGCTTTGCCTTCCGAGGCGGTGACGAGGCGGGAGAGCCGGCCGATCCGCATCGGAAAGCCTTCGAAGCGGCTCACGAAATTGTTGTAATGCTGGCGCGCGAGGAGCGTCGTGGGGCAGACCACCGCGACCTGCTTGCCCGACATGGCGGCGACAAAGGCGGCGCGGAGCGCGACCTCGGTCTTGCCGAAGCCGACATCGCCGACGATCAGCCGGTCCATCGGCTTGCCGGCGGAGAGGTCGCCGATCACGTCCTCGATCGCGCGGTCCTGGTCGTCGGTTTCCTGATAGGGGAAGCGGTCAACGAAGCTAGGGTAGCCCGACGAGTCCGGCTCCATGACGTCACCGGGATGAAGCGCGCGCTCGGCGGCGGTGGCGATGAGCTCGCCCGCGATCTCGCGGATGCGCTCCTTCATCCGCGACTTGCGGCGCTGCCACGCCTCGCCGCCGAGGCGGTCGAGCGAGGCGCCTTCCTCCCCCGAGCCATAGCGGGAGAGGACCTCGAGGTTCTCGACGGGGACGTAGAGCTTGTCGCCGCCGGCATAGGAAAGCGCGACGCAGTCGTGCGGGCTCTTGCCGACTGGCACCGAGGTCAGCCCCTCGTAGCGGCCGATGCCATGCTCGGCGTGGACGACGAGGTCACCCGGCGAGAGGGTGGCAAGCTCGGCGAGGAAGGCGTCGGCGGACTTCTTGCGCTTGGCGCGGCGGACGAGGCGGTCGCCGAGCATGTCCTGCTCGGTGAGCATTGCCACGTCTGGGGCGGTGTAGCCGTGGTCCAGGGGGAGGACGACGAGAGCGACGGTGCTGGCGGCGGTGCCGAGCGCCTGTTGCCACGTATCGACCTGCTTCGCGCCGGTGAGACCGTGGTCCTTGAGCAGGCCGCCTAGGCGTTCGCGCGCGCCGGCGGAGTAGCTGGCGAGAACCGGCTTGCGGCCCTGCTTCCTGAGGGTGGCGACGTGATCGACCACCGCCTCGTAGATGTTGGCGCCGGCGGAGCGCTCGGGCGCGAAGTCGCGGGGACCGTCGACGGCGAAGTCGAGGACGGTGGCGCTTCCGGGCTCGTGGAAGGGGGTGGTGAGGTGGGTGTGGGCTGTCGCGGTCTCCCACTCCTTTGTCAGCAGGTAGAGTGCCTTGGGCGCGAGCGGACGGTAGCTGCCGGGCTGGGCGGCTTCCGCGCGCTTGCGGTTCTCGAAATAGTCGAGGATCGCGTCGAAGCGGCCTTCGGCGGCTTGGGCGACGCCGGAGTCGCGGACGATCACCGAGTCGCCCATCTTTTCGCACATGGGCGACAGGTTTGTCGCGTAGTGCGGGAGCCAATGCTCGATCCCCGCCAGCCGCCGCCCGTCGCTGATCGCCTGGTACAGCGGGTCGCCGGTCGCGGTCGCGCCGTAGCGCTCGCGGTAGCGCGCGCGGAAACGCTTGATGCTGTCCTCGTCGATCAGCGTCTCCGACGCGGGCAGCAGCACGAAGCCGTCGAGGCGGCCGGTGGTGCGCTGGTCGGCGGGGTCGAAGGTGCGGAGGCTCTCGACCTCGTCGCCGAAGAAGTCGAGGCGCAGCGCCTGCTCCTCGCCCGAAGGGAACAGGTCGACGAGGCTGCCGCGGACAGCGAACTCGCCCTGGTCGTGGACGGTGTCGGTGCGGACGTAGCCATTCGCCTGGAGGAGCTGCGCGAGGCTGTCGCGGTCGATCCGCTCGCCGGGGGCGAGGGTGGCGACGAGCTGGCGGATGCGGAAGGGGGTGAGGACTCGCTGGGTGGCGGCATTGGCGGTGGCGAGGAAGAGCTGGGGCCTGGTGCGGCGCGCCTGGAGGCGGTGGAGGGCGGCGATGCGCTCGGCCATGACGCGGAGCGAGGGCGAGGCGCGGTCGTAGGGGAGGCAGTCCCAGGCGGGGAATTGCACGACCTCGATATCGGGGGCGAAGAACGGCGCGGTGGAGGCGATCGCGCGCATCGCCGCCTCGTCGGCGGCGATGAACACGGCGCGGCCCGCGGCGCGGGCGAGGTCGGCGAGCAGCGACGGCTGGAAGCCGGTGGGGACGCCGGCGAGGGTGAGGCTGCGCTTGGCGGTGAGGATGGTGTTCAGTTCGGGCATCTGACACTCTCGTCACCCCGGCCTTGAGCCGGGGTCCCGCTTCTTGCGGGCTGGCAGAAGAAGAAGCGGGGCCCCGGGTCAAGCCCGGGGCGACGACGGGTTACGAGGCGATCGGCACGAAGTTGAGCTGCCGCATCGCCTGCATCATCGGGCCGTCCCAGTGCTCCGGGCACGGCTGAACGCCCATCGCCCAGGCCATGATGTCGACGTCCTGCTCCTCCAGCAGCGCCTCGAAGTGCGCGATCTCGTCCGCGCTCCAGCCCTCGCAATGCGCGTCGCAGAAGCCGCCGATCATCAGGTCGGCTTCCCGGGTGCCGCGGTGCCAGGCGCGGAAGCGCAGGCGCTTGAGGCGGGTGTGATGATCCATGCAGGCTCCAATGGCGAACGCCCGGCGCACGCTGGCGGCGTGCGTCGGGTGAGGTATAGCCGCACATAGTCATGCGGCCCGATATCCTCAATCCGCTGTTCGCCGAGGTGACCGCGCTGAAGGGCGTGGGCGCGGCGCTCGCCAAGCCGCTGGAGCGGCTCGGGCTGGAGAAGGTGGTCGACGTCGCGTTCCACCTGCCGACCGGGTGGATCGACCGGGTCGCGCGCAACGAGCTGATGGCGAGCGACGCAGGACGGACGATCGCGATCACGCTGACGCCGGTCGACCATCGGGTGAGCCGTTCGCGGGGGCCGACCAAGGTGCATGCGACCGATCAGCTCGGCAACTACGTCAGCCTGGTCTATTTCGGCGGTTCATCGGGCTATGTGAGGAAGCTGCTGCCGATCGGTGCGCCGATCCGGGTGTCGGGGCGGCTCGACACTTATGGGCAGGAATTGCAGATCGTCCATCCCGAGCTCTCCGACCCGACCGAGGAGTTGCGCGAACGCGAGGCGATCTATCCGCTGTCGGAAGGGATCACCTCGCGGCGGATGGGGGCGCTGGCGGCGCAGGCGGTGGAGCGCGCGCCGGTGCTGGCCGAGTGGATCGAGCCGGGGCTGAAGGCGCAGCGCGGCTGGCCGGACTGGCGCGAGGCGCTGGCCAGGATGCATGCCGACCCCGCGGACAAGCCGGCGCGCGAGCGGCTGGGCTATGACGAGGTGTTCGCCAACCAGCTTGCGATGACGCTGGTGCGGCAGTCGACACGCGCGCGACGGACCAGGCCGCTGGCGGGTGACGGGCGGCTGCGAGATGCTCTCAAGCTGCCGTATGCGCTGACCGGGGCGCAGGCGCGGACTTGCCGCGAGATCGAGGGAGACCTGGCGCAGGACGCGCCGATGCTCCGGCTGCTCCAGGGCGACGTCGGGTCGGGGAAGACGCTGGTCGCGGCGATGGCGCTGCTGATCGCGGTCGAGGCGGGGGCGCAGGGGGCGATGCTCGCGCCGACCGAGATCCTGGCGCGGCAGCATTACGAGACGCTCCGGCGGACGCTCGCTGGGCTGCCGATCGAGATCGGCGTGCTGACCGGGCGTGACAAGGGGCGGGTGCGGGAAGCGACGTTGATGGCGCTGGCGGCGGGGGAGATCCATATC
>CAXTNG010000307.1:0-4398 GCA_964245475.1 uncultured Sphingomonas sp. | reverse complement strand
AGGGTGGTGCCGCCGGCCAAGTAGCGCACCTGCTCGCCGGCACCGGCCTGCAGCGCCTCGCCGACGTTCCCCGCGCGGATGTAGTCGAACGGGCTCATTCCGCCGCCTCCTGCATGGTGGCGCCATCTTGCGCGGCGAGCACCTCGCAGACCGCGTCGGCGATGTTGGTATAGGCGCCGCAGCGGCAAAGGTTGCCGCTCATCATCTCGCGCACGTCCTGCCGCGAGTGCGTGCGGCCCTCGTTGATAAGGCCTTGTGCCGAGCAGATTTGGCCCGGGGTGCAATAGCCGCACTGGAAGGCGTCGTGCTCGATGAACGCAGCCTGGAGCGGATGGAGAGAGCCCGGCTTGCCGAGCCCCTCAATCGTGGTGATCTCCGCCCCGTCCAGCGTCACCGCCAGCTTCAGGCAGGAGTTGATCCGCCGGCCGTCGATCAGCACCGTGCAGGCGCCGCACTGGCCGTGATCGCAGCCCTTCTTGGTCCCGATCAGGTCCTCACCCTCGCGCAGCAGGTCGAGCAGCGAGGTCCACGGTTCGATGTCGAGCGTGCGGGTCATGCCGTTGATCGTCAGCGTCGTCGGCACGGTGCCGATCGGCTGGGCGGCACGGGAAAGCGTGTCAGGTGCAGTCGCCATCACTGCTCCTCTCAAGCCGGGATTTGCGCGAAGTCGGCGGTGTTCTCTTCCGCAATGCCGTTCTCGCGGTGCCGAAAGGCGGAAAGTGCGCGGTAAACCTGCAACCGCGCGCGCATCACCGACCCGAGCGGCTGGTGCGCGGCCAGGCAGTGTGCCGGACGGAACGTCATCACCTCGTCGAAATAGCGCACGCGCTCGGGCGTATAGGCGTCCTGAACCGGGATGCGCATCGTGGCCACGGTGCGGTACTGGCTGTCCTGCGACGGCCACTCGATCGACGCATCCTCGATCGGCTGCGTCTCCGCATTCGCCCATAACTGCGCGCGCAGCTCGAACACGGCCTCATGCTCGCGGAAATAGTCGACTGCGGCGTGGCGGAACCCGTCCTCATCCTGGTGCGGGTCCAGCTGCCATTCGCGCAGCGCATCCTGTGCCTGCGACGCCGGGAACGCACCAATCTTCGCGACATAGTCACCGAAGCGGATGGGCGCCTGGCTGAAATAGTCGTCGCCGATCGGGTGGCTGAACGGGTGTCCGAAGAAGTCCGCCTTCGCGTAGGCGGTGTTGAACATGCTCAGCACCTTGTTGAAATTGCGCGCCATCGACGACACCGCGCTCTTGACGCCCTCGGGCATCGGCGTGGCCGCACCGATCTTCTTCGCATCGCTCAGGAAGCCGCTGGCCGTGCCGGACGGAAAGGTGCGGCCGGTCGCCAGCACGAAGTCCTGCGTCGGCGCGTCGTGCCCGGGCAGCTTCTCGCCCTCGACCCCGAACACCTTGATGGCGATGCCGCGATGCGTGGACACGCGGTCGCCCAACGTCTCGCCCGGTCCCTGCGCGAAGCGGATCGCGACGTCGTAGGTGCCGGGATTGGCGAACAGCCCCTGCGCCAGCTCGGGCGGGAGGTCGTCGGCGATCGTCATCGTGCCGACGAGACACGCGCTGCTCTTGGCATGACTGGCGCGCACCGCGTGGTGCTCGCGCTTCTCCACCGTTTCGCTTTGCTGCGTCATGCCCTGAATGATGCCGTCGATCGTCTGCTGCTCGTCGGCTTCCGGCGTCTCGATGTCGGGGGCGTAGCGGAGATAGGTCATGGGTCGCCTTACTGGTTGGGGTCGAACGAGAACAGCTCGGTCTTGATCGACGGCGGCGCGCCGGGCGTGAACCACACGGTATCCTGGATGTGGCTCGCGGTCAGGTACATCGTCCCGTCCGGCCCTTCCGAGAAGGTGTCGGGCCAGCGCAGCCGCCCGTCGGTCAGGACGTTCTCGACGCCCTTGCCCGCCAGCTTCGTGACCGAGCAGTCGGTCGGCGAGGTCAGGAAGAAGGTGTCATCGCGATTGATCCAATAGCCGTCGGCGACGTGGGTCGTGGCGACCTTCTCGACCGCGGCCGCGCGATCGTCCTCGCTGACGCCGGGCTTCAGCTGATCCGTGGGGATCGAATACAGCGTCTCCCCGGTCAGCGCCTGCCAGTAGAGCGTCTTGCCGTCCTGCGCGATGGCGATCCCGTCCGCCGCGAACATCGGCTGGCGACCGTCGGGCCGCAGCAGCGGCTGGCCGTCGATCTCGACCGTGACGCTCTTGTCGACCTGGGTCGATGCATGTCCGTCCAGCGCCCGGAAGCCTTTGCCGCTCTCCAGGTCGATGACGATAATCGCGCCTCTTGTGCCACTGTCCGTGATGTAGCCCGTGCCCCCGTCCGGCGAGAAGCGGATGTCGTTGAGATAGGTGCCCTGCAGCGCGACGTCCGCAGCGACCAGGATGGTCTTGACGACCGTGTTCGAGGCAAGGTCGATCTTCACCAGCTTGGGCGCGTCGGGCAGGATCTTCTCGTTACCCGGTGCGCCGGGGTCGAGCACCCACAGATTGCCCTGGCCATCCGGCACGATCGACTGCACGCAGACGAAGTAGTCGGTGACCGGCATGTCGCTCGCCTTGGCGTTGCGCCAGCTGTTCCACTTCTCGTCAGGATATGGCCGCAGTTCGCCGCCGGGCAGCACTTCGGCGACCGAGATCGGCGCGTCGTCGGTCCAGCGCGGGAAGTTGACGAAGAGGCGCCCGTCTTCGGTCGCGGCGACTCCCGTCACTTGGTGGTCGAACTGGGCGACGAGCTTCAGGCGGTCATCGGTCGGCATGTGTCATCCTCGGCGGCGAATTGCCTTGTAGGCGTCCCCCTGCCGAGGGACGCCAAATGGATCAGGCGCGCAACTCGCGGGCGATCCGTTGCGTGATCATCGTATGCTCCTTGAACGTCGCCAGCGAGAGCGTCGCAAGGTGGCGCCCGTGCATCTCCATCATGTCGCTCGTGTTCGCCGAGTTGGCGAGGTAGGCGGTGGCCAGATCGCGCAGGAACACGTGGTTCTCGTACTGGGCATCGATATACGCGCGGTCGAACGCCGCGCCCGGTGCCGCCGAGCGGATCTTGTCCAGCGTCGCCTGCGCCTTGGCGTCCATCGGCGGCGGGGTGTTGCCCAACTGCTTCAGCACGGTCGTGACGGCGATCGCCTCGGTCAGCTCGAAGCCGGCGAACTCTCGCGCATCGGCCTTGCGCGCCCTATCGACCGCGATCTGGCTGGTCGCCAGCGACAGCATCGCCGGGCCGAACACGCCCATCTCGAACTGAGCGTGCGTCCGCGTGCCGGAGACGTCGGGCATCGGCATCGCGGCCGGGTCCATCCCCATGCGGCGCTGCCGCTGCGCCATCGCCATGGCGGGGACGGCAGCGAGGGTTGCGGCGGCGCCGGTCAGGATAGTGCGGCGGTCGGTGATCATGGGCGTTCCTCTCATGGTGACCGAAGGCTCAGGCGCGAGGGTCGCTGGCAGGACGGCTCGCCGCGCGACCCGTTCCCTGGTCGCTCAAGGATTGGACGGCCGGTCAATCAGTCTGGACGATCGGTGACCTGCAGCTAGTGGGTCTGCGTCGTCGGGATCCATTGGCGACGGCAGCGGCGCCAGTCGGTACACCGAGGGCAACATGGCATAGGTCGCTTCGAACGCGCGGGAGAACGGCCGCGATCCGGCGTAGCCCACGCTTTGCGCGATCGCCTTGATCGGCAGGTCGGTGACCCTGAGCAGCCGCGCCGCCACCCGCAAACGCGCCTTTTGCACGAAATCGATCGGACCCTGGCCGAAGGTGCGTGAGAAGTGATCGGAAAACGACGCCCGGCTCATGCCGGCGAGACCGGCAAGGCTGCCCACCGTGTGGTCTGCGCCGGGCTGCTCGATGATGGCGGCGATCGCGCGCGCAAGCCGGGGGTGATGGAGCGCATCGAGGACGGCGGACCCGTCCGCCTGCGACCAGTGCCGGCGCAAGAGCATGATGAGCGCCTGCTTCATCAGCGCCTGACACATCGCCTGGGTCCCCAGCCCGGCGTTGGTGACCTCGTGGCGCATGGCATCGACGATCGCCGCCGGGACGCCGCTCGCCGTCAGGTCGTCGGCCACCGGCCAGCGCATCAGGTCGAACAGACCGAGCGCCGCCTGGTCCGGCGCCGAAACCGCGGCGCACAGCAGCAGCGTGTCGTCGGTGCCGTTGCCCGCGGTGAACTCGACGAGGCCGTCCCCGATCAGCTCGCACTTGTCGGCCGCAGCGCCGGTCGCGGCGGAGCGATCGGCGTCGCCGATCCAGTGCGGCTGCAACGCGGGCACGACCAGGACACTCGATGGAGCGAATGGAACCGGAGCCGTCTCGCCAGCCTGGATATGACCCGATCCGCGCAGCACGAAGTGGACCGTGACGGCCTTGAACACCGGAAAGCTCAT
>CAXTNG010000306.1:1189-4404 GCA_964245475.1 uncultured Sphingomonas sp. | reverse complement strand
CGCCCACCTCGTCGATCACGTCGATCGCCTTGTCGGGCAGCTTGCGGTCGTTGATGTATTTCGCCGAGAGCTCGACCGCGCCGCGGATCGCCTCCTCGGTGTAGCGGACCTTGTGGTGCTTCTCGTAGTTGGTCTTCAGGCCGCGCAGGATCTTCACCGCGTCCTCGAGCGAAGGCTCGTTGACGTCGATCTTCTGGAAGCGCCGGAGCAGCGCGCGGTCCTTCTCGAAATGGTTGCGGAACTCCTTGTAGGTCGTGGAGCCGATGCAGCGGATCGCGCCGGAGGACAGCGCGGGCTTCAACAGGTTCGACGCGTCCATCGCGCCGCCGGAGGTCGCGCCCGCGCCGATGACGGTGTGGATTTCGTCGATGAAGAGCACCGCGTGGGGCAGCTTCTCCAACTCGTTGACGACCGCCTTCAGCCGCTCCTCGAAGTCGCCGCGGTAGCGGGTGCCGGCGAGCAGCGCGCCCATGTCGAGCGAGTAGATCACTGCCTCGCGCAGCACGTCAGGGACGTCGCCCTCGACGATCTTGCGCGCGAGGCCCTCGGCAATTGCGGTCTTGCCGACGCCGGGATCGCCCACGTAGAGCGGGTTGTTCTTCGACCGGCGGCAGAGGATCTGGATCGTCCGGTCGACCTCGGGTCCGCGGCCGATCAGCGGGTCGACCTTGCCGATCTTCGCCTTCTCGTTCAGATCGACGGTGAATTGCTTGAGCGCGGATTCGCTCTTGCCCTTCTGCTCGCCTTTGGCCGGCTTCTCCTCCTCGGCGGCGCCCTTGGGCGTCGTCGCCTCGGCCTGGCCGCCCTTGCCGACGCCGTGGCTGATGAAGCTGACGGCGTCGAGGCGGCTCATGTCCTGCTGCTGGAGGAAATAGACGGCGTAGCTCTCGCGCTCGCTGAACAGCGCAACCAGCACGTTGGCGCCGGTCACCTCGTCGCGGCCCGAGGACTGGACGTGGAGGATCGCGCGCTGGACGACGCGCTGGAAGCCGCTGGTCGGCGAGGGATCGGTGGCCGCGTCGACCTTCAAGGCGTCGAGCTCGGTGTCGAGATAGTGCGCGACGGTGGTCTTGAGGTCGCCGAGGTCGACCTTGCAAGCGGTCATCACCTTCGACGCATGCTCGTCGTCGATCAGCGCGAGCAGCAGATGCTCGAGCGTCGCATATTCGTGGCGGCGCTGGCTGGCGGCTTCGAGCGCCTTGTGCAGCGTGGTTTCCAGCGCGGGGGCGAAGGATGGCATTCAGGTTACTCCGGTCGGCCGCTCAGGGGTTGCGGCCCGTCAGCCCTCATGTCGGAAGCCCCGCCCTCCGCATCAAGCGGTCAGCCCAAGCGGGCCCATCGCTCATCGTCTGAATAGCGCGTCGGCGCTTGCCTTGTGGTTAACGGCGTGTTCAATCTTTCGGCGGCAGCGCGCGATCTCGCCTTCCAGCGCCGTGACCCGCGATTCCAGCTCGGAGACCGACAGCGGGTCGAGATCCTGCCGCAGGAGCTGCGCCAGCGCATCTTGGGGACGGGGCAGAGCGTCGTCCAGGTCCATGGTCAACAGCGTTGACCGCGGGGGCGGCGATGTCAATAACGCGCAACGCCCCTCGGGAGAAGACGATGGACGCGATACCCGAGACGATGCGCGCGATCGACCCCGAGGCGCCCGGCGGGCCGGAGGTGCTGACGGTTGTCGAGCGCCCGGTGCCCAAGCCGGAAGCGGGGGACGTGCTGATCCGGGTCGCGGCGGCGGGAGTCAACCGGCCTGACGTGCTCCAGCGCAAGGGCGGCTATCCGCCGCCGCCGGGCGCGCCGACGATCCTGGGGCTGGAGGTGTCGGGCGAGATCGTCGCGGTCGGCGAGGACGTCGGCCGGGAGCAGATCGGACAGGCGGTTTGCGCGCTGATCGCTGGCGGCGGTTATGCGGAGTACGCTGTGGCACCGGTGGGCCAGTGCCTGCCGGTGCCGGACGCGCTGACGATGGTCGAGGCGGCGGCGATGCCGGAGACCTTGTTCACCGTGTGGACGAACCTGTTCGAGCGCGCCTATGCGACCGAGGGCGACGTGGTGCTCGTCCACGGCGGCACGTCGGGGATCGGCACGATGGCGATCGCGCTTGGGCAGCTGTTCGGGCTGAGCGTCATCGTCACCGCCGGATCGGCAGAGAAGTGTGCCAAGGCGCTGGAGCTCGGCGCCGCCCATGCGATCGACTATCAGGCGGAGGACTTCGTCGCGCGGGTCAAGGCGATCACCGGCGGCAAGGGCGTGGCGGCGGTGCTCGACATGGTCGGCGGCGATTACGTGCCGCGCAACCTCCAGTGCCTCCGCGAGGACGGGCGTCATGTGTCGATCGCCGTCCAGCGCGGGCTCACCGCCGAGGTGCCGCTGTTCGACATCATGCGCCGCCGTCTGACGCTGACCGGATCGACGCTCCGCGCGCGCGACACGGGGTTCAAGGCGCTGGTCGCCGACGAGCTCGCCTGCACCGTATGGCCGCATGTCGAGGCGGGAAAGCTGAAGCCGGTGATCGACCGGACCTTTCCGCTGGAGCAGGCCCCCGACGCGCACCGGCGGATGGAGGCGGGGGAGCATGTCGGCAAGATCGTGCTGACGCTTGCGGAGGACGAATGACCGGGCTGATCCTTCACGAATACAGCGCGTCCGGCAATTGCTGGAAGATCCGCCAGACCGCGGCATTGGCAGGCCGCGCGGTCGAGCGGCGCGAGTATGACATCATGGCGGGCGCGACGCGGACGCCGGAGTTCCTCGCCACCGTCAACCCGAACGGCCGCATCCCGGTGCTGCAGGTCGGCGAGCGCTTCCTGCCCGAGAGCAATGCGGCTTGCGTGTACCTGGCGGAGGGCACGCCGCTGATCCCCGCCGATGCGTTCGACCGCGCCGACATGCTGCGCTGGATGTTCTGGGAACAGTACAACCACGAGCCCAACGTCGCGACGCTGCGCTTCTGGACCGGCTGGGTCGGGCTCGACAATCTCGCGCCCGCGCAGGCGGCACAGCTGGACGCCAAACGTGCCTCGGGCGACGCGGCGCTCCGGCTGATGGACGAGCATCTCGCCACGCACGACTGGTTCGTCGGCTCGGGCGTCACGCTCGCCGACGTGGCGCTTTATCCCTATACGGCAAAGGCCGGGGAGGGCGGCTTCGACCTCACGCGCTACCACGCGGTGCGGACCTGGCTCACGTGCGTCGAGATGCTGCCCGGATTCGTGCCG
>CAXTNG010000306.1:0-1179 GCA_964245475.1 uncultured Sphingomonas sp. | reverse complement strand
TCAGTTGGAAGCGTCGTTGTCGGATACCACCGTCAGTACGACGACGGTCAGCGCAGCGAGGTTTGCGATGTTGAGCAGCGTCGAGCCGGGGAGGCCGGCGAAGCGGCTCTTGCCGGCGGTCGGGGTGCCGACGCGCGCGTGGCTGAGCGACAGCGATGCGGCGGGATTGCGCGCGGAGACTGGGGCCGGGGCGGCCGCTGCGGCGGTGGACGCAGTGACGAGCGCGGCTGCGGCGGTCGTGGCGAGCGCGCGCGAAAAACGTGTCGGCATGATGTCTTCTCCCTTTATCCCTGCAACGCTTATGGCGCAGGTTTGTTGCGTTGCGTCAATGCCACTCGGCGCATGGCGGCAAAACGTTGCAGCTGTGTGAAGGCCTCATGTGAGTCCGGGGCGCTTGCCCTCCGCGCCCGCCCGCACTAAGTCGCCCCGGTTACAGCGGCCGCTCCGGTGAGGGGCGGCCCTATTCATTTTCGCTTCACGGGAGTACCCCGCATGGCCCAGCCGCTCATGCCCCATGCGACCGCCAGTTGGCTGGTCGACAACACCGCGCTCTCGTTCGAGCAGATTGCCGAGTTCTGCGGGCTCCATATCCTGGAGGTGCAGGCGATCGCAGACGACACCGCCGCGACCAAGCTCACCGGCCGCGATCCGGTGCGCGCGCATGAGGTCACCCAGGAGGAGATCGACAAGGGGCAGGCCGACCCGAACTATCGCCTGCAGATGATCAAGGGCCCCGAGCAGGTCCGCCGCACCAAGGGGCCGCGCTACACGCCGGTCTCCAAGCGGCAGGACAAGCCCGACGGCATCGCCTGGATCATCCGCAACCACCCGGAGATCACCGACGGCGCGATCGGGCTGCTGATCGGCACCACGCGCACGACGATCGCGGCGATCCGCGACCGCAGCCACTGGAACATCGCCAACATCACGCCGAAGGACCCGGTGACGCTCGGCCTGACGACGCAGCGCGAACTCGACGCGGCGGTCGCCAAGGCGGCCAAAGCGGCGGGGATCGAGGCGCCGACGATGGACCCGCGGCTGGAGGGCGACCGCGAGGCGCTGCTCGGCCAGCTTCGCGCCGAGCGCGAGGCGGCACGCGAGGCTGAGCTGGCGGGCGAGGCGCCTGCGCCGCGGCCGCTGTTCGACCCCCCGTTCAAGCGGTAACATCAACTCCGTTCG
>CAXTNG010000305.1:3830-4477 GCA_964245475.1 uncultured Sphingomonas sp. | reverse complement strand
GGCGAGAAGACGCTGCCGACGAATCCTAACATCTACATCACGTAAGACCCCCAATCAATAAAAAAAAAAACGTACCACCAGGCATAGCCCTGAGGACCGACCGCGACGTCGAAGCGCGGTCCTTGAGCAGGCAGTCGACGGCTAGGGTTGCGCTGAGTGCCGCCATCGGGACGCCCGCGCCGGGGTGGGTGCTCCCGCCCGCGCAATAGAGCCCAGGGATCCGCGTCCGGCTGCCTTGCCGGCGGAAGGACGCCGCCCACCCGTGCGAGGCCGGTCCATAAAGGGCTCCACCCGTCCGTGGACACAAGGCCTCGAAGTCGCGCGGGGTCGTCGGCACCGACGACTCCCCCAAGTCGAGCGAGAGCCCCGCCCGCGAACATGCCTTCAGCATCCGCACCGTGCATCGCTCGATCTCCTCCGGGGTGAGTGGGGCACCGTCGCCGGTGGCGGGCGCGTTGACGATGACCTGGACGCGTTCGCGTGCCGCCGGCGCGCGGCCCGCCAGCCGCCCGTTGGCGAGCGCCTCCTTGACGTAGACCGTGAGCCCCGCCGCGGCCGCCGCCGCGAGGGCCGGCTCCACCGAGCGCTCGTGCAGGTTCCAGGTCGCCTGCACGCAGTCGAAGGGGCGCCCGCCCGCGACGACGACC
>CAXTNG010000305.1:0-3820 GCA_964245475.1 uncultured Sphingomonas sp. | reverse complement strand
CCTTTGCGCGCGGCCCGCCTCGTCGCGGTCCTGCGCGCAAAGGTAGACGCTGGGCGCCTCGGCGAGCCGCCCGGCCGCAAGCGCGTCGAACTCGGCCGGATAATCGTCCGAGAAGAACACGTTGTGGCGCGACAGCGGGAAGCCGGTCGCGGCGGCGTTGGCGGTCCACACCATCGCCGAGAGCGAGCGCCGCCGTGGCGCGACTCGGGCGACCGCGCGCTTGGCCGACGTACCGAACGCACCGTCGCCCATCGCGGCAGGATCGGCGTTGCAGACCAGCCGGTCGGCGGCGATGCGCTCGCCGCCTGCCAGCACGACGCCTGCCGCCCGGCCATGCTCGACCACGATCTCCTGCACCGCAGCCTCGTAGCGGAAGCGCACGCCCTGCCGTCTTGCCAAGCCTTCCAGCGCGAGCGCAAGCCGGTGCATGCCGCCTTCCACCAGCCACACCCCGCTCGCCTCGACATGTGCGATCAGCATCAGCGTCGCCGGCGTCGCGAAGGGCGACGAGCCGCAATAGGTCGCGTAGCGGCCGAACAATTGCTGCAGCCGCGGGTCGCGGAAATAGCCGCCAAGGGCGCGCCACAAGGAGGTGTACGGGCGCAGCGTGCAATAATCACGGAAGCCGGAGAAGCCCATCCGCCAGCCGAGCCGCAGCGGATCGACCTTGGTGTCGCGCAGGAACGGCCGGTCGAGCGCGTCGTAGAGCCGCTTCGCCTCCGCCCGGAACGCACGAAAGCCGCGCGCCTCCTCTACCCCGGCAAAGGCGCCGATGGCATCCTCGCTGGCCTGCGGATCGGCGAGGAGGTCGAGCCGGGCATCGCCCCAAGCGTGACGCGCAAGGACCTGCGCCCGGCGGGTCGCAAGGTGATCGTCGAGCGACTCGCCGCATGCGGCGAACACACCCGCGAACACGTCACGCAGGGTGAACACGGTCGGGCCGGCATCGATCGGGGTGCCGTCGACCGAGATCGCGCGCAGCTTGCCGCCGGGTCGGGCGGCCGCCTCGACGACCGTGACGTCGAGTCCCCTTGCGGCGAGCAATGCGGCGGCAACGAGCCCGCCAATACCCGCTCCGATCACTATCACGCGCTCGTTTCGCACGCCCCGCCTCCGATTGACGAGACACTAACATCTGTCCACTTCTATGGACACATGAATTCGTCCGTCCTGACCCTTGCCCATCTGCGGCTCGCATTGTGGCGCAACCGGGTGATCGGCAGCGCGCGCTTTCAACGGTTCGCGTCGCATTTTCCGCTGACCAGGCCGACGGCGAGGCGTCGGGCGCGGGCGCTGTTCGATCTGGTTGCGGGATTCACCTATTCGCAGACGCTCGCCGCCTGCATCGAAACCGGGCTGATCGAGCTCCTCGCCGGCGCGCCCCTGCCAACCAAAGCGATCGCGCAGCGTATCGCCATGCCGGAGTCGAGCACCGAGCGGCTACTCCGCGCCGCCGCGGCGATCGGACTGGTCGAACGGGTCGGCGTAGTCTGGCTGCTCGGTCCTCAAGGCGCGGCGCTGCGTGGCAATCCGGGCATTGCGGAGATGGTCGCGCACCATCATCTGCTCTACGCCGATCTTGCCGACCCGGTCGCGCTATTCCGCCGCGGCGGCGGTGGCGGGGTCCTGTCGCGGCACTGGCGCTACGCCGAGGAGGGCGGCTGCGGCACGGCAGACGAGGTCGAACCCTATTCGACGCTGATGGCCGCCTCGCAACCGCTCGTCGCCGAGCAGGTGCTCGACGCCTATCCGATCGCACGCCACCGGCGGCTGCTCGACATCGGCGGCGGCGAAGGCGCGTTCCTCGCCGCCGCCGGCCTGCGCGCGCCGAAGCTGGAGCTTGCCCTGTTCGATCTCCCCGCCGTCGTCGATCGCGCACAGGCGCGACTTGCCGCAGCAGGGCTCTCCGATCGGGCAACGGTAATCGGCGGCAATTTCCTCGTCGACCCGCTGCCCGCCGACCACGACCTGATCACGCTGGTCCGCGTGCTCCACGACCATGACGATGCACCGGCGCTGGCGCTGCTCCGCGCCATTCGAACCGCGCTGCCGCCGGGCGGACGGCTGCTCGTTGCCGAGCCGATGGCAGGTACGCCCGGCGCGGAACCGGCGGGCGACTCCTACTTCGGCCTGTACCTCCTGGCGATGGGATCGGGCCGGCCACGTACGCCCGGCGAGATCGTAGCCATGTTGCGCGATGCGGGTTTCACGTCTTCGCGACTGGTCGGTACAGCCTTGCCGCTAACAGTGCGGGTAATCGTCGCCACACGTTGATGCATGAATGTGTCTATTCAGATTGACATTGTTTTACGTCTATATAGTTTGACGCATGCCGTAGGCCCATTCGGGGTCACGGCAAGGGGACGGTCGCATGGAAGCGGTCGCAGTGATCTTGGAGGCTCCCGAGCGGTTGGCGCTTCGCGCGCTGCCGCTGACGCCGCTGACCGCCGCCGACCTCCTCGTCGAGATCGCCTGGAGCGGGATCAGCTCGGGTACCGAGAAAATGCTCTGGTCTGGCCGGATGCCGAGTTTTCCCGGCATGGGCTACCCGCTGGTGCCCGGCTACGAATCGGTCGGCAGGGTGATCGACGCTGGCGCCGATGCGCGCGCGCGGGTCGGCGAGTGGGTCTTCGTGCCCGGCGCAAACTGCTACCGGGGCGCACGCGGGCTGTTCGGTGGCACGGCCCAGTGGGTCGTCCTGCCCGCGGCACGCGCCATTCCCATCAGCGAGTCGCTCGGCCGTGACGGCATCCTGCTTGCGCTGGCCGCCACGGCGCATCACGCGATCGCGGTTGGCGGCGTCCCCGAACTGGTGATCGGCCACGGTATCCTTGGCCGGCTGAGCGCCCGTATTGTGGTCGCCACTGGCGGCGATGCGCCTGTTGTGTGGGAGACCAACCCGGCGCGGCGCGACGGCTTCGGTTATGCGGTGATCGAGCCCGACGCCGACGGGCGGCGCGATTACCGGGCCATATGCGACGCGAGCGGGGCGGGCGACGTTCTCGACATCGCCTTTGCGCGGCTGGCGAAAGGCGGGCAGGTGACGCTCGCCGGCTTCTATGACCGGCTGAGCTTCGCGTTTCCGCCCGCCTTCATGCGCGAGGCGCGGATGCGCATCGCCGCCGAATTCACCCCCGCCGACATCGCTGCTGTGACGGAGCTGGTCGATATCGGCCTGCTCGAACTGGACGGTCTCGTCAGCCATGTACGTCCGGCGGCGGAGGCGCTCGACGCCTACCCCGCCGCATTCGGCGACCCCGATTGTCTGAAGATGGTCCTCGACTGGAGAAGCCTGTGAGCATGTTCGATCCGGGCCAGCTCCGCGAAGAAGCGTCCTACGAGCCCGATCCCGTGCCGACCGGCCCGGTGACCAAGGAAACGCAGATCATCGCGATCTACGGCAAGGGCGGCAGCGGCAAGTCGTTCGCGCTCGCCAACCTCAGCTACATGATGGCGCAGCAGGGCAAGCGCGTGCTGCTGATCGGCTGCGATCCCAAGAGCGACACGACCAGCCTGCTGTTCGGCGGCAAGTCCACCCCGACGATCATCGAGACGAGTTCGAAGAAGAAGCTCGCCGGCGAGGAGATCGGCATCGAGGACGTCTGCTTCCAGCGCGACGGCGTGTTCGCGATGGAATTGGGCGGGCCCGAAGTCGGCCGCGGCTGCGGCGGGCGCGGGATCATCCACGGCTTCGAGACGCTGGAGAAATTGGGCTTCCACGAATGGGGCTTCGATTACGTCCTGCTCGATTTCCTGGGCGACGTGGTGTGCGGCGGCTTCGGCCTGCCGATCGCGCGCGACATGTGCCAGAAGGTGATCG
>CAXTNG010000304.1:0-4526 GCA_964245475.1 uncultured Sphingomonas sp. | reverse complement strand
CTGATCACCGGCGTCGGCTATCGCGCCGCGGCGCAGGGCCGGACGCTGAAGCTGCAGCTCGGCTACAGCCACGACGTCAATATCGACGTGCCCGAGGGACTCGAGGTGAAGACGCCGGACGCCACCACCGTCGAGATCAGCGGTGCAGACAAGCAGAAGGTCGGCCAGCTGGCCGCCGAGATCCGCCGCTGGCGCAAGCCCGAGCCGTATAAGGGCAAGGGCATCAAGTACGACGGCGAGTTCATCTTCCGTAAGGAAGGGAAGAAGAAGTGACCAAGGGACTTTCGCTTTTCGAGAAGCGCCGCCGGCGCAATCGCACCGCGCTGCGCTCGCGGGCCGGAACCCGGCCGCGGCTGTCCGTTCACCGCTCGGGCAAGCACATCTATGCGCAGGTCATCGACGATGCGGCGGGGCACACCGTGGCCGCCGCGTCGACGCTGGCCGGGCATGAGGGTGCGACATCGAACGTGGCCGCGGCCTCCGAGGTCGGCAAGCGCGTCGCCGAGGCCGCCAAGGCGGCGGGCGTGACGCAGGTCGTCTTCGACCGCGGCGGCTTCCTCTATCACGGCCGGGTCAAGGCGCTGGCCGACGCCGCGCGCGAAGCGGGATTGGAGTTCTAAGAATGGCCGATACCAACGACATTCAGGCGCAGCCCGGCGCTCCTGCGGAAGCCGGTGGCGCTCCTGCCGATGGCGCTCAGCAGGGTGGCATGGGCGGTGCGCCCAACCGCGGCCCGCGTGGCGGCCGGGGCCGTGGCGGTCCTGGCGGCGGTGGCAATCGCGGTGGCCGTGACGGCAACCGTGGTCGCGACAACCGCGGCCGTGGCGGCCCCGGCAGCGACGAGGGCGGCGAGGAGCTGGTCGAGAAGCTGGTCCACATCAACCGCGTCTCCAAGACGGTGAAGGGCGGCAAGCGCTTCGGCTTCGCGGCGCTGGTCGTCGTGGGCGACGGCAAGGGCCGCGTCGGCTTCGGCCACGGCAAGGCACGCGAGGTGCCCGAGGCGATCTCCAAGGCGACCGCGGCGGCCAAGAAGGCGATGGTTCGCGTGCCGCTTAAGGACGGGCGCACGCTGCACCACGACGGCAATGGCCACTTCGGCGCGGGCCGGGTGACGCTGCGCTCGGCGCCGGCAGGCACCGGCATCATCGCCGGCGGCCCTATGCGCGCGATCTTCGAGAGCCTGGGCGTCCACGACGTGGTGACCAAGTCGGTCGGTACCTCCAACCCCTACAACATGATCCGCGCCACCTTCGAGGCGCTGGGCGACCAGACCTCGCCGAAGGCGGTGGCGCAGCGGCGCGGCAAGAAGATCGCGGACCTGCTCGGTCGTGGCGGCGCCTCTGCCGAGGCGGCGCAGGCCGACGCGCTCGCGGTCGTGGAGTAAGCGACATGGCGACGATCAAGATCACGCAGACCGGCTCGCCGATCCGCCGCAAGAAGGACCAGCGCGCGACCCTGGTCGGGCTGGGCCTCAACAAGATGCACCGGACCCGCGAGCTGGAGGACAGCCCCGAGGTCCGCGGCATGATCCGCAAGGTGCAGCATATGGTGACGGTGGAGGGCTGAGCCCTCCGGCAGCGAAGCGCGCCGCGTCGACGGATTAGTAACGGGACGCGGGTCATGGTCGTCGCCATGGCTCGCGTTTTCGTATCCCGCCGGGCGTCGTACCCGGTCGATCGCACCGGAACAGGCAAACTCGCGTATATCGACGTCCTGCGGGGCATTGCCATTCTCGGGGTGATCGCAGTCCACCACGGGTTCGAGTTCAAGCTCGCGGGGGCACTATCCCAACCGTCCTTTTACGGGCGGCTGGGTGTGCAGCTGTTCTTTGTCGCCTCCGCGATGACGCTGTGCCGGTCCGCGGTGCAGCGTGCAGGCGAGCCGCGGGCGGTGACGAGCTTTCTCCTCCGCCGATACGTTCGGATCGCGCCACTCTACTACTTGGGGCTAGGGCTTTATGCGCTGATGCGGCTGGTGCTGCCGCCCGAACTGACGTTTTACGAACGCGGGCTGTACGGGTTTGGGAACGTTGCGGCCAACCTGCTATTCGTCCACGGCTTCATGCCGGATGCGTACAATCGTGTCGTGCCCGGCGGATGGTCGATCGGGGTCGAGATGACCTTTTATCTCGCATTCCCGGTGTTGTTTGCGGGAACGGCATGGCTGGTGTGCGCGGGGAACGTGCGGGCGCTGGTCGCGGCGAGTGCCGGCGGGTGGGTGATCTGTGTCGCGGCGCAACTGCTCCTCGGCCGCTGGCTGACATTGCCGCTCGACGATCCTTTCGTCTATTCGAGCATCGCCAACCAACTGCCCGTGTTCTTGGTCGGCATCGTTGGATATTACGCGGTCGATCAAGGACGAGCCGAAGCGCTCCCGAATGCGCGCGCCTGGTTCGTGCTGCTCACCATAGCCGTCTCGTGCATGCAGTTGTGGCCGTTCCCCGGGTCGGACCAGATCGTGCCGACGCTTGCGGGTGTGTCGTTCATCTTTCTCGCCAGCATGGTTCGTGAACAGGTGGAACACGGCGGATGGCTGGGGCTGGTCGGACAGCGGTCGTATTCGATGTACATCCTCCATTTCCTGCCGGTGTGGCTGGTCGGATTGCTGGTCGAGCGGGCCGCGGCAACGTCGCCGGCGATGCAGATGCTGCTCTACATGCCGACGCTGCTCATCGCAGCGGCGGCTACCTTCGTCGCGGCGGGCTGGACCGAACGGTGGATCGAGCGTCCCGCGATCGGGCTCGGGCGGCGGTGGATCGCGCGGCGTGCACGCGACACCGGGCGAAGGTTGCAACCTGCGCGCGCGTCTGTATGAGAGCCGCCTCCACCAACCTGCGCGAACACAGCGAAAGCGAGTGCATTGAGATGAAACTGAACGAACTCCGCGACAATGCGGGTGCCCGCAAGTCCAAGATGCGCGTCGGGCGCGGCATCGGCTCTGGCAAGGGCAAGACCGCCGGGCGTGGCCAGAAAGGCCAGAAGAGCCGTGAGGGCGTGTCCATCGCCGGCTTCGAGGGCGGCCAGATGCCGCTCCACATGCGGCTGCCGAAGCGCGGCTTCAACAATATCTTTGCCAAGGATTATGCCGAGGTGAACTTGGGCGCGATCCAGAAGGCGGTCGACGCGGGCAAGCTGGAGGCGGGCGCGAGCCTCGACCATGCGGCGCTGAAAGCGGCCGGTCTGGCGCGCGGCGGCAAGGACGGCGTTCGGCTGCTCGGCAAGGGCACGATCTCGGCGGCGCTGACCTTCACCGTGGCGGGCGCGTCCAAGGGCGCGATCGAGGCGGTGCAGGCTGCCGGCGGCACGGTCAACGTGATCGAGGTGGTGCCCGCGGCCGAGAAGGCTGCCGCCAAGAAGGGCGTGAAGTATCAGGAGCGCAAGGCGCGTAAGGCCGAGCTGAAGGCGCAGGCCTAAACCCTTCTCCCCTCCCGCTTGCGAGTTCGAGGTCAACAGCGCCCCGCGCTGTTGAGGATGCGCCGGGGCACATCCGACCTCGAATTGGGTCGGGGGTAGCCTTTTGCGAGCGACGTCTCGGTGAGACACCGCCCACCCCTAGCCCCTCCCGCGAGCGGGAGGGGAACGGGTTAGACAAGGCGCCCGGCGCGCCTATATGAGCGGCGGGCTGGATCATTCCACACCCGCCGTTTCAGTTTCCAGGAAGACCGATGGCATCCGCAGCCGACCAGATGGCGCAAAGCATCAGCCTCGCGAAGTTCGCGCAGGCGACCGACCTCAAGAAGCGGCTGTGGTTCACGATCGGCGCGCTGATCGTCTTCCGGCTGCTCAGCTACGTGCCGCTGCCCGGCGTCGACCCGACCGCGCTCGGCATCCTGAGCCAGCGGACCTCGGGCGGCGTGCTCGACTTCTTCAACACCTTCTCCGGCGGCTCGCTCAGCCGGATGTCGCTGATCGCATTGGGCGTCATGCCCTATATCACCGCGTCGATCGTGGTGCAGCTCTCCACCTCGCTGTCGCCGGCCCTCGCCGCGATCAAGAAGGAGGGGGAATCGGGGCGCAAGAAGCTCAACCAATACACCCGCTACGGCACCGTCGCGCTGACCGCGGTGCAGGGATACTTCATTGCGGTGGGCCTTGAGACGCTGGGGCGGACCAACGGCCTGCAGGCGGTGATCGAGCCGGGGATGACCTTCCGCATCGCGGCGGTGATCAGCCTCATCGGCGGCACCATGTTCCTGATGTGGCTGGGCGAGCAGATCACCAGCCGGGGGATCGGCAATGGTGTCAGCCTGATCATCATGGCGGGCATCGTCGCGCATCTGCCGACGGTGCTGTTCAACCTTCTGGAGGGCGGCCGCACCGGCAGCCTCGATCCGCTGCGGCTGATCGGCATCATCGTCGCGGTGATGGCGCTGGTGCTGTTCATCTGCTTCATGGAGCGGGCGCAGCGGCGCATCCTGATCCAATATCCCAAGCGCCAGACGCAGCGCGGCATGCAGGCCGACCGCAGCCACCTGCCGCTCAAGATCAACACCGCCGGCGTGATCCCGCCGATCTTCGCCTCGTCGC
>CAXTNG010000303.1:0-4565 GCA_964245475.1 uncultured Sphingomonas sp. | reverse complement strand
TGCCTCTTCGCTTGCGATCTCGAGCATTTTGGCGATCTTCACCTCGCTCAGCCTGGGCAGCTACGTCGTTCGGGACCACGGGCAATCTCCCGAAACGCTGCGGCCGATCTACACACTGAACATGCTGATGAGCATGGCCCTGAGCCTGGTGGTGCTCGTGGCGGGACTGATCGAGATCTACCTGCTCGGCGAGCACGACGTAGGTGCCGTCCTGCTGGTGAGCAGCATCGGTCCGCTTATCGGCATGTTCGAGTTCATCCCGTCGTCCTTGTACCAGCGCGAGATGAACTACACGCTGCTGTCGAAGATTGGCGTCTTCCGCACCGTGCTCAACGCATGCATGTCGATGCTGTTCGCCTGGTGGGAGATGGGTGCGCTAAGCTTGGTACTGGCCGGGCTGATGGGCTCGGTGTTCGGCGCGGTTTATTTTAGCGCTCGCCGTTGGAACGAACTCGTGCTCCGGCCGACGTTCGTCGGCCTGAAGCCTGCGCTGGTGTTCGGGTTACAAATGATGTCGATCGGCGGCATGGCGCAGATCGCGCAGCGAGTGTCGGATATCGTGCTCGGGCGCACGCTTGGCATCGCGTCGCTAGGCCTCTACACGCGCGCTACCAACCTAGCGAACATCGTGTTCTTCAATATCTACGGACTCGCCACCGGTTTGGTTTTTGCCAAGCTGTCGAAGGACCTGCGCGAGACCGGCAGCATGCGAGACACCTTCCTGCTCAGCATGCGGATGATCACGGCCGTGATGTGGCCGATGATGGCGGGCATCGGCATCCTTTCGCGACCGCTGATCTACTGGCTCTATGGCGAGAAGTGGGTCGCAGCCGCCGCGCCGCTTTCCCTCCTCATGGTCATGCAGTTCATCGGCCTAGGCTTCGGTATGAACTGGGAGCTGTTCGTGCTGCGCCGCGAAACGGCGCTGCAGACGCGCTACGAGGCGACCCGGGCGGTCGTCGGGCTCGCTGCCTTCTGTACCGGTGCGCTCTTCAGCATCACCGCAGCAGCGGCGGGCCGGGTCGTCGAGGTCCTGGTCGGCTATTTTCTCTACCGCCCGCACATCGACCGGCTGGCCGGAACGGAAAAGGGTGAGCTGGAGCGGATGTTCGGCGAAAGCCTGCTGCTCACCGCCGTCGCGGTGGCGCCATCGCTGATGCTAATGATCTGGTCAGGATGGGCGTTTGCCACCTCACCGGTAGAGATCGTGCTGGCGGTGGGTCTGGGCGGATTGCTCTGGCTGGGCGCGATGGTGGTCCGCGCGCACCCGATCATTGCCGAAGTCAAGCTGGTATGGAGCAAGACCAAAGTGGTGTGGAGCGCGGCATGAGCGGCGCGCCGTTCGCGACGGATAAAAAACAGGGGTAACATGACCAAGCTCACCGTGATCATGCCGACCTACAATGGGGCACGCTTCATCCGGCAGCAGATCGACTCGATCCTGGCGCAGACGGTCGCCGATTTCGAGCTGCTGGTGATGGACGACGGGTCGACCGACGACACCGTAGCGATCGTCACGGACTATGAGGCGCGCGACCCGCGCGTGCGGTTGCTGCCGTCGATGGGCAACCGGGGACAGCGGCGGCGGCTGTACGACCTGACGGGCGCGGTCGATACCGAGTTCCTGGCGATCGCCGACCAGGACGACATCTGGCATCCCGAGCGCAATGCCATGCTGCTCGATGCGATCGGCGACAGCGCCGTCGCCTATGGCCGCTCGCAGCTGATCGACGGCGAGGGCGAGGATATCGGCCAGACGATCCTGGAGACCTTCAACATCGACCCGCTGACCGCCGGCCCGTTGACCTCGCTGTTCCAGCCGCTGGTGTCGGCGCATGCGGCGGTGATCAGGACCGACTGGCTGAGCCGCGCGGCATTCTCCGCCATCGCCCCGTTCGACCACCTCATCGGCTTGGAAGCACAGCTTTCGACCGGGCTGATCTATGTGCCGGACGCGACCATCTATCACCGCATCCACGGCGGCAACCAGATGAACCGGATCGTCGACAGGTCGAAGCGCTGGGTGTCGCCGTTCAAGCTGCGGGCGAGCACCAGCTTCCTGCGCACCGACCGTCTCGAATTCTTCCTGATGCTGACCCAGGTGAGCCGTTCAGTGGCGCTCAGCCCGGAGACGACCAAGACCTTCTGGCGCGCCGCCGACGCCTGCCGCTATGCCTGGTACCAGCTGTTGACATGGCACCCCTTCAAGGGGCGCCGGCTCCAGGCCGACCTGCACGCATTGCTCGACCGCTATGCCGCGTCCCCCGCCGATCTCGCCTATTTCAGCTATCGCGTCGCCTCGATGACGCGACCGCAGTTCGGTCCAAGCAATGTCGCACTGGGTGCCCAGCTCTATATGGAGCGCGACCGGGCCAACGCCGTCTGGCACGCGCGGGCCGCCCAACCCTATCCGGCGTTGTCCGGCGATGCGGCGGTCCGGTGACGGTCCTCGCCGCCAGAAGTTCGGACTATTGCATTCCCAAGCAGCTGTTCCACACCTATCCGACGGATGCGCTCCCGGCGGCACTGTCGGCCAATGTCGAGGAACTGCGGCGCGCCAATCCCGACTGGCAGTATCGGTTATATGACGATGCCGCGGTCAGCAGGTTCATCGCCGACCATTACGGCAGCCGCGTGCTGAGGCTGTTCGATCGCATCTCGCCGCATTACGGCGCGGCGCGAGCCGATCTGTTCCGCTATCTGCTGATCTATCGGTGCGGCGGCGTCTATCTCGACGTCAAGAGCCGCTTCACCGCGCCGATCGCCAGCGCTCTCGACCCCGGCGACGCGTACATCCTCTCGCACTGGCGCCGCGACGCCGCCGGTCCGGAGCGCGGCTGGGGGCTGCACGCCGATCTCGCCGACATACCCGGCGGCGAGTTCCAGCAATGGCACGTCATCGGCGCGGCAGGACATCCCTTCCTGCATGCGGTGATCGAGCGGGTGCTCGAAGGGATCGAGCGCTATCGCATCTGGCGCGACGAGACGGGGTGGCTCGGCGTCCTCCGGCTTACCGGACCGATCCCCTACACGCGTGCGATCGCCCCGCTGGTCGGGCGCTATCCGTGCCGGATCGTGCCCGACGAACGGGCGGTCGGCCTCGAATACAGCATCCTCACCGGATCGACGCACAAGGCGCTGTTCCGCCGCCACTACACGGACAATGTCATGCCGGTCGTGCGGAGGCCTGCCCCTCTCGGCATGGTCGATCGCGCCTATGCCGCGCTCCGCGCGCGCAAGCGGGAATGGGCGCATCGGCACGGCTGACTGGGAGCGTCAGCGCGTTCCGCTCAGGGTGCGGATCCCGGGAGGACAGTCGCCGAAGCGGCGCAGGACATAGTCGGCCACTCCCCGTCGCACGGCGATGGCGAGCTTGCTCCGCCCGAACAGCAGCGCCACGATCCGCCTTCGCGTACGGACCTCGGGCGTGAGCCGCGCTGCCCAGCGCGCGGTTTCGACGAGGTGGCGCCAACGCTGGCGTATGTTGCAGTGCCGCTCGGCAAACAGCAGGCCGTTGCGCGCGACGAAATACACGTTGAGCGGCGACAATGCGCCGCCGATCGACCCGGAGCCCGCGTGCATGATCGCCGCGTCGCGGATCATCAGCAGCGGAAAGCCCTGTGCCTTCGCGCGGAAGCACCAGTCGGTTTCGTCGAAGTTGAGGTAGAAGCGGTCGTCGAAGAGCCCGACCGCGGTCAGCTGCTCGCGCGTGACGAAGATGCCCGCTCCCTGGATGTACGAAGTGGCGAACGTCGCCGGAAGCGCGCTTCGCTCGACTGTGTCCGCCGGCATGAACACCGGCGTGCCGGTGGCGTCGTCGATCGTCGCGCCGACGAAATCGATCCGGTCCCCGTGTCCATCGAGCTGGATGGGACCGAGCACCGCGCCCGGGTGAGCAGGTGCCGTCGCCAGGAGCGAGGCAAGCGTTTCCGGCAGTACCTGCGCGTCGTTGTTGAGGATGAAGAAGAACTCGTGCCCCGCGGCGAGCGCCGCCCGCAGGCCGGTGTTGTTTCCCCCCGCCCAACCGCCGTTGACCTCCGACAGGATAACCGTGACGTCCTCACCGAGATCACGCAGCCGCTCCCGCGACCCGTCCGAGGAGGCGTTGTCGACGAGGTAGAGGTGCCAGTCGGCGCCGGTCGTGGTGCGCAGCGACGCGAGGCAATCGAGGCTGAGCTGCCAGCGGTTCCAATTGACGATCACCACTGCCACGCTGCGCCGCGGAGACGCAGCGGTGACACCTGCGGGCGCCGACGATGCTTGCGGGCCGTCGCTGGTGGCCGGCATCATCGTCTAGCCACCAATCGCCGCGCGCTCCTGCAGCGCGCGCCACCAGGCTTCGTTGGCGAGGAACCAGCGGAGCGTCCCGGCGAAGCCCGTCGGGAAATCGCGCGCGGGCGCATAGCCGAGCTCGGTCCTGACCTTAGTCTCGTCGATCGCGTAGCGGCGGTCGTGGCCGGGACGGTCGATGACGAAGCGCATCAGCTCGCGCGTCGGCTTCCCTCGCGCGGCGGGCGCGTTCGGGAAGCGTTCGGCCAGCGCCGGATCGGCGGCGAAGGCGGCAT
>CAXTNG010000302.1:0-4575 GCA_964245475.1 uncultured Sphingomonas sp. | reverse complement strand
GTCCCGCCCAGCACCCGCCCCGCCGCCGGCGCGACAGCCATGCCCCGCATGGCCGTCGCGCCCGCTGCCCTTTCAGGCCCGCGGGCGCCGCCCGCCCACACGGGACGGGCGGCGCCGAGGCGACTTCACGACAATGTGAACAGGCGCGCGCCAGATAGGCCGACAGCGCCGACGACGATCGGTTACACTGTCCTCGATCGGCAGCGGAAGGATGTAGCAGCTCCCCCGCAATCTTGCCGGTCGAAGGAGGTGAAGTGATGTGACGATATATGAGACAGCAATGGTCGTGATCGCGGGCTTTTCGCTCGTGGTTGCGATCGTGAAGTTGGGCCGCGACAAGTAGCCTGACGGGGGGCGGGGGCCTAGCAGGGCTCCCGTCCCTTTTCTTCCAGAGAGGCCCTAAAAGTTTGAGCCCGCCGAGTAGCAGCTCGACGGGCTCAGGATGGTTCCGTGATCTGACAACCACGAGACAGCACGGCCTATATACGCCTTCGCGCCTTAATATCCAATAGCGAGGCCGCCCCATCCGACGATCGCGCAGCGGATCTAGCCCGCTAGAACCGCCGCGGGTGTGCCACGTGGCACACCCCACACCGCCACGGTCGGCGCGTCGAGCAGGGCGAGCAGATCGCCCAGCGCGCGCCGCCGATAGGCGTTCAGCCAGCGTCGACGTCGATGCTCGGCCGCGTCATGGATCATATGGCATCGCTGGCAGAGCGCAGCCAGGTTGCGCGGCGCATTGTCGGTCGGATCATGGTTCAGATGCGCGCACGCGATATAGACCCGCGTGATGCGGACGATCGCCGCGACCCCCGCGCCGGGCGTGCGGACCCGACGACCGCGGCCGTCGCGCCATTGCCGGCGATCGGCATCCCACCAGCGGCCATCGCCCAGGTGGAACACGCGCCGACCATGCGGACGCCGGCAATGTTCGCAGCGCCCCTTGGCGCGGCCGAACCGGATCAGCCTCGACAGCTCGGGCCAGTCGATCGGGTAGAGCCAGCGATGTTCGGCCATGATCGGCATGTTGATTCTATGAGTCACGGCCGACAGGAACGAAAGCGGAAAATCCGCCGAGCTGCCGGAGGCTCCCGCTACGTGCTGCGCCACTAGCGGGAGCTTCCGCCTCGTCAGGCTTACCAGGACCCGGCCGACGATCGCTGCGCAGGCGTCGTCGGGTGCAGTATCGCTCAACCTATACCGCCCCGCCAACCCCGATCAGCGGACCGCCCTGGCGGGCGGGCGTGGTTTGTAGGGGCAGTCCGTCAGTGTCCTCCCATCGTGAGGGACGCGCCGCACCGCCTCAAGGATCAGCGGTCCCCCCAATTTGCTTCGCAAATCGGCTCCCCCGCTGCCCGGCAAGCCGGCCGCTGGCGCGGTCCTGTGACCCGGCGCGGCGCGCCCCTCCCGTTGGCGGTGCCAATCACGGCAACACGGAGGTTTCCATGTCCCATCATCGTCTGTTCGCGCAGCTCGCCTTCGAGCGCGCGCTTGGCATGGCCGCGATCAATGCGCTGGCCCAGGCCGTCGTCGATAGCGACCAGTTCCGGGCCGAGGGCCGTGACCGTGATCCGCTCCACTTTTGGGTTCTCGCCGGCGAGCTGGAGGAAGTCGTGCAGGACCGAATCCGCGACGTGCTGGACGGGCCTGGCCTTGCCGTGATCGAGCGCGGCGAGCTGTTCCATCAGCAGCGGATCGTCGAGCTGGTTCTTGCCGCTCGCGACGCACGCAACGCGCCCTCCTAACGGGGGCGCGCTTGCGCGCGACAATGCCGTGCGGAGATCCGCACCGCGCTATCGGTAGCGCCGATCGCCGCCGCGATCGGCGCGAGGGGAACGCCAAGGGCGCCGCCCTTTCG
Organism: uncultured Sphingomonas sp.; assembly: GCA_964245475.1. Classification (GTDB taxonomy): domain Bacteria; phylum Pseudomonadota; class Alphaproteobacteria; order Sphingomonadales; family Sphingomonadaceae; genus Sphingomonas. The sequence continues at coordinate 2,717 of CAXTNG010000302.1, read as the reverse complement.
TTCCCGAACGACAATCGACCGCCCGTGTAATCCGCCAAGCGCGGCACCCGGCGCTGCGCACCGGCCGCGCTAGGGCGGCTCGCCCGCGCCAGCGGTAGATTCTCGCTCCCCCTCCCCATCCCGTTCCTCGCCGGAACGGCAGGGCCGTGAGGCCGAGCGGCCTTGCGGCCCATGCCGGAGGAAAGAAAATGGAGCCACCAGAAGCCCCGTTGATCGGCGCGCCGATCGCGGGCGTGTTCGCGCGCGAAGCCCCGAGGTTGCGCCGATACTTCCGCGCGCGCGGTTTCCGCGACGATGCCGAGGACATGGTGCAGGAGTGCTTTCGCCGGGTTGCCGGCCGAAGCGCCGACCACCCCGAAGCCTTCCTTATGCGCGTGGCGGTCAATCTCGCCATCGAACATTGGCGCGCGAGCGGGCGACGGCAGCACGTCTCGCTTGAGGACTTCGATCTAGCCGGACCCGACCCGCTCGCGCAGATTGAGGCGGCCGACCTGTTGCGCCGCATCGAGGCGAGCCTTGCGAGCCTTGGACCGAAGACGCGGGCGATTTTCCTACAGCACCGCGTCGACGGACTGACCTATCCCGAACTGGCGGCTCGCCACGGCTTGAGCCTTCACGGCGTCGAATATCACATGGCGAAGGCGATCGGCTTCCTTCGCCGTCACTATGGCGACCGGCGATGAGCGCCCGCCAGCCGGACCTGTTCTACGGCGATAAGGCACCGCCGAAGCACTATGCCGAGCGCCACTTCCGGCCCCAGCCGAAGCCGCGCGCGAAACCCTATCCGTGGGTCAGCATGGCGACATGGGTTCGCCAGATCGGCCACCTTCTCGCGATCGAGACGGCCAGCGGCGACCACTATCACCGCGTCAGGGAGGCCGCGCACGAGCTGACACCCGAGCGCATCCACGAGTGCCGCCACGACGACGACCTGGAGCGCGTCGAAGCGATGCTGGACGTTGCTCGCCACGGCTATTCGAGCTGCCTCTACGGCCTTGATCGAGCCTTCACCAAGCCGGAGGCCGGCGTCCTGTTGATGGAGGTTCGCAACCGTCGCCAGCTCCTCGCGCTCGGTCGCGATCGGGCGCGCGAGCGCGGTCGGCGCCTCGACCCCGAGCGCCTTCCGATGGAAGCGATCGAACGGCTGATCCAGCATCACCGCGATATGGCGTTGGTGGAGCGGTTGCGGGCCGAGCGAGCGCGCAGGCTGGACGCCTCGCGCGCGATCGGCGACACCGGCCCCGACTAGGGGAAGCGATGCGACGACGGCCCGTGCCATCCGCCGACGAACCGCGCGATCCGCGCGCCGGCCCTGCCCCGCAGGCCCGGCGCGATCATGCCCGCCAACGCCACGGCGCCGGCGAGCCAGGTGCCCCACCCGCCGAGCGTCGCCTGTCCTTCCTTCATGTGGAAATGGCCGTGATCGGCATCATCACGATCGCCGGTGTCATCATGTCGCTTCAGAGCCTTTGGCGCTGGGTTGTGGCGATGCTGGGCCTGTGACGGCCGCGCTGGACGCGCGACTGCCCTAGCCGACCGTCGCGCGCTCGCGCGCGTGCTGCGCCGGCCGAGGGGAACGCCAAGGGCGCCGCCCTTTCGTTCCCGAACGACAATCGACCGCCCGTGTAATCCGCCAAGCGCGGCACCCGGCGCTGCGCACCGGCCGCGCTAGGGCGGCTCGCCCGCGCCAGCGGTAGATTCTCGCTCCCCCTCCCCATCCCGTTCCTCGCCGGAACGGCAGGGCCGTGAGGCCGAGCGGCCTTGCGGCCCATGCCGGAGGAAAGAAAATGGAGCCACCAGAAGCCCCGTTGATCGGCGCGCCGATCGCGGGCGTGTTCGCGCGCGAAGCCCCGAGGTTGCGCCGATACTTCCGCGCGCGCGGTTTCCGCGACGATGCCGAGGACATGGTGCAGGAGTGCTTTCGCCGGGTTGCCGGCCGAAGCGCCGACCACCCCGAAGCCTTCCTTATGCGCGTGGCGGTCAATCTCGCCATCGAACATTGGCGCGCGAGCGGGCGACGGCAGCACGTCTCGCTTGAGGACTTCGATCTAGCCGGACCCGACCCGCTCGCGCAGATTGAGGCGGCCGACCTGTTGCGCCGCATCGAGGCGAGCCTTGCGAGCCTTGGACCGAAGACGCGGGCGATTTTCCTACAGCACCGCGTCGACGGACTGACCTATCCCGAACTGGCGGCTCGCCACGGCTTGAGCCTTCACGGCGTCGAATATCACATGGCGAAGGCGATCGGCTTCCTTCGCCGTCACTATGGCGACCGGCGATGAGCGCCCGCCAGCCGGACCTGTTCTACGGCGATAAGGCACCGCCGAAGCACTATGCCGAGCGCCACTTCCGGCCCCAGCCGAAGCCGCGCGCGAAACCCTATCCGTGGGTCAGCATGGCGACATGGGTTCGCCAGATCGGCCACCTTCTCGCGATCGAGACGGCCAGCGGCGACCACTATCACCGCGTCAGGGAGGCCGCGCACGAGCTGACACCCGAGCGCATCCACGAGTGCCGCCACGACGACGACCTGGAGCGCGTCGAAGCGATGCTGGACGTTGCTCGCCACGGCTATTCGAGCTGCCTCTACGGCCTTGATCGAGCCTTCACCAAGCCGGAGGCCGGCGTCCTGTTGATGGAGGTTCGCAACCGTCGCCAGCTCCTCGCGCTCGGTCGCGATCGGGCGCGCGAGCGCGGTCGGCGCCTCGACCCCGAGC
>CAXTNG010000301.1:0-4577 GCA_964245475.1 uncultured Sphingomonas sp. | reverse complement strand
TCCGCAAGCGACGCGGCAAGAAGTTCAAGCGATATTGCCTGTCGCACGCTGGACCCCGGAACAAGTCCGGGGTGACGGAGCGTAGGTTACGTAGCAAGCCGATAACGCGCCAAAGGCCTACACCGGCTGCGCGCTGGTGCCCGCGCCGTAATGGTGCCAGGTGAAGATCGCCAGCGCGCCGCGGTGCGGGCGCCAGGCTTCGGCCAGCTCGCGGGTGAGCTTCTCGGACGGACGCTCGGCATGGCCGAGGATGCGGCCGATGCCGACCTGTACCGCCAGGTCGCCCGCGGGCCAGATGTCGGCGCGGCCCTCGGCGAAGAGCAGGTAGATTTCCGCCGACCAGCGGCCGATGCCCTTGACGCGGACGAGCTGGGCGATCGCCTCCTCGTCGTCGGCGGGGAGGCCGTCGAGGTCGAGGCGGCCGCTGGTCACCTCGTCGGCGAGGCTCTTCGCATAGCCAGACTTCTGCCGCGACAGGCCGGCGGCACGCAGCGCTTCGTCGCTCGCCGCGGCGACCACCGCGGGGTCGGTGAGGTCGCCCAGCGCCTCCAGCTTGCGCCACACCGCGGCGGCGGCGTGGACGCTGACCTGCTGGCCGACGATGGTGCGGAGCAGGGTCGCATAGCCGGGATCGCGGATGCGCTCGGCGGGATAGCCGACCTGCGCGATGGCCGCGGCGAAAGCGGGCTCGACGGCGCAGAGCGCATCCAGGGACGCGCGCAGGCGATCGGCGCTCAGGCCCACGGTTTCTTGGCCCATGCTTGATCGCGGACGCGGGTCGCGGCATGGGCGCGGAGATCGAGGAAGGATTTGGGCATGCCGACACTTACCGTGACCACGCGCGAAGGGGAAGAACGCGAGATTTCGGCCACGGTCGGGCTATCGGTGATGGAGCTGATCCGCGACGCCGGCATCGACGAGCTGCTTGCGCTGTGCGGCGGCTGCTGCAGCTGCGCGACGTGCCATGTCCATATCGATCCGGCGTTCGCGGCGTCGCTCCCCGAGATGAGCGCGGACGAGGACGACCTGCTCGACTCGAGCGATGATCGCGACGAGACCTCGCGGCTGTCCTGCCAGATCCCGTTCAAGGCGGCGCTGGACGGCATGCGGGTCAAGATTGCTGAAGAGGATTGATCCGTCGTACCTCCCCGGAACGGGGAGGGGGACCAGCCGCAGGCTGGTGGATGGGCAGTTCCACGGGCTGACCTGCTTGGGGCTGCCCCTCCACCACTCGCTTCGCGAGCGGTCCCCCTCCCCGTTCCGGGGAGGACTAATTAGGTCGAGCCGCCACCGCATACAGCGCGATCGCGGCGGCGTTGGAGACGTTGAGGCTTTCGACCTTGCCGCTGATCGGCAGCTTCGCCAGCTCGTCGCAATGCGTCTCGGTGTTCTGGCGCATCCCCTCGCCCTCGGCGCCGAGAACAACGCACACGCGCTGCTCGCCGATAGCCTGCGCGAAGGTCTGCGTGGCGTGGCCGGTGAGACCGACGCGCCAGAAGCCCGCCTCGGCGATCTCCTCCAGCGCGCGGGCGAGGTTCACCACCCGTACCCAGGGCACCGTCTCCAGCGCGCCGCTCGCCGAGCGCGCGATCACGCCCGATTCCGGCGGCGCGTGGCGGTCCTGGGTGACGAGGCCGAGCGCATCGAAGGCTGCCGCCGAGCGCAGGATCGCGCCGACGTTGTGCGGATCGGTCACCTGGTCGAGCACGACGAGCGGGCGGCGATCGTCGCGGTCCGCCAGCAGCCGGTCGCCGAGCCAGATCTCCTCCAGCGGCTCGACTTCGGCGACGATGCCCTGGTGCGGCGCGTCCCCCGGCACGAGGCGGCCGAGGTCGGCGACGTCGGCATAGACGATCGGCAGCACCGGCGGCAGCTCGAGCGCGGCCAGCGCCTCGCGCGTGCCCCACACCTTGCGCACGATCCGCTCCGGATTGGCGAGCGCGGCGGTGACCGCGTGGCGCCCCCAGAAGCGCGGGCGGTTGGCGGTGCCGGTCGCCGGACGGTGGCCGCGCCTCGCCATCAGTCGTCGCTATCCGGGTAGGCGTAAGGATCGGTCACCACCGGCTCGCGCGGCAGCGGTGGGCGGGGCAGCGCCTCCTTGGCATTGGCCGCGCTGAGCAGGACGCCGGCGAGGACGATCGATCCCTGGCGCATGTCGTCCGCCTTGAGGTGATCGAAGGTGTCGATCGACGTGTGGTGGATGCGCGTTTCGTAATCGAGCGGGTCCTGGATGAACTGGAAGCCGGGAATGCCGATCGACTGGAGGAAGACGTGGTCGGTGCCGCCGGTGCGGCTCATCGCGACGGCGGAGGCGCCCATTCCGTCGAAGGGGGCGAGCCATTCGCGCAGCGTCGGCGCCGCGGCGGGGTTGCCCTCGGCATAGAGGCCGCGAAGCTTGCCCGAGCCGTTGTCGATGTTGAAATAGGCGGCGAGCTGGCCGTATTCGGGCCTGGTCGTGATCGGGTAGCGGTTGGGCCAGCCGTAATAGGCCGCGTCGCCGTTCAGCACCGGATCGCCGGGCTTGCCGCGGTGGGCGAGATGCTGCTCGATATAGGCAAGCGAGCCCAGCAGGCCCTGTTCCTCGCCCGCCCACAGCGCGAAGCGGATGGTGCGCCTGGGGCGGACGCCGGTCGCCGCCAGGATGCGCGCGGCCTCCATGATCATCGCCGATCCCGCGCCATTGTCCGCGGCGCCGTCGCCCGCGGCCCAGCTGTCGAGGTGCGCGCCGGCCATGACGTATCCGGCCTTGGGGTCGGTGCCGGGGATGTCGGCGATGATGTTATAGGCGTTGACGTCTGAATCGTCGTATTTGACGTCGCTCACGATCTCGATCGTGGGTGCGGTGCCGGACTTCGCGAGCCGGGCGAGGCGGCGGTAATCCTCCGCCGCGATCTCGACGCCGGGAATTTGCGGGTCGTCGGCCTTCTCGAACAGATAGCCCTCGCCGTGGACGAGCTTGCCGTCGTCGCGCGACATGGTGGCGTAAGCGAGCGCACCTTCGGCCTTGAGGAACGCGTCGAGCGCCTTGGGAAACCCGACGCGCTTCATGCGGCGTGCGAGCGCGTCGGGGTCGTTGCGCGGCTGGTCGAAGGTGTCGAGCTTGGCGATGTCGCCGTCGGACAGCCGCTGGAACGGCGCTTCGGACGGCTCGTCGCCGGTGCCCGGCTGCGTCACCATGACGACCTTGCCGCGGAGCTGGCCGCGCCACCGGTCGAAGTCGCGCTCGCGGCGCATCGGCGCGACGATCACCGGCGCGGTGAGCTGCGCGGCCGGGGTCCAGGCGATCGGGATGGCGGTGAGCTGGATCGCGCGGGGCGTGACCATGCGCACGCTGGAGCGCTCGATCGACCAGCCGCGGCCGAAGAGGAAGCCCTCCTTGTGGACGTTGCGCAGCCCCCAGCGGGCGAATTCGCCGGCCGTCCACGCCTCGGCTGCCCGCATCTGCGGCGAGTTGGTCATGCGGGGCCCGATGATGTCGGTCAGATGCTCGGCCGTCGTCATCACCTGGCTGTGGTTGGTGCCTTCGTCGATGATCCGGTTGGTCGCGTCCTGCGCGAACGCGGGGGTGGCGAGGAGGAGGGCGGCGGCAGAGAGATGGCGGTGCATCCGCAACGCTTGGCCGAGCCGCCGTTCGTCCGCAACCCTCTCGCGTTGACAGCGCTGGCGCGGTTCGGCATGGGGCGCGCCTGCTAACGCAAACCATCTGGACAGGTGGCCGAGTGGTTAAAGGCAGCAGACTGTAAATCTGCCCGTGCAAGCGTACGCTGGTTCGAATCCAGCCCTGTCCACCAGGTCCATCATGAGCGACCCGCACGATCTCCAGCGATTTTTGACGGCGCAGGACGGCGTCTACGCCACCGCGCTCGCCGAGATCGCCCACGGCGCCAAGCGGACGCACTGGATGTGGTTCGTGGTCCCGCAGATCGCCGGACTGGGGCAGAGCCCGACCGCGCGCTTCTATGCGATCAGGTCGCTGGAGGAGGCGCGGGCGTATCTCGCGCATCCGGTGCTGGGGATGCGATTGCGGGAGTGCGTGGAGGCCTTGCAGGCGCTCGGTACGAGCGACGGTGCCGGGGGGTTCGGGCCGGGGGAGGCGGTGATGCTGCGGTCGTCGCTGACGCTATTCCGCCAGGCGGGCGGGGGTGCGTTGTTCGAGGCGGCGCTGGCGCGCTGGTTCGGCGGGCGGGCGGACGAGGCGACGCTCGGACTGATCTGATCCCCACCTCCGGTCGCCCTGAGCGAAGTCGAAGGGCACGCCCGGAACGATGTGCTTCGACTTCGCTCAGCACGAACGGGAAGTAACAAAGGGCGGCATCCCGTGAGGGAGCCGCACCTTCTGTGACCCAGGCCGCCGCGGCAAAGCCGCGTCGTCGGTCCTTGCTTAAGCGAGGCCGGCCGAGCCGAACCTCTGCTCATTCTACTCGCGCGTTAACGCGAGTAGAATTCCACGACGAGGTTCGGCTCCATCTTCACCGGATACGGCACCTCGTCGAGCGTCGGCACGCGCGTAAAGGTCACCTTGGCGGTGCCGTCCGGCGCCACGTAATCGGTGATCTCGCGCTCCGACAGCTTCTGCG
>CAXTNG010000300.1:1986-4583 GCA_964245475.1 uncultured Sphingomonas sp. | reverse complement strand
GTGGTGGAGGGGGCCTCGGCGAGGCCGAGGCGGAGGCGGGGATGGCGGAGATGAGTGAGCGATTCCGTGCTACAGGCTCGGAAATTACGGTGCCCATCGACAGATAGCTTCAGCGCGCTCTATGCTGGGTAGCCTCGGGGAGAGCTAAACATGGCGCATAAAATTGCGGTGATCAACATGAAGGGCGGCGTTGGGAAACGCACCCTGACCGCCAACTTAGCGTGGCACTTCGCTGCAGTACGTAGGTGGAGCAAGCGTGTCCTCGTTGTCGATCTTGATCCTCAGTTTAATGCGAGCCAGTACATACTAGGCGTAAACCGCTACCAGACAGATGTGATAGACACACAGTCTCCTACAGTCTGGGATGTTTTTGAACAGCAATCGCGGGCACCGGGACTCCGTGCTGCTAACCGAAGCTTGGCCGATTCGATTCAGAATGTTGCTCAGCTAACGAGTGGTGGCAGAATCGACCTTGTTCCGTCGCAGCTAGAATTGAACTTCACCCTAAAGAATCCGAGTCAGAAGGAGCATTTACTAGCTAACTTTGTAGCCGATGTTGAATCGGAATATGACTTGATTTTAGTTGACTGTGCCCCGACTGAGTCAGTTTTGACGACTGCTGCGTATCTTACAACTGACTCGATCTTAATTCCTGTAAAGCCGGAATTCTTGTCGACCATTGGCCTTCCGCTTATTCGTCAATCTCTTTCTGACTTTTCGAGATCGTATCGTAAGAACGTTGATGTTGCTGGTATCTGTTTTAACATGGCCACGGATTACGCGCCTGAAGAGGACACCTCTAAGCAGGAGGTTGGAGCCCTAGCCGCGACATTTGGTTGGCATGTTTTTGATGAGGAGGTGCCCTATTCACGTTCTTTTCCGCGAGGCGCGCGTGAGGGGCGTCCAATATTCTGGACTGCTTACGCCCGCTCAAATGTTAGTGCTGAAACGGCCGCATTCTGCAACGCTTTTGCAGCGAGGATCGGGTTGTGACGGTCAAAGCTGAACGTTTGGTTCGTGCATTGGTGGAGTTACGACTGAACTACGGCGATGCTGATTTCGAGGAGGCAGAGCGCCTACTACGATCGGGCGACTATCTGAATATGGCCATTCGAGCCGCTGAAAATGCGCGATCACTTCCTACATCGAAGAGCCAGGCAAATAGACGTGGGATGAAGGAACCGGCGAAAGCTCAAGACGCCATGCTTGCACGAATACACAATAAAGCCTCTTCCGAAGAGTCGGTATCGAACTTCCTGCGGAAGTATTTGAACAAGGAAATTCTAACGGACGTATCAGCGAACCGTGCGTTCTCGGATCTGTTTGAATTACGTCTACCTAAGAAGCTACCGAGCCGGATTTACTTAGCAGATCGTTATGTGAGTGGCCTGTTGGGTATGCCTGTACATGATCGAGAGCGCGCTATAGAGCAAGCAGAGCGACTTGGTAGCCGAGAGTCGTCTTTGCAACTTTGGAGTGATGTCATAAATCGCCGGGATAAGTAGGGGTAGTCGCTGAACCTCGCTTTTGGGCACTGGCGAGGAATGACGGTGATATCTACTAACTGCCCCGCCCTCATCACTCCACCCGCAACGCCTCCAGCACCTCCTCGAACACGATCAGCTTCGGGTGGCTCCCCATCTCCCGCGCCACGCCCGCCGCGACCAGCGGCGCGATGTTGTTCGCCGCCGACTGGTAGGATGTCGCGGTTCGCTCGGCGATCTCGCTGACCGCCATCACCGGCTGCTTGAACACCAGGTCGACGATGCGCGGGATCAGCGCCGGTCGCCGTGCGGTCTAGAACCGCTCGCGGCATCGCCCCCGCAGTCCTGCAGTGCCTCGACTACCCGATCGTGCCGAGCCCGCACGCCTCCTGATCGTCCTCGTCGAGGCAATGCTCCGCCACCGCATAGGGCGGGCCGTTGAACCAACTCGGGTCGGGCGCTTCCAGCTTGATCGCGCATACCGTTCGCGCGCCTACGTCGGTGCAGCGCCAGCATGCGCCGCTCATGATGAACTCCAGCCCGATCCTGAATTCCGCGTGCTTCATCCTGCTCCTATATGCTGTCGCTCGATCTTGGGATCTACAGATGCCGCCGCTCATCCATCCGCTTGTGCAGGATGCGCAGGATAAGCACGCGCCCACCATCGTGCTCGTAATAGATGCGATGTTCGCCTGCGGGCAGGCTATGCAGCGCCCCTCGCAGGTCGGATCGCGTAACGCCGATGTCCGGAAAATCGAGGATGCGCCGGAACGCTGCTTCCACCGCATCCAGATAAGCAATGGCCCGCGAAAGCCCATAATGCTCGACGCTGTAGTCGCGAATGTCGTCGAGGTCCGCCTGCGCCTCGCGGCTCAGCTCAAGCCGCATCCGCGCTCCGGGCATCGCCGCGCAGCCGGGCGCGCAGCTCGTCGAGATATTCGAACGGATCGCGCTCGCTCACCCCCGAGGCGCGCCCCTTGTCGATCGCCGCCTGCAGCGCCACGAGCTTCTCCTCATCCTCGCGGTCGCGCCGCACCAACGCGCGCACATAGTCCGCCAGCTCGACCTGCGCCGCCGCCGTCCGGACGTGCGCGCTTACGTGGCGGTGCTCGA
>CAXTNG010000300.1:0-1976 GCA_964245475.1 uncultured Sphingomonas sp. | reverse complement strand
CGCTGAGGTCGTCGGGCAGCGAGACATTCACCTGGGCCACGCTCGCCACTTACCAGTGCCGATCGACGGCGCAAAGCGGGATTACGGTGACAGTGGCATTGGTGCCCGTGGCGCTTTCAAAAAATGTGCTGTGTTTTTGAAAAAGCCAAGCCGGTTTTCAATTCGCTTGAAGCGGCCAACATCATGGTGACGGAGCACTGTATGCCCCACCTCGCCCACATTGCCCTCGTTGTCCGCGACTATGACGAGGCGCTCGCCTTCTACGTCGGCAAGCTCGGCTTCGCGCTGGTCGAGGACAGCTACCAGCCCGAACAGGACAAGCGCTGGGTCACCATCCGCCCGCCCGGCGCCCCCGCCAACGCTACCAGCATCCTCCTCGCCCGCGCCTCCACCGAGCACCAGGCCGAATACATCGGCGATCAGGCCGGCGGCCGCGTGTTCCTGTTCCTCGCCACCGACGATTTCGCGCGCGACCACGCCCGCTTCACCGCCGCCGGGGTCGAATGGGTCCGCCTGCCCGCAGACTATGACTATGGTCGCGTCGCGGTGTTCGCCGATCTCTACGGCAACCTCTGGGACCTCGTGCAATTCGCCCCCGGCCATCCAGCCGCGTCACCGTGACGTCGTGCCGTCGGGCGAGCGCGCCATCTCCCTCTCATCGCACCTCCACGCCCTTCCAGAACGCCACCCGCCCCGCGATCGCTTTCGCCGCGGCCTTGGGCTCTGGGTAATACCAGGCAGCGTCCCGGTTCTCGGCGCCGTCGACGGTCAGCGTGTAATAATGCGCGGTGCCTTTCCACGGGCAGATGCTCGTGGTCGGGCTGTTGCTCAGCACCGCATCGTCCACCGCCTCGCGCGGGAAATAGCTGTTGCCTTCGACGACGACGATGTCGTCACTCGCCGCGATCCGCCGGCCGTTCCACCAGGCTTCGGTCATCGCCGCGCCCTAGCACGGCCCGGCTGCCCTGTGCGACACATTCCGCGAGGAAGACGGCGACATCGCTCCGCCAGCGCGATAGGATCGGTTCCGATGGGTGGGTTCTGGGCCAGAATGTTTGCCGCAAAGCCCGATTTCGCACGTCCCGACGCAGATTTCGGCGTCGCGCCCGCGTCGGGCGACGCGCCGCTCGTGCCAGGTGCGCCCGATCTGGAGGAGCAGCTCGTCGCTTCGGCCGAGCGGTGGGACGAGCTGCGGGACGGGTTGGAGACGGCGCTGCACGGCCCGTCGGACCCGCTGCACCCCGATCTTGCCGGCGCTGGCCTCGGCTTCGTCCGCAGCGTGCTGATCCGCGTGCTGGCCCGCGTCGCCGCCTCGCCCGGCAAGTCGGGCGACGGCTGAGCGGCATCGCTTTCGCAAGTCGCGCCTGACCGCTCCCCCCAAAAACCCCTGTCCTACACGCGCCCGATCTGTCAGGAGCGTGCGGCGACGCCTTCACCCCCCGCCCGCAGATCCCATAACGGTGGCGGGGCGGACGGACATGTTACCGATTTTGCCCTAAACTTAGCCTAAACTTCCGATCCGCGCCCGACCTCCTCCGACAGCGCGCACGCCAGAGCGAAGCCCAAAATGACCCACACCTCCGACCGCCGCACCTTCGCGATCATCTCGCACCCCGACGCCGGCAAGACCACGCTGACCGAGAAGCTGCTGCTGTTCGGCGGCGCGATCCACCTCGCTGGCGAGGTCAAGGCGCGCGGCGCGAACCGGCGGGCGCGCTCGGACTGGATGAAGATCGAGCAGCAGCGCGGCATCTCGGTCACGTCGTCGGTGATGACGTTCGAGCGGGACGGGCTGACCTTCAACCTCCTCGACACGCCGGGGCACGAGGACTTCAGCGAGGACACCTACCGCACGCTGACCGCCGTCGATTCGGCGGTGATGGTGATCGACGCCGCCAAGGGCATCGAGGCGCGCACGCTGAAGCTGATCGAAGTCTGTCGCCTGCGCGATATTCCGATCATCACCTTCGTCAACA
>CAXTNG010000299.1:3188-4618 GCA_964245475.1 uncultured Sphingomonas sp. | reverse complement strand
GACCTGCACGGTGGGGCGCTTGGCGTCGGCATCCCCGTCTGAATCTGGGCCGAAGTCCGCCGACGCCATCGTCGCGCCGTGGATGCCGTCACGGCCAGTCTTGGAGCCGACATAAACAATCGGATTGCCGACGCCCGACGCAGCCGAGTAGAATATCTTGTCCCTGTCCGCGACGCCGACGGTCATCGCGTTGACCAAGATGTTGCCGTCATAGGCGGAGTGGAAATTCACCTCCCCACCGACGGTCGGCACGCCGACGCAATTGCCGTAGCCGCCGATGCCGTGGACGACGCCCGCGATCAGGTGGCGTGTCTTCGGATGGTCCGGGCGGCCGAAGCGGAGCGCGTTCATGTTGGCGATCGGCCTCGCACCCATGGTGAACACGTCGCGCAGGATTCCGCCGACCCCGGTCGCAGCCCCCTGATAAGGCTCGATGTAGCTGGGGTGGTTGTGGCTCTCCATCTTGAAGATCGCGGCCTGCCCGTCGCCGATATCAACCACCCCCGCATTCTCGCCGGGGCCGCAGATGACCTGCGGACCGGTAGTCGGCAGCTTCTTGAGGTGGATGCGGCTCGACTTGTACGAGCAATGCTCGGACCACATCACCGAGAAGATGCCGAGCTCGACGAGGTTGGGCTCGCGGCCGAGCGCATGCAGAACGCGGTCGTATTCCTCGGGTGAGAGGCCGTGCTCAGCGACGACGGAAGGGGTGATAGCGGTCATGGCCGGGGCAGATAGCCGCGCGCGATGGCGGCGTCACTCGCCGAAGTTGACACCAGGTTGACACTAGCGTGCCCGGCCCGTCGGCGGCTCCCATCGCAATTGCCCGTCGACCCATTGAAAGCGCCGTCGGTGCCATGTCGCACCCTTGCACGATCCAGCGGCTGTAGGACAGACCCGCAAGCACGCGGCGATACGGGCAAAACCGCCGCGGATTATCTGCACAATCGCAGCCGCGATGGCTGCGATCGGCACCGGCGAGAGGAAAAGGCGGATGCTGCGGTGGCACCGGTTGAGCGCGATCCTGGCGGGCGTGCTGCTCGCATGGGTGCTCGCGATGGGGCTCGGCATCCAGCTGGCGGACATGCGGGCGTTGCTGACGCGCGCCCCGGCGACCGATCCGGACATGCTGATGCAGCGCCAGCACATCTACGGGCCAGACAATTATTCAGTCGTGTCGGCGCCGGACTATTCCGCTTCACCACTGTCCGCCGGCATCGACTATTCCGCCGCGATCGCGCGAACGGCTGCGCTCGGCCGTGCCGCGGCGCCGGGCCAACCGTTGCGCCTGGTCGAACTTCGCAGCGCGGAGGGCAAGGTTGCCGGGCATGTCCAGATGGGGACCGAGCATTTGATCTTCGATCTGGCGAGCGGCGCGCGCTGGACGGTGCGGCCCAACGACGGCCCGCTGCCGTGGTGGATCGCGTCGC
>CAXTNG010000299.1:0-3178 GCA_964245475.1 uncultured Sphingomonas sp. | reverse complement strand
CCGAGCGGCGGCGTTTGTTCTTCCCGTGCGTCGCGCGGCGGCGGGGCGGCGGCGAGGGGCGTACCGAAGCCGAGCGGCGGCGGCGTCGCGAGCCCGTATTGTTCGGGCGGGTCGAGGCGGCGCCCGGCGCAACGGTGCAAGGGCGGCTCGCCGGGCCGCGGTTTTGACAGCCCCTCAATCGCGGCCTAAGTTCTTGACACACCGCCGCCCGGAGCCGACTTCATGAGCCTCGTCTTCGCCGCCCTACTGGCGGCCGAACTGCCCGCCGCCGACCTGCCTCCACCGCCGCCCGGCGGCGACGTCCGCGCGACGCGAGCCGTATTCAAATATCTGCACCGCTTTCAATTTGTAGGCACTTATTGGCCGATCCTGATGGCTCTTCTCAGCATCGGAATGGTTGTGCTGGTCGTCACCGGCCTGGTGCACTATCTCAAGCTGTATCGCATGCGCGCCAGGGCGGGACGGCGGCAGGCTTTCTGGAAGGGCGGCGACTGGTGGCGCAGGCTGCATCGCTGGACCGCGCTGGCGGCTTCGGCGCTGGTGATCTGGGTCACGCTGACCGGCCTTGCGCTCTCTGTCGACAGCGTCGGGTCGATCGTCCATCAGGCGCTGAACGGCAAACGCGCGCCCGATGCGCTCTCCGGTGATCGGTCCTCCCCGATAACGGACGGCGAGCTCGCCGGCATGACGCGGACAACGCTTGCGGCCTTCGCCAAGGCCGAGCCGGACACGGGTATCAAGGTGCTGCGATTGCGCTATTTCGCCGGCTATCCGCAGGGTGCGGTCGTAGCCGCCGATGCCGATACGTCGCAGCACATCTTCAACGGGCGCACCGGCGCGCGGATGCGGATGTGGGAGCAGGGGTATCCGGACCTGAGCTTCCCGACCGGCTGGGAATATCACCAGAAGCTGAAGCAGCTCCATCGCGGCGACCTGTTCGGCCTGACCGGACGCTGGCTGCAGCTCGCGGGCGGCGTGTCGCTGCTCTACCTCGCGATCTCCGGCCTCTATATGTACCATCAGCTCTGGTCGCGGCGGCGGAAGGCGGGGCGAGGGGCGCCGGTCTGGGCCTGACACTCTTGCAAGCCGACGCGGGCGGGTGCAGCTTCGCCCGCGTCGATTGCATGGGAGAAAAGGCGATGCGCGGGTTCACCAGGGCCGTTGTGCTGGCGGCGATGCTCGGGACGGCTGCGCCGCTCCTCGCCGCCGATCCGGTGCCGCTGATCGCGCGCGCGAAACTGTTCGGCAACCCGAGCAAGGCGAACGGCAAGATCAGCCCCGATGGCCAATGGCTGTCGTGGACCGCGCCGCGCGACGGGGTGCTCAACATCTGGGTCGCGCCCGCCGGCAATCCCGCCGCCGCCAAGCCGCTGACCGCCGAGAAGGCGCGGCCAATCCGGCAATATTACTGGTCGCCGGATTCCAGGCAAATCCTCTACGTCAACGACAAGGGCGGCGACGAGAACTTCCTGCTCTATGGCGTCGATGTTGCGACCGGGCAGGAGCGCGCGCTGACCCCGTTCGAGAAGACGCGGGTCGAGATCATCAACATCAGCCCGCGGGTGAAGGATCGCATCCTGATCGGCGTCAACAATCGCGACGCGCGCTGGCACGACGCCTACAGCCTCGATCTCGCGAGCGGCAAGCTGACCTTGGTCAAGCAGAACGACGGGGATTACGCGGCCTTCGTCGCCGACGAGCAGCTGGCGCTCCGGCTTGCGGTGAAGCAGCTGCCGAGCGGGGGTGCGGACTACTATCGCATCAAGGACGGGCAGGTCGAAGCGCAGCCCTTCGCCAGCAACGGCCTGGACGATTCGCTCACCACCAACCCGCTCGGCTTCTCGCAGGACGGCAAGACCCTGTACTGGCAGGATTCGCGCGGGCGCGACACGGCGGCGCTGGTCGCGCAGGATGTCGCGACGGGCAAGACGACTGTGCTGGGCCAGGATGCGCGCGCCGACGTCGGAGACGTGCTGTTCGACCCGCGGACGGGCAAGGCGCAGGCCTATGCCGTCGATTACCTGACCGAGGAGTGGAAGCCGGTCGATCCCGCGGTCGCGCCTGACCTCGCCTTCCTCAAGCAGCGGCTGAAGGGCAAGAACACCGTCACTTCGCGGACGGAGGATGACGGCAAGTGGATCGTCGTCAACGACCCGGTCGTTACGCCCGCGGCGACCTACCTCTACGACCGCAAGGCCAAGACGTTGACCAAGCTGTTCGTCGGGCGGCCCGAGCTCGAGGGCGCGCCGCTGGTCGCGATGTACCCGCGCGAGATCAAGGCGCGCGACGGGCTGACGCTGGTGTCCTACCTGTCGCTGCCGCCGGGGAGCGACCCGGACGGCGACGGGCGACCGAACGTCGCGGTGCCAATGGTGCTGTACGTCCATGGCGGGCCGTGGGCGCGCGACGAATATGGCTATTTCAGCGTCCACCAGTGGCTGGCGAACCGCGGCTATGCGGTGCTCTCCGTCAACTACCGCGGCTCGACCGGGTTCGGGAAGACGTTCATCTCCGCAGGCGACCTGCAATGGGGCCGCAAGATGCACGACGACCTGCTCGACGCAGTCGACTGGGCGGTGAAGAGCGGGGTGACGGCCAAGAACACGGTCGCGATCATGGGCGGCAGCTACGGCGGCTATGCGACGCTCGCCGGGATGACCTTCACGCCAGACACCTTCGCCTGCGGGGTCGATGTCGTCGGGCCGTCGAACCTGTTCACGCTGCTCCAGACCATCCCGCCTTATTGGGAAGCGGGCAAGCAGCAATTCTACAAGCGGATGGGCGACCCGACCACCGACGACGGCCGCGCGCTGCTCAAAAAGCGCTCGCCGCTGACCTATGTCGACAAGATCAAGCGGCCGCTGCTGATCGGGCAGGGAGCGAACGACCCGCGCGTCAATGTCCGCGAGAGCGACCAGATCGTCGCGGCGATGCAGGCGAAGAACATCCCGGTGACCTATGTGGTGTTCCCCGACGAAGGCCACGGCTTCGCCCGGCCGGCAAACAGCATCGCGTTCAACGCGGTCGCCGAGAACTTCCTGGCGCAATGCCTGAAGGGACGCGCCGAGCCGATCGGCGGGGCGCTGAGCGCATCGACCGCGCAGGTAAAGGCAGGCGGACAGTATGTCAGCGGGTTGGCGGCAGGGCAGTAGCCCTCCGTTCACTCATACGGCGGCAC
>CAXTNG010000298.1:0-4624 GCA_964245475.1 uncultured Sphingomonas sp. | reverse complement strand
GTCTCGGGGCGGGCGATGCGCCCGCCTCGGCCAGGGTGGCGAGGAGCTGGTCCATGAAGTCGTCGCTGGCGAAGCGGAGGATCTGGGGCGCGCGTTGGCCCGGCTCGCCGCCCCACCAGAGCGGGCGGGGCGGCGTCCAGGCGACCGGATGAGGAGCGAGTGCAGTCGCCATCACCAGATGTTCCCCGCGCCCGGCGTGTAGGTCGCCGAGATCACCGTGTTCGAGATCATCGTGTCGCACTGGACCACGCCCGAGAACTTCGACATCGCCGCGTCGACGGTGACCATGCCGGCGGAGACCGCGACCTGGCTCGCGTTGACCGTGACCTTGGCCGCGGCGGTGATCGTGATCCCGGCGGTCTCGAGCTTGATGCTGTTGCCGTTCGAATCTTCGATCGTGACCTGGCCGGGGCCGTCCTTGAGCGTAACGCTCTGGCCGCCGGGGGTCTCGACGCGGAAGCGTTCCTGGCCGTCGGTGTCGTCGAGGGTCAGCTTGACGCCGTTGCGGCTGCGGATCGACTTGATCGAGTTGCGCCTGTCGATCGTCTCGGTGGGCTTGTCCTTGCCGTTCCACAGCCCGCCGAGGATGTAGGGGCGGGTGGGAGAGCCGTGCTCGAACGCGACGAGCACCTCGTCTCCGACATCGGGGATGAACCAGCTGCCGCGGTTGTCGCCGGCGAAGAGCGTCGCGATCCGCGCCCAGGCCTCGTAATCTTTGCCGGGACCGTCGGGAGACCATGGGAGCCTGAGCTTGACGCGGCCCTGGCCGTCGGGGTCCTGAATGTCGGTGACCAGCGCCGGCGCGACGCCGTACCAGCGGCCGCCCCAGCCGTCGGGGATGCGCTCGTGGACTTGGGCATCGGCGCGGTCCATGTCGAGGAGGCGGGTCATGGCTTGCCGATCCCGGGCCGCTCGCAGGCGAATTCGCTGCGCAGCCCCTCGGCAAGGTCGAAGCGGTGGGTGATGCGGGTGGCGCGATAGTCGCCGTCGAACAGCGGGCCGAGACCGGCGAGCGCGAGGGTGGCGCCGACGCGCAGGCCGGCGCTGGTCTCCGCGACGCCTTCGCCGGTGACGAAGCGGCGCGCGGCGTAGCGGAAGCTGGCTTCGGCGAGCGCGCGGGCTTCCTGCGCGTCGCGGGGGCAACCGTGGACGATCGCGTCGGCGCGTTCGCCCAAGGCTTGCTGGAGGACCGAGGCGCCGCTGTCGGTGCCGCCCAACTCGCTCTGGATCGCGTCGGACGTGGCGCGGTTGCTCGCCGTCTCCTTGCCGCCGACGTCCCAGCCCGCGGCGACGACCGCGGTGCGCTGGTCGACGAGGTCGGCGATGACGGAGAAGGTGCGCAGGGTGCCGGCCCAACGCAGCTCGACCTTGTCGTCGGGGCGGGCAGAGGCGGCATGGAGCGTGTCGCCATCGACCCAGACGATCGCGTCCTCGCGGCGCGCGCAGTCGAACAGGAAGGCCAGGTCGCTCTGGTTCACCTGCGCGAGGATCGGGGTGGTCGGGCCGTCGAGGTCGACCTGCGCGTTGAGACCGTGGTCGCTTGCGACCGCGTTCACCACGTCGGCGAGACTCTGATCGGCGAACGCGCGGGTGCGCCGCGTCATGCGCAGGTCCTGGAGGCGGTCCTCGGCGAGCAGGCCGATCGTCGGCGGGCCACCATCGGGATAGTCGGCGGTGATCGCGCTGATCCGGCCGTCGAACAAGGTGTCGCCGGCGAGCGTGATTTTCACCGGCTTGCCGAACTCGATCACCTGCCGGTCGAAATGTTGGAAGCCGGGGCCGTCGTCGCTCCCCCAATTGCCGAGCACGACCTCGCAGCGCGCCATGCCCTCGACGCGATCGGCGATTTCCAGCGTCATCAGCGCCGCCTCGATCGCCGGCCGCCGCTCGCCGCCGATCTCCAGCACGGGCCGGGCCGAGCGGAGCGGAAGGGCAGAGGCGGCTGCGGCGGGCATCAGTGCGCCCAAGTCCTGCGCGCGCGCATCGCAAGCCGGGTGAGTGCCGGCATGACGCGGCGGGGCTCCAGCGGGCGGCGGTCGCCGGCGGCGTCGCCGCTGCCGTCGCCGGATGGGCTGCCGCTGCGATCGGCGACCGCCTCGAATTCCTGGATGGCTATGGGCATGCGCGCTCCCTCACTGCAATCCGACCTGCACGCGCGCCTGCGCGTTCAGGTTGATGAGCTGCCCGGGCTGCAGGCGCAGCGGGTCCTCGATGCCGTTGGCCGAGGCGACCGCCTGCCAGCTCCCCCCGCCGCCGATGCCGACGCTTCCGCCGATGCTCAGGCCGGCGGAGAGGCCCTGCAGCGTGTCGCCCGCCTTGGCGGCCTTCAGCGGCGTCTGGCCCGGGCTGGAGGGCACCTTGCCGTCTCCCTGGAAGCTGGATTCGAGGATCTTCTGCTGGCTGAGCGTCAGCGCGATGCTGGCGCGCAGCGGCTTGCCGTCGGGGGAGAAGAATTCGAGATTCTCCTCCAGCCCCTCGACGATGCCGTCGAAGATGAACGAGCCCCAGAGGAAGCGGGTCGCCGGCGGCACCAGCTTCTGCGGATCGCCGGCGTCCTTGGCGGGCGTCATGAAGAAGATGACCTTCTGGGTCAGGCGGCGGACGTCGTCGACCGCGTCGTCGGTCATCGCGGTGACGTCGAACCACAGCGTCAGCGCGAGCTTGGTCGTGCCCGCGCCGACGAACTGGCGGCCGGCGCTGCCCGAGGCCTGGTCGCCACCCTGCGGCTGGACGAGCTGGTTGGCGAAGGTGACCTTCAAGGTGTCGGGATTGAACTGGACGGTCACGTCCTGCCCGCCCGACTTCTCGGTCTTGAAGTCGGTCTCCAGCTCGATCAGCCGCGCCTTGAGGAGTCCCGCCATCAGCCGCGTCCCGGCACGAGCTTGAGAGTTTCATACGCCATCTGCAGTTCCTCGACCGCGACCTGACCTTGCGCGGCGTTGAGCGGCGGCGCCTTCAATTTCACCGGCAGGCAGCGCGAGAGCTGGAAGCGGACCCGCTCGCTCTGGCCGTCCGCGGCGAGCACCACGACCTCGGCATCGGCGCGCTGCCTCGGGTCGTCGATCGTGTCGCGGAACCAGGTCCACAGGTCGAAGCTGTCGGTCATGCCGCGCTTGAGGGTGAGATTGCTGTACGAGACCGTGCCGCCGACGCGGTGGGCGCGATCGTTGGCGCCGCCCTCGCGGATCGTCTTGATGTCCATCGTCATCTCGAGGCCGTCGCATTCGGAGAAGGCAGCCTGAACCAGCGGGCCGCCCTCGCGGTTGATCTCGACCGAGAAGTTGAAGGCGGTGAACGGGTACATCACCGCGCCTCCGCGACGCTGAACCGCTCGCCCGACTGGACGAGGCGGACGGTGAGGAAGCGCATCGGCTGGGCGGGCGCGACCCCGATCTCGACGACCAGGCGGCCGGCGTCGCGGTCCTGCGAGGTGGGGTCGACGGTGAGCCTGTAGCTGTCGTCGCGGCCGGTGCCGGCGAAGGCGCCGCGGCGGAACAGCTCGTCGAGCATCTGGGTGAAGCCGCGCTCGACCGCGCGGCGGAGAACGTCGCCATTGGGCTCGAAGACGTAACGTCGGCCGCGGTCGAGCGCGGTGCGGCGGAGCAGCGACATCAGGCGGCGAACGTTGATCTGGCGCCACTCGGGTTCCGGCGACAGGGTCTGCGCGTCAAGGACGAGGAAGCCGCGCGCGTCGTGGCGGACGAGGTTCAGGCCCGCTTCGCCGAGCTGCTGGCGGTCGGCGTCGTCGAGCGGGCCGGCGAGCGCGACCACATCGCGGATGAGCTCGTTGGCGGGGGCGATCCAGGCACCGCGCGACAGCGAGCGGGCGGCGGCAATACCGGCGGCGATCCCGTCCGGAGGAAATTCGATCAGCGCGGGGGTGTCGACGTCACCGGATGGGGTGACCAGCCAAGGGTGGTAGAGCGCGCCGAACGAGAGGCTGCGGACCTCGGCGGGGTCGTAGCCGGCGAGCGTCACCAATCGCTCGGCGTGGAGGGTCGCCGCGGTGGTGCGGAAGTGGCGGGGGAGCGAGAGCATCGCGAACAGCTCGCCGGTGGCGGCCGCGGTGCGCAGAATGGCCTGATGAAGGGTGGTGAGTATCCCCTCCTCGAAGCCGTCGAAGGCGGCCGGCGGCTTGATCGCCCAGGCGCGGTCGACCACCGCGACCGCGATCGCCGAGGGGGCGCTGACGTCCTCGCCATCGCGGGCGGTGAGGCGATAGCGGTAGATGCCCTCGCGCGGCACCGTGACGATGGTCGTGAGATCGGTGCCGGTCCAGATTTCCTCGGCATCCGACAGGTCGGCCTCGGTCGCTTCCTCCAGCGCGTAGCGGGCGTCGGGGGTCGAGGCGGTCCAGGTGAGGACGAGCGTGCCGATCGGCTGGGCTTGGTCGAACGGAGTCAGGATCGGCGTCGGCAACGCGCGGGTGCAGCAATCGAGGAAGCGGGACCAGTCGGGGGCATTCACCTGCTCGGCGTCGGGCGGGCAGAGCCCGCGGTGGCCGGTCCAGCTCGGCGGCACGGTCGCGGCGGGCGCCGGTTGCGCGGGCAGCGGGTCGGCGTGGCGGCGGGACCAGCCGGGCTGGGCCGCATCGGGGACGGCGATCAGGGTCGCGTCGGTGTCT
>CAXTNG010000297.1:4052-4624 GCA_964245475.1 uncultured Sphingomonas sp. | reverse complement strand
ATGAGCCGGACGTTGTCGCTCAGCTGGTGCCGCCAGTTGGTGAAGGCGCTGACCGTGTACTTCGGTGCCGCGGGCAGGAGTTGACCGTCATTGACGAGGAACCGCCCGCCGGTGAGCGCGATCGAATTGCCACGAAATTTGGAGTCGGTGTAGGCGAACACCGCACCGAACTCGAAGCTGGGCGCCGGACGCGCCGTCAGTTCGAGTTCGAACCCCTTGACCCGTGCCTTGGCCGCGTTGCGCACGATCGGGAACTGGACATCGCGCGCATCCGCGATCTGGATGTCGTCCCAGTCGGTGAGGTAGGCGGCCGCGTTGGCGATCAACGTGTGGTTGAGCAGGCTGGTCTTCGCGCCGACCTCGTACGTCGTTACGGAATCGCCATCATAGGAGCGCGGCGACACGGCCGCACTGACCGCCGGGTTCGCCCGCTCGTTCACGCCGCCCGGACGCGAGCCCGTCGCGACCTGACCGTAGAACAGCAGGTCGCTGGTCGGTTTGAATGCCACGCCCGCCCTGTAGAGCAGCTTGTTCTGCGTAACCGGCTGCGTGGCGAAGACGGTGTTCGGATA
>CAXTNG010000297.1:2559-4042 GCA_964245475.1 uncultured Sphingomonas sp. | reverse complement strand
GGTAATCGGGTGTCGGTATAGGTCTGTACGTGCGGGCGGGGGGGGGTGTTCCCGGCCGCGTTGGAGTTCGCGGCCGAGACCCGCTCGTTGAGGTAGCGGAGGCCGCCGGTGATTTCGAACTGCTCGGTCAGCGCGAAGGTCGCATCCGCGAAGCCCGCGAACTGCCGGTATTTCGTCTCCGAATTCGTCCGCTGCAATTCGCCTGCGAAGGTGGGGTTTCCGGCATACGGCCCACCGAACGCTGCCGGGATCGCGATCAGCACCCGCTGTACCGCGACAGTGTCGGGCGCAACGGTGACAGCATCACTGTCGATGCGGCGATGGCGGTAATAGCCGCCAAGCGTCCAGCGGAAGCGAGAGTCGCCCGAAGAGGCAAGCCGCAGCTCCTGCGAGAAGGTCCGGTTGCCGAAATCGTACGAGACTTGCGTGCCGTTGCGGACGATGAACTGGCCACCCGGGCCGAGCGGAACGCCGGCATCCACGAAGAACGGACCCAGCGGGCTGGTGGTGAACTGGCTGAGCGCCTGCTCGACGTTGCGAGAGGTTTCGGTTTCGTCGCGTGAGCCGTCACCGGCGCGATCGTAATATGAGGTCGACGAGGTCAGCGTCGCGAAGTCGAGATCGTAGGACAACAGCAGGTTGCCGACGTACAGGCGATCGTTCGAGAAGGAATTAGATTGCTTATACGCCGTGGTCGGTCCGGCCTGACCAGCGGTGAGCAACGTTGGAGTCACGCCGGGGATCACCGTCGTGAAGACCACCGGCGGGATACCACCTTCGTAGCGCTGGTACATGCCGGTCGCTGTGATCGAGAATGCATCGGTCGGCTTGACGACCAATGACCCGCGCGCGCCGTACCGCTTGAAATCGTCGGCGTTGCGCTGGCCGGTCGCGGCGTTGTCCACGAAGCCGCCATCGCGGTCGTAGAAGCCGGCGACGCGCAGCGCGGCGACGTCGGTGGCGAGCGGGATGTTGATCGCGCCGGTGCCGCGATAGTTCGTGCCGCCACCGCGCGTATCGGAAACCTCGCCCGTCGCGAAGCCGGTGAACCGGGTCGGATCGGCCTTCGCGGTGACGTAGCGGATCGTGCCGCCCATCGAACCTTCACCATAGAGCGTGCCTTGCGGTCCACGCAGGACCTCGACGCGTTCGAGATCGACCAGCCCGATGTCGGGAATGCTGACGTCCGAGATCGGCACTTCGTCGAGGTAGGCGCCGACCACCGGAAACTCGCTTGCGACACCCGTCAGGCCGCTGAGACCGCGGATCGACAGGCGGTTGGACGAGCGATCGCCATTGTTGCCGCGGGTGAAGGCCAGACCTGCGGATTTACCGATGAGAGCGGAGAAATCCGACGTTCCGGTTGCGGCCAGCCGCTCGCCGCTAACCGATGTGATCGCGATCGGAACATCCTGCAGCCGCTCCGCGCGGCGGGTCGCCGTGACGACGATGTCTGCCGCATCGACGCGATCGGTGTCCTGAC
>CAXTNG010000297.1:0-2549 GCA_964245475.1 uncultured Sphingomonas sp. | reverse complement strand
CCTTCCGTGGCCGGGGTACCGGCCTGCGCATTGGCAGCGGTCGCATCGGACTGCGCCCAGGCCGGACCCGCCGCGACCATTGCCGAACAGCTCAGCAGAGCCACTCGCAGTTTGAACCCCGCACCCGAAACGCTGATCATCTCCCCAATCCCCTTTTCTGTCCCGGCCCTAACCGTGGGAAGAAACCGAGGCTAATTAGGTTATAGAGCCTGTCAAGGCTAATTCATGTCCAGTGACTATCGGGATTCGATTCCGGGCGCGGCGTGTCGGCGACCCTGTGGCTGACATTCGTACGGACATGCCCGAGCGAACCTAGCGACACTCCCCGCTGCGTGGCGGAACGAACGCGTGGCCATGAAAACGACGGGCGATCTGGCCGCTTCAACTCGGTTCACGAAAGCGAGTTGACATTAACCGAGTGCTACTATGTTGTTTGACGCAGGGTCAGTCGATCGCCGTCATACGCTGATGGACGCCGACCTCGGCATGGTTGTCTTGTCGGACGGGAGCGGCAGCGTTGAACGATCGTCCTTATTGGCTGCTCGGTCTGCTCGCGATCGTGGCGTTGTGGTTCACCTGGTTCTGGTGGATGGCCGAGCGGCGCCGTTCGAGGTCGACGGCAGTTCCGGCTGCCCGCGCCAGGCCCGCCGATTTCGCGGTCGGTGGGGTATTGAGTTTCTTCGACACGCTCGGCGTGGGCGCGTTTGCGCCGACCACGGCTGTCTACAAGGCGCTGCGCCGGATGCCGGACGATCTGCTGCCGGGCACGCTAAACGTGGGATATGCGCTGCCCACCGTTCTGCAGGCGTTGATCTTCATCGTCGTCGTCAAGGTCGACATGACCACCCTGGGCGCGATGGTCGGCGCCTCGGTCCTGGGGTCGCTGCTTGGCATGTCGCTCGTCGTGCGGGCGCCGCGCCGCGCCATTCAACTGGTGATGGGCATCGCCCTGCTCGTGGCAGCCGGGCTGTTCGTAGCCAGGAACCTCGAGCTTCTGCCGGCGGGCGGCGTCGCGACCGGCCTGTCGGGTGCGCCGCTGGCGCTCGCGGTGGTCATCACTTTCTGCCTGGGCGGGCTGATGATGGCTGGCGTCGGCTTCTACGCGCCCTGCCTGCTGACCGTAAGCTTGCTGGGTATGAACCCGATCGTCGCCTTCCCGATCATGATGACGGCATGCGGACTGCTCCAGCCGATCGGCGGGCACGGCTTCATCCGCAGCGGCCGCTACCACCTGTGGGCGTCGGTGGCGCTGACGCTCGCGGGTATCCCGGCGGTGCTGATCGCCGCGTTCGTCGTCAAGTCGATGCCGCTCGAATGGCTGCGCTGGCTGGTGGTGGTGGCGGCGCTCGTCGCTGGCGGCCAGATGCTGACGACCGCGCTGGCGCGCCGCGCCGAGGCACCGGGCGAGAACGACGTTGCGCTCGAAGCGCCGCATTCCTGACGAACGCTCGTTGGTCGCGGTGCCCGCTCCGGACTGGTCGAGGAAGCAGCGCGGCGGCGGCCGCGCGGTGGCCGGCCAGTCGATCGGCATCCTCTGCCTCGATTCGAGCTATGAGCTGCTGCGTGGCAATGTCCAGCACGCCGCCTCCTTCCCCTTCCCGGTGCAGTACGAGCCGATCGCGTGCGACGACCTGTCGCTGCTGTTCAGCGGCGATCCCGCGCTGACCGAGCTGCTGGTCGAGGGCGCGCGCCGGCTCGAGCAGCGCGGGGCGGACGTGATCTGCGGCGCCTGCGGCTCGTTCGTCTACCATCAGGACGCCGTGCGCGCCGCAGTCGGGGTGCCGGTGTTCCTCTCGGTGATGCTGCTCGCACCCTTGCTCCTCGGGTCGTTGTCGCCGGCTGCCAAGCTGGGGATTATCTGCGTCAGCCGGCCGTCAATGAACGCCCGCGCCTTCGCCGCGGCCGGCATCGCCGAGTCCGAGCGGCTGGCGATCGCCGCGATGAGCGAACGGCCCGAGTTCGATCGCATGTTGGCGGGCGCGCCGGCGATCGACCGCGATCGGCTGGAGGAGGAGACCATCGCCGCCGCCACCGACTTGGTCGCGGCGGCGCCCGAGACCGGCGCGATCCTGCTGCAGTGCAGCGACCTCCCGCCCTTCGCCGCCGCGGTCACGCGCGCGACGGCGCGGCCGGTGTTCGACATGCTCGGCCTCATCAGGCTGGCGCACACGGCGCTGCACCCTCCCGTCTTTGAGCCCTGAAGGACCGTCCACGATGCGCACGTCGCCCAAGACCATCATCACCTGCGCGATCACGGGATCGATCCACACGCCGAGCATGTCGCCGCACCTGCCGGTGACCGCCGACGAGATCGCCGAGCAGTCGGTTGCTGCGGCGGAGGCCGGCGCCGCGATCCTCCACCTCCACGCCCGCGATCCCGAGACCGGGCGGCCGAGCCAGGATCCCGCGCTGTTCCAGGCGTTCCTGCCGCGCATCAAGCAGGCGAGCGACGCGGTGCTCAACATCACCACCGGCGGCGGGCTCGGCATGCCGCTGGAGGAGCGGATCGCGCCCGCCAAGCGCTTCAAGGCCGAGGTCGCGAGCCTCAA
>CAXTNG010000296.1:0-4661 GCA_964245475.1 uncultured Sphingomonas sp. | reverse complement strand
AGATTGGAAGTTGAGGGGAAGTTGAGGCGAAAACGCCTCTAGTGAAGGTTGACCGCGTCGTGGAGGTAGAGCGAGGTCAGCAGCGCGAAGACATAGGCCTGGATCGCGCAGACGAGCAGCTCGAGTGCCGACACGCCGATGATCATCACCATGGAGGCGAACCAGACGCCGACGCCGAGGCCCGAGCCCGAGTTCAGCCCCTGGACCGCGAAGGCGCCGAACACCTCGAGCAGAATGTGTCCCGCGGTCATCGCGACGAACAGCCTGAGGCCGAGGCTGAACGGGCGCACCATGAACGAGACGAACTCGACCGGGATGATGACCGGCATCAGCCAGCCCGGCGCGCCGTGCGGCACGAACAGCGAGAAGAATTTGAAGCCGTGCTTCCAGAAGCCGACGCCGAGCACGATCGCGAAGGAGAAGAAGGCGAGCACCGCCGTCACGGTGATGTGGCTGGTTACTGCAAAGGTGTGCAGCCCCGGCACAATCGCCAGCGGCAGCACGCCGACAAGGTTCGCGAACAGGATGAAGAAGAACAGCGAGAAGATATACGGGGCGAAGCGCTTGCCGCCCTTGCCGATATTGACGGTCACCATGTTGTCGATGAAGGCCACCGCGCTTTCGACCGCCACCTGCCAGCGGCCGGGGATCAGCCGGCGCTGCAGCCCGCCGGCCATGAACACCAGCAGAGCCACGAACACGACGACCATGAACAGCGCCGAGTTGGTGAACGACACGTCGTAGCCGAACAGCGACAGGTGACGGCCGAGCACGGGCTCGACCATGAACTGCTCCATCGGGTCGATCTCACCGGCCATTATTCGGCGCGCTCCTTGGAGATGCGGAAGATGTTGCGGAAGGCGACCACGATCGCGAGCACCAGCAGCACAAGCAGCAGCCACGGGCTGGTGCCGAGCCAGCGGTCGAGCGCCCAGCCGAGGATGCCGCCGCCGAGCGGCGCACCGATCAGCTCGGCGAGAACGCGCGACCCCTGGCTATAGCCCTTGGCAGGCTTGCCGGGCACGTCGCCCACACGCGCGCCCTCGGTCGCCTTGGCGGCGGCGATGCGTGCGTCCAGGTCTTCGCGATGGTCGGCCAAGTCTAACCCATTGAATAGCAAAACGCCGCCGGGCACGCGAGCCACGGCGACGGAACCGATGGGGTGACCCTCCGGACTTCGAGGGGGCGTTTAGAAAAGCGACTCTGCCGAGTCAACCGCACTGCTTGTCCTCTCCGAGCTTGCTCGGGAAGGTGGCAGCCGCGAAGCGGTTGACGAAGGGGCGCGGCGGCACAGGGGACGCTCCCGCGCTATGCCCCTCCACCACCGCCTTCGGTGGCGGTCCCCCTCCCAGAGACAAGCTCGGGGAGCTTTTGAAGGTCAGGCACAGCGCCCATCGCGTTCGGGCGCCGCCGCCGTGCGTGTCTTCCATACGCCTTCGGGGGTGCGATATTTTTCGCCCGCGGCGGTCTGCGCGATCAGGTTGCAGCCGCTGGTGAAGGCGAGCTGCTCCACCGTCGCGCCGCTCGCCGACGCCTTCTGCGTGTAGGCGGACTTGCGCTGAATGTTGATGTTGCTGACCAGCGCGCGCAGTTCCGGCCCACCCGCGCCGACGATGCCGAGATAGCCGTCGGGCTGCTCGCCCACCTGCCCCGACGCCCGCGCCGCGGCATAGGCGGGGTCGCGCTGCGCGTAAGCGGCGGTTGCCATTCCCGCCAGCACCAGAGCACCTGCAATGAACACCGACTTGCGCATCAGAATATCCCCGGGTTCTGCTGGATCAGCGTCTTCGCTTCGTTGTCAAGACGGTAGACCACCTCCTGCGTGACGTTGATGTTGAGGTTGATCTCGATCGGCTTGTTCGGCGCGGTGACGTTGACGCACCCGCCGAGAAGCACCGCAACCAAGGTCGCTATCCTCATCATTGTCGATCCTTCTGTGGCACGGGGGCGCTTGCGGGGGGCTGAACGGATTTGTTCTGCTGTTCGATGAGCGCGGGCAGGTTGCGCTGGATCAGGCGGCGCGGCTCGTAGAAGCTCTGCGCCGAATCGATCAGGCCGCGGAAGGGCGCCTTGATTCGGACGTTGAACACGAACGGCAGACGCTGGAGACGGCGGATGAGGACGTTCGCCTTCGCGCCCTCGCCCTGGCTGACGCCGGCGAAACGCACGTCGGTGATCATCTCGCCGGCGAGCGGGCCATTCATCGTCATCGCCAGGCTGCGGTAGCGGAGCGACTTCAACGCCTGGAAAGCGAGGTTGCCCCAGAAGCCGAGATCCTTCTCGGTCAGGTCGCCGACATAGGCGATGGTGCCGCCGCCTTCGCGCACCGTCATGTGCCCGTTCTCGATCCGCCCGCCCGACTGGTCGAATACCATCGGCAGCACGCCGTCGAACGTGCCGGTCGCGTCGAGGTTCTTGAAGTCGAACTGCTGGAGGAAGCGATCGGCCGCCATGCCCAAGACGTGAAAGGTCATCCGGCGTTCGGCCTGCTGGCTGAAATCGAGCAGGGTCGGGTCGAGGGTCAGGCGCCCGCCCGCGAACGGCCACTCGCCGCTTTCGACTTGGACACGCGCGTCGGCGAGCGTCTGGTAGCGGATCGTGCCGTCGGTCACCGCGATCCCGGGATTGATGGACTTGATCGTGGCAACCTGCCCGGGAGCGCTCTCTAGTGCGAGCAGGTCGGTGAAGCGGATCTCCGTGGCGATGCCGGTGACCGGGCCGAAGGCGGCGGCGAGGTCGGTGCCGGCGGTGCGGAAGGTCGCCGTGGAGGTGACGCCCTGCGGATCCCACGCAATGTGCCCCTCGCCGGAGACGGTGCCGGCGACGTCGGCGACGACGTCGAAGGTGAGGCGGGTGAGCAGTTCGGGCTGGAACCCCTTGGCGAAAGCGAGATCGCGGACGGCGAGGTCCGCCGTCCCGCTGCCGGGGCCGAGCGCGTGGCGGATCGCGACATCGGCGACCCTGGTGCCGGTGACCGGCTCGTGGAGAATGCCCCTGGCGTCGATCGTGCCGTCGACGAGCGAGAGCGCCACGTCGCGCGCCTGCATCGGCTGGAAGCGCGGGGAAGCGGTCTGCGCATCGCGGACGCCGAGCGCGCCGGTGAGCCTGAGCGCGCTACCCGCGAACCGCCAGTCGCCCGCGGCATCGCCGAGCAGCAGCGGCACGTTGGCGATCTGCCCCGCGCCGCCGGTGAAGGTGCCCGCGATCCCGCCCGGCTCGGCCCGGCCCTCCAGATGCGCGAAGTCGAGCCGGGTGACCCGCCCCGGCGCGCCGAGCCGCGTCTCGACACCATCGAGCGCAAAGCTCCGATCCGCTAACCGCATCGTCGCCCCCGCCAGGCCGAGCGCGACCGGGGTGGTCCCGAGCGTGCCGGCAAGGCTGGTCGCCGCGATGCGCGCGCCACCCTCGACCCTGCCGTTCGCCACCTGCGCCAGCACGCCGCCGGTCGGGCACAGGCGAAGCTGCGCATGGCGAAGCATGAGGCCGGAGATCGCGAGGCGCTCGAAACCAACAAGAGTACAGGCGGGGTTGGCGATCACACTGTCGTCGGCAACACGGAGGTCGAGCGGCGCGGTCAGCCCTTCGATGCGCCCGTCGGGCAGCGGACCCGAGAGCGTCGCGCGCGTGGTCAGCCGGAGGTCACCCAAGCCGGGAACATAGCGCAGAATCGTCCGGTCGAGCGCGAGGCTGGCGCCACCGGCCGCATAGGGCCGCATCATGATGGCCGCATCGATCGGCGCGTCGACGGCGATCTGGTCGAGGCGAATGCGCGCATCCGGCAACCCCCCGCCCCCGATCAGCGCAATGTTCCGCGCGGTCAGCCCGGTACCGCTCCCACCGGCCACCCAGCCGCGTCCCTTCACCCACCGCTGGCCGAACCGGGACGTGCGATACCAGGTCAGCTCGCTGCCGGGCTGGAGGTCTAGCCGCGCACCCGATGCGGCACGCAGCGCGAGCCGCCTTAGCGTGATGCCGGTCTCGGTCTCGTAGACTTCGGGCTGGACATCGGCGTCGAGCGCGAAGTCCCGTCCCGCGAGCGCGGCAGCTTGGGCGAGACGGGCGGCGAGCGGCGCCAGCGGCGTGCCCTCGCCAGCAGCTTTCAGCCGTGCCGATCGGCGCAGTAGCTCCGGCGACAACCGAGCCTTGGTGATGACGAGCCGCATGCCCGGGCCGGGGCCATAGCCGGACACACCTATCCCCGACAGGCCCGACCGGCCGTAGACATAGCGGCCGGCGAGACGCGCGCCGTTGCCTGCGAGCGGGCCGGTGCGAAAGCGCGCAGCCGCAAGGTTCAGCGCCCCGTCGATCCCCTTGCCCGGAGCGCTGGCAGCGTCCAGCGTGCCGGCGAGCTGCTCGGCGCGGTCGTCGCCCCACGCCGCCGCTGCGATCGTCAGCCGCGAGGTCGCACGCCAGCCCCGGTTCGCCTGATCGAAGCTCGCATCGAGACGGCTGGCAGGCCGAAGCACCCGGACATCGCCACAGGTCAGCGCCGCAGCATTGACCGGGCCTGCGACGGCAATCTGCCGGCCGGTACGAAGGCGGAACACGGCCGCGACGCGTTCCGCCAAACAGCTGCCGGTCGCCAGCCGGTCGCTCGCCACCGCCAGCCGTCCGTCGAAGCCGTTGTCAAGTTGCCCGCTCCCCCTCAGCGACACCCCCGC
>CAXTNG010000295.1:0-4695 GCA_964245475.1 uncultured Sphingomonas sp. | reverse complement strand
AGACCGCGGAGATCGGCGACGACGTCACCATCTACCAGTG
The DNA here is from genome assembly GCA_964245475.1 of uncultured Sphingomonas sp. GTDB lineage: Bacteria > Pseudomonadota > Alphaproteobacteria > Sphingomonadales > Sphingomonadaceae > Sphingomonas. Next base: position 4,655 of record CAXTNG010000295.1, on the reverse strand, counting down.
CGTGACCCTGGGCGGCACGAGCCCCGACAACGGCGTCGCGGGCAAGCGCCATCCGATATTGCTTGACGGTGCGATCGTCGGCTCGGGTGCGCAGGTGCTGGGGCCGATCACGGTGGGCGCGCGGTCGCGAATCGGGGCCAATGCGGTGGTGACCAAGGACGTGCCCGAGGGCGCGGTGATGGTCGGCATCCCTGCACGTGCGACGATGATCGACGGCGGGCAGGCGCCGGACAGGCGGTTCCTGCCCTATGGTACGCCGTGCAGCGGGATGTTCGATCCTCAGACGCAGAAGGTCGAGCTGCTCCGCTGCGAGCTGGAGCAGATGCGCAAGCGGCTCGATGCGATGCTCGCCGAAGGGGAGCGCGATCGGGCCTGATGGGGGTCGTCACGCCATTCCCGACGACGATCAAGGGCGCGCAGGTCGGCTTCGAGCGCCAGGAGCTCGCCCGCATCCTCGACCTCTACGGCCGCATGGTCGCCGCCGGGCATTGGCGGGACTATGCGATGGACCTCAACCCCGATGCCGCGATCTTCGCCGCTTTCCGCCGCGCCGCCGAGCGCCCCGAATACCGCATCGAGAAACGCCCGGCGCTGCGCGCGCGGCAAGGCATGTGGGCGCTGGTCGGCGAAGGCGGCATGGTGCTCAAGCGCGGCCACGAGTTGGGCCCGGTGCTCGCGCCAGTCGAGCGGCGGCTGGTGAAGCTGGTCGAGGGGTGACGGCGCCTTGAGCGGCGAGCACGGCCGCCCGGAACGCAGCCGCATCGTCCAGTTTATGCGCAACCGCGTGAACGTCGCGGCCGCGCCAGCGGATCGGCGGCGCAAGGTCGATCACGACATTGGGCCACGTCGCCGGCGCCAGATTGACCACACCCCGCTGCTTCAGCGCCGCCGCGTCCCAGCTGTCGCGGAAGCCGGCGATTCTGGAGAAGGGTATGCGCAAGACCTTCAGCGTGCCGAGCCGCATCACCAGGATGTCCATATCGAGCGTCACCGGATGACGCCGCATTGCGCGGATCAGACCTGCCAGCGCGAGGACCAACCCCATGTCCAGCATGCCCAGCACGATGGCGACGTCCCAACCCCAGACTGCCACGGCGACAAGATGGACGACCGCCGTCTCGATCAGTGCAAGCCCGAGCAGGATTGCGAGCGCCGGGGCGACGCTGGGGTAATAGGGAAAGACCTGCTGCACGATGTCGGGGCCTATGCGTAAATCGTGCTGTCAGCGGATCTCAATCGGGTTTGTCCTTTGGGAATGATCCTGCCCTTCATTGGACTACGAAATTGGGCGCCCGCGACGTGTCGCGAGCGCCCGTTCATGGCTCAAGTCAGCGGTGCGACTTACTTCCCGCCGCGCTGCATGCACTTGTCGTACTGACCCTTCTTGCAGATCGGATATTTTGCAAGCGGCGCAGGCGCCGGATAGGCCTCCGATGGCGACGGCGCGGGCTGGAAGGTTGGGGTCGTGCCCGGCGCCATCGTGCCGTTCATCGGCGAACCCGACGGCTGGTACCCGCCCATCGGCGTGGTGCTGCCCGAAGCATCGGCCGTCCCGCCACTCATGGTGCCGTTCATCGACCCGTTGGTGGATGCGTCCGGCGAGCTGGTCTGGGCGCCGCGGCGTCCGCCGCGCCGCGCTCCGGTCGTCGGCGCAGGCATGGTCTGGCTCTGGGACGTCATGCCCGGCGAGGCGTCGGTGGTGGGCGCGGCCGTGCCCGGCGCCGGGGTGGTCGCAGGGTCGGTGGTCTGCTGCGGGTCGGCGGTGGTCGGCGCCTGCGCCGCCGGCGGCGTCGTGTCCACGCGGCCGTTGGCGGGAGGATTGTCCTGGGCCAGAGCGGGAACCGCCAGCATGGCGGTGGCCGCCAAGAGGATGAGCTTCATCACGAATCTCCTGTATATTTCAAGCGCAAGGTGCGTCAGCGCGTCGGGTCCAACGCGCTACCGACGGTGATGGGTCCGTCGTGCTGCAAGCGGTTCGTCGCGCTTTTCGCCCCTATTCGCTTACGTCGAGCGAATAGCCGGCCGAACGCACCGTGCGGATCACGTCGCGCCGGTCGCCGATGTTGATCGCCTTACGCAGGCGGCGGATGTGAACGTCGACGGTGCGCGCCTCGATGTCCGAATCGTGGCCCCAGACGGCGTCGAGCAGCCGTTCGCGCGAGAAGACCCAGCCGGGGTGCTCGAGGAAGTGCTTGAGCAGCCGGAACTCGGTCGGGCCGAGCGGCACCGTCTCCCCCGAGCGCTTCACCTTGTGGCCGACGGTGTCCATCTCGATGTCGGCATAGGAGAGCATCTCGCCCGCCAGCCCCGGCCGCACGCGGCGCAGCACCGCGCCGACGCGCGCGACCAGCTCGCGCGGCGAGAAGGGCTTGGTGACGTAGTCGTCCGCGCCGGTCTCCAGCCCGCGGACCCGATCCTCCTCCTCGCCGCGCGCGGTCAGCATGATGATCGGCACGTTTGCGGTGTCGGACGATTTGCGCAGCCGCCGGCAGACCTCCAGGCCGGACAGGCCCTCGACCATCCAGTCGAGCAGCACGATATCCGGCGTCCGCTCGCGCGCGAGCAGCAGCGCCTCCTCGCCGTCCGGCGTCTGCCGCACGTCAAAGTCCTCGCGCTTGAAGGTGTAGACGAGCAGCTCGGCGAGCGCCGCATCGTCCTCGACCAGCAGCATGGTGGCGCGTGGCATCTAGCTCTCTCCTCCGCCGCGTTCGCGGTCGGGCATGGGGGTGCCGGTGGCGGCGAAATGGACCATCTCGGCGACGTTGGTGGCGTGGTCGCCGATCCGCTCCAGGTTCTTGGCGACGAACAGCAGGTGCGCGACCTGGCTGATCGTCTTCGGGTTCTCGACCATGTGGGTGACGAGGGTGCGGAAGATACTGTCGTAGAAATCATCCAACGCGCTGTCGCTTTCGCAGACGCGCACCGCCTTGGCCGGATCGCGCGCGGCGAAGGCGTCGAGCGCGTCGCGAACCATCTCCGACGCCATCCGGCCCATCGCCGGCAGGGTCGACACCGGCTCGATCCGGTGCTCGCTTTCGATCAGCGGCACGCGCTTGGCGATGTTCTTGGCATAGTCGCCGATCCGCTCGACCACGCCGGCGATCTTGAGCGCGGCGACCACCTCGCGCAGGTCCACCGCCATCGGCGCGCGCAAGGCGATGACCTGCACCGCCAGCCGCTCGACCTCCGCCTGGAGCGCGTCGATCGCTCTGTCCTGTGCGCGGACCTCGGCGGCGAGCTCAAGGTCGGTGCGCTGGAGTGCGAGCATCGCGCGCGCGATCGCTTCCTCGGCGAGGCCGCCCATCTGCGAGATCAGCCCGCGCAGCCGCCCGATGTCGGCGTCGAAGGCCTTGACGGTGTGCTCGCTCACGTCAGCCGTACCTTCCGGTGATATAGTCGCGGGTGCGCGTCTCGCGCGGGTTGGTGAACAGGTCCGAGGTCGCGCCGTACTCGACCAGCTTCCCTAGGTGGAAGAAGGCGACCCGCTGGCTGACCCGCGCCGCCTGCTGCAGATTGTGGGTGACGATCACGATCGCGTAGCGGCCTTTGAGGCCGTGGATCAGTTCCTCGATCCGGGCGGTCGCGGCGGGGTCGAGCGAGGAGCAGGGCTCGTCCATCAGGATCACCTCGGGATCGACCGCGATCGCGCGCGCGATGCACAGCCGCTGCTGCTGTCCGCCCGAGAGCGTCGTCGCCGAGGCGGCGAGCCGGTCCGCGACTTCGTCCCACAGCCCGACGCGGCGCAACGCATTCTCGACGATCGCGTCCAGCTCAGCCCGGCCCAGCGCCAGGCCGTGGATGCGCGGGCCATAGGCGACATTCTCGTAGATCGACTTGGGGAACGAGTTGGGCTTTTGGAACACCATGCCGACGCGTGCGCGCAGCTGCACCACGTCCATCCCGGGCGCATAGACGTCCTCCCCGTCCAGCCGTACCTCCCCGCTGACGCGTGCCGCGGGGATCGTGTCGTTCATCCGGTTGAAGGTGCGCAGCAGGCTCGATTTGCCGCAGCCCGAAGGGCCGAGGAAGGCGGTGACCTCGTCGAGGCGGATGTCGAGCGACACGTCGTCGACCGCGCGGGTGCTGCCGTAAGCGACGCTGACACGGCGCGCGGTGATCTTGGGCGCGCTCACCGTCGGGATTCGAACCGCTGGCGCAGGTACACCGCAACGCCGTTCATCGCGAGCAGCACCGCCAGCAGCACCAGGATCGCCGCGGACGTCTTCTCGACGAAGGCGCGGCTGACCTGGTCGGACCAGAGGAAGATCTGCACCGGCAGCACCGTGGCAGGTTCGGACAGGCCGCCTGGCGGGGTCGCGATGAAGGCGCGCATGCCGATCATCAAGAGCGGCGCGGTCTCGCCCAGCGCGCGCGCCATGCCGATGATCGTGCCGGTCATGATACCGGGCAGCGCGAGCGGCAGAACATGGTGGAAGATCACCTGCACCGGCGACGCACCGATCGCGCGCGCCGCGTCGCGGGTCGAGTCCGGCACCGCGCGCACCGCCGCGCGGCCGGCGATGACGATGACGGGCATGGTCATCAGCGCGAGCGTCAGCCCGCCGACCAGCGGCGCGGAGCGCGGCAAGCCCATCGTTCCGAGGAACACCGCCAAGCCCAGCAGCCCGAAGATAATCGACGGCACCGCGGCGAGG
>CAXTNG010000294.1:4026-4708 GCA_964245475.1 uncultured Sphingomonas sp. | reverse complement strand
GGGCCGGCCTGGCGATCGCCCGGGGAGAGCCCGGGCCCGCGGAACTGCTCGCCGCCTACCGCCGCCCGCAGCCGCGCCTTGCCGAGGGCCGCGCGCTCGCCGCCCACGTCCATGCGATGATGGACGTGTCCGACGGCCTGCTGATCGACGCCGCGCGGATGGCCGCGGCGAGCGGCCTCGCCGTCGCGATCGACCTCGCGGCCGTGCCGCTCTCCGCCGCCTATCGCGCCCATGCCGGCGAGGATCGCGCCGCCCGGCTTGCCGCGGCGATCGCCGGTGACGACTACCAGCTTCTCTTCGCCGCCCCGCTCGCCTGGGCGCCACCGGTGCCCGCCACCCCAGTCGGCCGCTTCGCTCCGGGCACCGGTCTCACCCTCACCGATCGCGGCACGCCGCTTCCCCTGCCGAAAAAACTAGGTTTCGAGCATGCTTGCGCCGTTCGCGAGGGCTGATAAGGGTCGCGCCGTTCGGCGGATGTCCTCAGGGGAAGGGTGCCGCGCACTGGAGGGGTGTTGATGACCACGGTTTACATCGCGATACTCTGCGGCCTGCTCGCCGTCGTCTACGGCGCGTTCACGAGCAGCCAGGTGCTGCGGCAATCGCCCGGCGACGCGAAGATGCAGGACATCGCCGCCGCGATCCAGGAGGGCGCCAAGGCGTATCTCGGCCGCCAGTACAGCGC
>CAXTNG010000294.1:0-4016 GCA_964245475.1 uncultured Sphingomonas sp. | reverse complement strand
ATCCTCTTCTTCACGCTGGGCGGGCTATCCACCGTCGCCTTCCTGATCGGCGCGATCCTGTCGGGAGTCGCCGGCTATGTCGGGATGACCATCTCGGTGCGCGCCAACGTACGCACCGCGGAGGCCGCGCGCACCTCGCTCCAGGGCGGCCTCACCACCGCGTTCCGCTCTGGCGCGATCACCGGCATGCTCGTCGCAGGGCTGGGCCTGCTCTCGATCGCGGGTATCTTCTGGTATCTGGTCAGCGTCCGCCACATGGACCTGTCGGTCGAGGCCGACCGCCACGTCATCACCGGCGCGCTCACCGCGCTGGCGTTCGGCGCCTCGCTGATCTCGATCTTCGCGCGATTGGGCGGCGGCATCTTCACCAAGGCCGCCGACGTCGGTGCCGACCTGGTCGGCAAGGTCGAGGCCGGCATCCCCGAGGACGACCCCCGCAACCCCGCGGTGATCGCGGACAACGTCGGCGACAATGTCGGCGATTGCGCGGGCATGGCCGCCGACCTGTTCGAGACATATGTCGTCACCCTCGGCCTGACCATGGTGTCGATCGCGCTCCTGGTCCCCGAGGCGGCCAAGCTGTTCCAGCTGATCACCCTGCCGCTGATCGTCGGCGGCGTGTGCATCATCACCTCGATCATCGGCACCTACATGGTCCGCCTGGGTAGCGGCGGCTCGATCATGGGTGCGCTCTACAAGGGCTTCTGGACCACTGTGATCCTCGCGGTGCCGGCGATCTACGGCGTCACCAGCTACGTGCTCGGCGGCGACATGACCAGCAACCTCGCGGCGTCGGCTCTGGACCTTGGCGGCTCGGCGCTCGGCGACGAGACCGTGCAGGGCCTCGCCTCACAGCTCAACTTCAGCGGCATGGACCTGTTCTGGTGCATGATGATCGGCCTGGGCGTCACCGGGCTGCTGGTCTGGATCACCGAATATTATACCGGCACCAACTACCGCCCGGTCCGCTCGATCGCCAAGGCGAGCGTCACCGGACACGGCACCAACGTCATCCAGGGCCTGGCGATCAGCCTGGAATCGACCGCGCTGCCGACGCTCGTCATCGTCGACGAGGTGGTCGAGACCTACAAACTAGCCCAGATCATCGGCGTTGCCTTTGCGGCGACGGCGCTGCTCGCCCTAGCCGGCATGGTGGTCGCGCTCGACGCCTACGGCCCGGTCACCGACAACGCCGGTGGCATCGCCGAGATGGCGGGGCTTCCCGACGACGTGCGTCATCGCACCGACGCCTTGGACGCGGTCGGCAACACCACCAAGGCGGTGACCAAGGGCTATGCGATCGGCTCCGCCGCGCTCGCCGCATTGGTGCTGTTCGGCGCATACACCACCGACCTCGACCGCTACGCCTCGGCGCTCGGGCTGGAGGTCGTTCCCGGTCAGCCGGTGGTCAACTTCTCACTCAGCAACCCGTACATCATCGTCGGGCTGCTGCTCGGCGCGCTGCTTCCCTACCTGTTCGGCGCATTCGGCATGACCGCGGTCGGCCGCGCCGCGGGCAGCGTGGTGGAGGACGTGCGCGCCCAGTTCCGCGACAACCCCGGCATCATGGAGGGGACCAGCCGCCCCAACTACGCGCGCACCGTCGACATCGTCACCCGCGCCGCGATCAAGGAGATGATCATCCCCTCGCTGCTGCCGGTCGTCAGCCCGGTCGCGGTCTACTTCATCGTCGCCGCGGTCGCCGGCAAGGCGGAGGGCTTCGCGGCGTTGGGCGCGATGCTGCTCGGCGTCATCGTCTCGGGGCTGTTCGTCGCCATCTCGATGACCTCGGGCGGCGGCGCCTGGGACAATGCCAAGAAGTACATCGAGGACGGCAATTACGGCGGCAAGGGCTCGGACGCCCACAAGGCCGCGGTCACCGGCGACACGGTCGGCGACCCGTACAAGGACACCGCCGGCCCGGCGGTCAACCCGATGATCAAGATCACCAACATCGTCGCGCTGCTCCTCCTCGCCGCGCTCGCCGGCGCGGGTTGATGGGGCAGGACGCGCGCTACGATCGGGCGGCCCTCCGCGCGCTGCTGGCGACGCGCACCTTCAAGCGCGGCGCGTTCACACTGGCATCGGGGCGCAAGAGCAGCATCTACTTCAACGTCAAGACGACGATGTTCCATCCGCAGGGCGCGGCCTTGTGCGCCAGAGGGCTGCTGGAGATCCTCTCCGCGCTGGACGCCGACTGTATCGGCGGGCTGGAGATGGGCGCGGTGCCGCTGCTCAGCGTCGTCTCGGCGTTCAGCGCGGAGGACGGCCATCCGATCCCCTCCTTCTTCGTGCGCAAGACGGCCAAGGGATATGGCGCGCAGCTCAAGATCGAGGGGATGGACGACCACGCCGGTGAATCGCTCAGCGGCAAGCGCGTCGTCCTGATCGACGATGTCGCGACCAGCGGCGGGTCGATCCTCCTGGCGGCCGACGAGATCGCTGCGGCGGGCGGGATCATGGCGGACGCGATCGTCATCCTCGATCGCGAGGAGGGCGCGACCGAGGCGCTGGCGGCACGCGGCATCACGCTGCACGCGCTGTTCACCGCTACCGACCTCGGCGTGACGGATGAGGATCGCGTCACCCGCGATTGACGCGGGCGCGCGGCTTCCCTTTTCGCGAGCATTCCGCTAGGGGCGCGGCGCTTCACCCTTCAAACGCGAAAGATATTGTTTGGCCAAGGAAGAACTGCTGGAAATGCGCGGCCGCGTGGTCGAGCTGCTGCCCAACGCGATGTTCCGCGTCCAGCTCGAGAACGACCACGAGATCCTCGGCCACACCGCGGGCAAGATGCGCAAGAACCGCATCCGCGTGCTCGTCGGCGACGAGGTGCTCGTCGAGCTCACCCCGTACGACCTGACCAAGGGCCGGATCACCTACCGCTTCATGCCCGGCCGCGGCGGCCCGGGGCCGCAATAGGGACAGCATGTCCGTCACCCCGGCCTTGAGCCGGGGTCCCGCTTCTTCTTCTGATCCGATACCGCCAAGGCAGCGGGACCCCGGGTCAAGCCCGGGGTGACGAAGAGTGGTCAAGCTAGTCCTCGCCTCCTCCTCGCCTCGCCGGCTCGACCTGGTCCGCCGCCTCGGGATCGAGCCAACGCGCATCGCAGCCACCGCAATCGACGAGGCGCCCCGCCCGCGCGAGCTCCCGCGCGCCTATGCGCTCCGCCTCGCGGTCGAGAAGGCGCAGGCCGTGGAGCGCTGCGATGGCGAAGTCGTCCTCGCCGGCGACACGGCGATCGCGCTCGGCCGCCGCATCCTGCCGCCCGCCGACACCGCCGAGGTCCAGCGCGCGCTGCTGGAGAAGCTCTCGGGCCGCCGCCATCATTGCCTCTCGGCCGTCTGCGTCGTTGCCGCCGACGGCACGGCACGCACGCGTCTCAGCGATACGGTCGTCGCGTTCAAGCCGCTCTCTACACAGGAGATCGACGCCTACCTCGCTTGCGGCGAAGGCCTCGGCAAGGCGGGCGGCTACGCCATCCAGGGCCGCGCGGAAGCCTTCGTGCGCTTCCTGGCGGGCTCGCACTCGGGCGTGATCGGTCTTCCCCTGTTCGAGACTCGCGCGCTGCTCCGCACCGCGGGGCTGCCGCTTGATTGAGTGCCGATGATCGAATGGCTGTATGAGGCCGGGATCGGCGAAACCCGCGCCGCGCTGGTCTCGAATAGCCGCATCGTCGAGGCCGCGATCGAAGCCGATGACGGCGCCCTGCGCGTCGGCACGGTCACGCGCGCAACGCTGGTCGAGCTTCGCCCCGCCCGCGCCGGACGCCTCGACATCGGCGGCACGGAAGCTTGGATGCCGCACCTCCCTGCCGGCATCAGCCAGGGCGCGACCCTCACCGTCGCCATCACCCGTGAAGCGATCCCCGAGCCGGGCCGCGCCAAGCCCGCCCGCGCGCAGGCCAGCGAAGCGGAGCCGGCGCCCGGCCCCGATCTCCTCGCCCGCATCGCCGCCACCGGCCACCCCGTCCGCACGCTGCGCGCCCACGAGCCCGACGCGCTGGAGGACGCAG
>CAXTNG010000293.1:0-4731 GCA_964245475.1 uncultured Sphingomonas sp. | reverse complement strand
CACCAACGCGACCGAATACGGCCGCGTCTACACCCCCGCCGAAGTCGCCGCGATCGGTGACTTGGCCAAGGCGCGGGGCTTGAGCCTCCACATGGACGGCGCGCGCTTCGCCAATGCCGTCGCGACCCTCGGCTGCTCCCCCGCCGACGTCACCTGGCGCGCCGGCGTCGACGCGCTGTCGTTCGGCTTCGTCAAGAACGGCGGCATGAGCGCGGAGGCGCTGGTGTTCTTCCGCCCCGGACTGGCCGACGAGACGCTGCGCCGGCGCAAGCGCGCCGGGCTGTTGTTGTCCAAGGGCCGGTATCTGGCGGCGCAGGTGCTGGCGATGCTCGACCGCGAGCTGTGGCTGGAGACCGCCCGCGCCGCCAACGCGCATGCCGCCGCCCTCGCCCGGGGCGCGGGCGGGCGCCTGATCCACCCGGTCGAGGCGAACGAGGTGTTCCTCCGCGCCACGCCCGCCGAAGCCGCGGCGCTGCGCGCGCAGGGGTTCGACTTCTACGATTGGGCCGCGGGCGAGATCCGCCTCGTCACCGCCTGGGACACCGATGCCGCCCATGTCGCCGCGCTCGCACGGGCCATCGCCGCCCTGTGACGGACGCGCCGCAATCCACCCGCGCGAGCGTGCTGATCCCGTTCGGCGTGGTCACGCTGATCTGGGGCTCGACCTGGCTCGTCATCCGTGACCAGATCGCGGTGGTGCCCCCATCCTGGTCGGTGTCCTACCGCTTCCTGATCGCCGGGTGCGCGATGGCGGCCCATGCCGCGGCCCGGGGCGAGACGCTTCGCCTGCCGGCGCGTGGCTGGGGTTTCGCGGCGCTGATCGGGGTCGCGCAATTCTGCCTGAACTTCAATTTCGTCTACCGCGCGGAGGGCTATATCACCTCGGGGCTGGTGGCGGTGATCTTCGCGCTGCTGCTCGTCCCCAACGCGCTGTTCGCGCGGCTCTTCCTCGGCCAGCGCCTCGGCGCCCAGCTCGTCGCCGGGTCCGCTGTCGCGATCGCGGGCATCACGCTGCTGTTCCTCCACGAGGTGCGCAGCGACCCGCACGGGCCGACTGCCTCGCTGATCGGCATCGGCTTGACGCTGTGCGCGATCGTCTCCGCATCGAGCGCCAACGTGCTGCAGGCGACGAATACCGCCAAGGCCTATCCGATGGTGCCGACGCTCGCGCTCGCCATGCTGATGGGGGGCGTGGCGGATGCGCTGTTCGCGCTGGCCAGCGTCGGTCCGCCGATCGTGGAATGGCGCTGGGGCTATGTCGCCGGCATCCTTTATCTCGCGCTGGCTGCGTCGGCGCTGGCGTTCCCGCTGTATTTCAACGTGATCCGCACCATCGGCCCGGCCAAGGCGGCCTATTCGAGCGTCATCGTGCCGGTGATCGCGATGCTGCTCTCGACCGTGTTCGAGGGCTATCGCTGGTCCGCGCTCGCCGCCGCCGGTGCGGTGCTGACCGGCATCGGCCTGGTCATCGCGCTGACCGCCCGCAGGCCGGCGCGGTAATCGGGATAGCGCGGCCGCCAGCCGAGCACGCGCTTCGCTTTCCCATTCGCCACCCGCCGGTTCTCGGCATAGAAGGCGCGCGCCGCCGGCGTCAGCTGGTCGAGCGTCACCACAGGCGGCTCGGGCAGCCCCAGCATCGCCGCCGCAAAACGCACCACCTCGTCCTGCGAACACGGCCGGTCGTCGGCGAGGTTGTACGCCCCCGGCGGCCCGTCGAACCCCGCGATCACGCCAGCGGAGATGTCGTCGACATGCACCCGGCTGAACACCTGCCCCGGCAGATTGGTGAGGTGCGCCTTGCCCTCGCGCACCCGCTCCAGCGGCGAGCGTCCCGGCCCGTAGATGCCCGGCAGCCGGAACACCCGCGCGCCCAGCGCCAGCCACGCCGCATCCGCCTCTACCCGGCTCCCGCGCCGCCCACGGCAAGGCGCGCTCTCGTCGACCCAGGCGCCGCCCGCATCGCCGTACACGCCGGTCGAGGACAGATAGCCCAGCCGCTTGCCGTCCAGCGCCTCGCCATAAGCGGCCAGCACCGGGTCCTCCACGTCCGGCGGGACCGAGGACAGCACATGCGTCGCCAAGGCCAATTCGTGCAGCACCGCGTCACGGTCGTCGAACCGCACCGTCCCCCGGCGCCCGTCGCGCGTCGTGCCGACGACTTCCGCAACCCGCGCCGCTACGGCACTTGCCGTATAGCCCAAGCCGAAGATCAGCAGCCTCACTGCGTTCGCTTCATTTCTGGGCCATCGGCCCCCGATACAGCGTCCCGAAATAATCCGCCTTGTTCCACACCGGCCGCTCGGCCCCGTCGGCGATCTCGCGCGCGATGCGGTAGTTCACGTCGACGAAGCGCACCCCCTGGTCCCACAGGATCGGCTGCGAAATGTCGTCGCACGGGTGATGATAGCAGCCGGCCAGGAACGCCTTGGTCGCCTCCAGCCCGCCGTTCGCCGGCCCCGGCCACAGGAACAGCGAGGGTATGCCCTTCGCGACGAAGCGGAAATGGTCCGACCGCACGAAGATGCCCTGCTCGGGGATCGGATCGGCCGCTAGCGCCAGCCCCATCCCCGCCGCCGCTCGGCTCACGATCGGCCCAAGCGTCGACCGCTCCGCCCCGAACGCGACCAGATCGCGGAACTGGTAGAACAGGATCGGCATGTCGAGGTTGACGTCGGCGGCCAGGTCCTTCGCCGGCACCGTCGGGTGATCGGCGAAATAGCCGCTGCCGATCAGCCCCTTCTCCTCGCCCGTCACCGCCAGGAACAGGATCGAGCGCTTCGGCGCCCGCCCGCTCGCCTTGAATCGTTTCGCCTCCTCGATCAGGCTGGCGATGCCCACCGCATCGTCGAGCGCGCCGTTGTTGATCCGGTCGCGCGTTGGTGGGTCATTTGGTCCGCTCGCGCTCACCCCGATGTGGTCGAGGTGTGCCGAGAGCACCACCACTTCCTTGCCCACCGCCGGGTCGCTGCCCGGTATCATCCCCGCGACGTTGCTGCTCGCGCCTCGCGCGAAGCGCGTCCGCGTCACCGCGGTCAGCGCGCCCGGCAATGCGGCCGAGCGGTAATGCGGCGCCGGCTTGCCTGCCTCGTCGACCACCGCGCGCCAGCCCGCGCCGAACAGCTTCGCCGCGCCCGCCACCTGGAGCGTGCCGAGCGACTGGATCGGCGCCTCGCGATGGCCGGTGCCGTCGGCCAGCGCCCAGGTCGTGCGCGGCACGCCATAGGCCCCTCCGCGCCGCGGGTCGTCGGCGGTGCCGCGCGGATCGGCGAGCTGGATCGTCGCCACCGCGCCATGCGCCGCAGCCTCCTTCGCCTTGGTCGTCGGCGAGCCGAAGAACGCCCGCTCCTCGCCGCTGAATGCCGCCGGCGCGCCCGCGACGAACGCGACCACCTTGCCGCGCACGTCGACGCCCTTGAAGTCATCCTGCCGGTATTGCGGCGCGCGCACGCCATAGCCGACGAACACCATTCCGCCGGACACCGACACCTCGGCCTTGCCCGGATCGGGCGCGGGCACATAGTCGGTCCGGAACGCCAGCTTCTCCGCCGCTCCGCCTCTGGGCGTCCAGACGAAGTCGCCCTCGTCCGCCGAGCGATAGGTCACCAGCGGCACCTGCTGCAGATAGCCGCGCACGCCCTTGTCGTCGGCGTCGCCCGCGGGTGCCAGCCCCGCCGCAAAGAACTGCGCCGCGACATATTGCGCGGCGATGTCGAACTCCGGGCTCCCCGCCTCCCGCCCGCGCATCGCGTCGGAGGCGAGGAACATGACATGTGCCTTCAGCGCCGCCTGATCGTCGGGAAGCGGCGCGGGCGCCTGTGCCAGCGCCGCTCCGGGAAGAAACACGAGAGCAACGAATCGATTCAAACGCATGAGGAATTCCGACAGAAGACAACGAACCATACCTCCGTCACCCCGGACTTGTTCCGGGGTCCAGAGGGCCACAAGCAACGCGGACGGAGCCTCTTTCGTAATCGCCTGCCGCACGCTGGACCCCGGCACAAGGCCGGGGTGGACGGACGCACTCATCAAGCCGACCCGGGACGCTCCCGTTGCCACCAGTTCGGACGAAAGCGGTGGCTGGCAGACGGGTCGCGTCCGCGTATAGCTGGTCCATGCTCGACGCGCTCTCCGCCATTGCCCGACCGCCCCAGCCGACCCGCCGCGAGGATTATCGCCCGCCGGAGTGGCTCGTTCCGGAGATCGCGCTCGACGTCGCGCTCGACCCCGCCGCGACGCGCATCCGCGCCACCCTGCAGGTCCGCCGCAACGGCACGAACCCGGAGATCCGCCTCGACGGCGCCGGCCAGACTCCCCTCGCGGTCACCGTCGACGGCGTCGCGGTCAACAACTGGCGGATCGACGACGATCAGCTCGTCATCCCGCTTACCGGCGACGCGCACACGATCGGCACCGAGGTCGAGATCGCCCCCGACCGCAACACCCAGCTGATGGGGCTCTACGCCAGCGGCGGCAACCTCTGCACCCAGTGCGAGGCCGAGGGCTTCCGCCGGATCACCTATTTCCCCGATCGTCCCGACGTGCTCTCCATCTACCGCGTGCGCATGACCGCCGACGCGCGCGCCTATCCCGTCCTGCTCGCCAACGGCGATCCGGTGGCGCAGGGGACGCTGGACGACGGCCGCCACCGGGCCGAGTGGCACGATCCCTACCCGAAGCCCTGCTACCTGTTCGCAAGGGGCGCCGGCGACCATTGCGAACAGGTAGCAGGGC
>CAXTNG010000292.1:3674-4731 GCA_964245475.1 uncultured Sphingomonas sp. | reverse complement strand
GCGGTGGGCCTGGACGGCGAGCGGCTCGCAAGCGTCGGCGGGCTGGATGCGGTGACGCAGCGTCTGGCGCATGCCGCCGCAACCGGGCGGCGCGATGCGGTGACCGAGGCGGATGGCGCGGTCTACCGGCTGGTCACGACGCCGATCCTGGCGCCGGAGACGATCGGGTGGGTGGTGTTCGCGGTGCGGCTCGACGCGAGGGAGATGCGCGCGCTGGAGAAGCTCTCGGCGGTGCCGGTGGTCGCGACCGTGCTGCGACGCTCGGCCGGGCATTGGGTGGCGCCCGGCGAGGTGCCCGCGAGCGAGGCGGTGGATGCGCTGGTGGCGAGCCACACCGCGCCCGCTACGATCGCGTTGCCCGAGGGCCACGCCTTCGCGATCGCTAGGCCGCTGGCGGGACTCGGCGGTTCGCCCGAGGCGGCGATCATGATCCGCTATCCGCTCGACGCGGCGATGGCGCCCTACCTGCCGCTGCAGGTGGGCATCGGACTCGCCGGCCTGATCGGGCTGATCCTGATGGTGCTCGGCAGCCGGCGGCTGGCGGCCGGCATCGCCGAGCCGATCGCGGCGCTCGACGCGGCGGCGCGGGCGCTGGAAGAGGGCAATCGCACCGAGCTGGTCGCGGTGGGCGAGGACGAGATCGGCAGGTTGGCTGAGAGCTTCAACCGCATGTCCGCCGGCATCGTCGAGCGCGAGCACCGGATCACGCACCTCGCCTTCCACGACGTTCTGACCGGCCTGCCCAACCGCGCGGCGTTCCGCCAGGCGCTGGAGCAGGCGATCGCGCGCGCCCCGCGGACGGGCGAGCGGGTGGCGGTGTTCTGCGTCGACCTGGACGGGTTCAAGGGGGTCAACGACACGCTCGGCCACCCGGTCGGCGATGCGCTGCTGCGTGGCGTGGCGGAGGTGCTGCTCGACACGGCGACCGACGGGATGGTCTCGCGGCTGGGCGGCGACGAGTTCGCGGTGGTGCTATCGGGCAAGTTCGACGACGACCGGCCGCGGGCGATCGCTCAGGCGGTGCTCGACCGGCTCCGCGACCCGCTGGCGATCGACG
>CAXTNG010000292.1:0-3664 GCA_964245475.1 uncultured Sphingomonas sp. | reverse complement strand
CGGCAGATCGGCGCGGGGGCGAGCATCGGCATCGCGATCGGCCCGCACGACGGCGAGGATGCCGAGCCGCTGCTCAAGAACGCCGACCTCGCGCTGTATCGCGCGAAGGCCGACGGGCGCGGCTGCTTCCGTTTCTTCGAGCCGGCGCTCGACGAGGCGGCGCGGCGGCGGCGGCAGATGGAGCTGGACCTGCGCGAGGCGCTGCGCAGCGGGCAGTTCGCGCTGGCGTTCCAGCCGATCTACGACCTCGGCGCCGACCGGATCGGCGGGTTCGAGGCGCTGCTTCGCTGGCATCATCCGACCCGCGGGCCGGTGCCGCCGACCGAGTTCATTCCCGTCGCCGAGGATGCCGGGCTGATCGTCGGCATCGGCGAGTGGGTGATGCACGAGGCCTGCCGCCACGCCCGGCAATGGCCGGAGCATGTCCGCGTCGCGGTCAACGTGTCGCCGCTCCAGTTCCGCAACTCGGGATTCCAAGCGGTCGTGCTGCAGGCGCTGGTGCGGAGTGGAATGGAGCCCAAGAGGCTTGAGATCGAGATCACCGAATCGGTGTTCCTCGATGGCGAGGCGGGGGTGCTCGCGGTGCTGCACCGGATGCGCGAGATGGGTGTGCGGGTCGCGCTCGACGATTTCGGCACGGGCTATTCGTCGCTCAGCTACCTGCGTTCCTTCCCGTTCGACAAGATCAAGATCGACCGGTCGTTCGTGACGTCGATCGCCGCCGACCCGACCGCGGCGGCGATCGTCAAGGTGATCGTCGACCTCGCCCGCGCACTGAACATGGACACGACCGCGGAAGGGGTGGAGGACGAGGAGCAGCTCTCGGAGCTCAAGCGGCAGGGTTGCGGGACGATCCAGGGCTATCTGTTCAGCCGGCCGGTGGATGGCTGCGCCGTGCAGGAAATGATCGCGGGCGAGGCCAGGTTCCGGCGGGTGGCGTGAGCAAAGTTGACACCGGGTTGACGCTATCAGCGGTCATCTGGGCTGGAAGCGTTGGTGAAGCGACAGCCGGGCGACGCTTACGCGACATGCAGGCGTGTATCGTCCTTTCGCGGTTCGGGTCCGCGGCTGCGATGACGTGGACGGCGTGAAAGAGCGATTCGATCGCGTATCGCAAGTCTGTCGTGTAGGACAGCGGGTGTTGTGTTGAGGATTGCCGCCGTTGGCTGCGCGAACCTCTCACCTCGCTTTACCCTCTCGTCACCCCGGGCTTGACCCGGGGTCCCGCTTCTTCTTCTCTTCATGGATGGAACGGGCGAACCGCGGCGGATGGCTGTACATCATGGCCGACCGCTACCGCGGCGCCATGTACGTCGGCGTCACGGCCCACTTCGCGGCTCGGGCTCACCAGCATCGTACCGGCAAAGGCTCTGCGCACTGCGCCGAGCATCAACTGATCCGGCTCGTCTGGGCTGAATTCGGTGAGGACATCACCGCTCTCATCACGCACGAGAAGTGCATGAAGCGCTGGCGGCGCGAATGGAAGTTCGCGCTGTTCGAACGCGGCAATCCCAACTGGCGCGACCTCTTCGACAAACTCACTTAGAAGAAGAAGCGGGACCCCGGCTCAAGGCCGGGGTGACGGGGATAAAAATCGCCGAAAGCGATGCTCGCATCGTTCACTCTGGGGCGGGCGGGAGCTAAGCTACGCCGCCGCCAAGTTGCCGCGCCATTCTTCCGCCTTTGCCAGCGCCGGGGCGTCGTCGACGTCGATCCAGTCGAGGTCGCTGACGTCGACCGTCCCGGCCTCGCCCGTGACGACGAGGCGGCGGACGCCTTCGGTGAGCGAGGGCGAGTCGAGGGTGCGAAGCGCGGCGATGAGCTTCGGGCCGATCGCGAACACGCCGGTGTCATAGGCGTCGTGCGGCTCCAGGCCCTTGCCGATCGCGATGATGCGGTCTCCCCCCTCATATCCTTGATTTGTGGCGACGCAGGTGACGTCGAGCGGGTCGACCCAGCTATGGCCGAGGCGGCGGTCGATGCCAAGGCGCAGGCCCGTGCCCGCGCCCGCCCGCGCAACCCGGGCGTAAAGCCGCGGTTCGACGAGATGGTCGCACATCACGAGCAGCGCGTCCTCGCCGTCGAGCAGCGGAGCTGCGGCCAAGACGGAGACCCCGTTGGGACGCTTCGGATCAGACCGGGCGATGTCGACGCGCAGCGGTTGCGTGCGGCTTTCCAAGTAACGCACGACCTCGTCACCGCGATAGCCGAGGACGACCACCGCGCGCGTCATGCCGGCCGCCGCCAAGCCGGTGAGCGCATGGTCGATCAGCGGGCGCCCCGCCACCGGGCAGAGCGGCTTGGAGGCGGCGCTGTCGCGCAACCGGCTGCCTTCGCCCGCGGCGAGAATGGCCGCGGTGCGGATCACATCAGGCGGCCTTGATAAAGTCTTCCACCGCCGTCTTGGCGAGGTCGTCGGTCATCTGGTGGCGCGGGTGCTTGCAGAAGTACGCGCTCGCCGGGTCGATCACGCCCTTGAGGCCGCGGTCGCGCGCGATCTTGGCGCAGCGGATCATGTCGATCGCCACACCCGCCGAATTGGGCGAGTCCTCGACCGAGAGGCGCAGCTCAAGGTTCATCGGCACGCCGCCAAACATCGTCCCCTCCATGCGCAGGAAGCAGACCTTGTTGTCGTTCTGCCAGGGGACGTAGTCCGACGGGCCGATGTGGACGTTCTCGTCGTCGAGGCGCTCGGCGGCGACCGACTGGACCGCCTCGGTCTTCGAAATCTTCTTCGACGCGAGCCTTTTGTGGTTGTGCATGTTGAGGAAGTCGGTGTTGCCGCCGGTGTTGAGCTGGTAGGTGCGTTCCAGCTTGACGCCGCGCTTGGCGAACAGGTCGGTCAGCACGCGGTGGACGATGGTGGCGCCCAGCTGCGCCTTGATGTCGTCGCCGATGATCGGCACGCCCGCATCCTCGAACCGCTTCGCCCATGCGGGATTGGAGGCGATGAAGACGGGAATGTTGTTGACGAAGGCGACGCCGGCTTCGAGCGCGCATTCGGCATAGAATTCGGTCGCTTCCTGGCTGCCGACCGGCAGGTAATTCATCAGCACGTCGGCGCCGGTGCGCTTCAGCTCGGCGATCACGTCTTCCTTGGTCGGCTGCTGGTCGTTGGCGACGATGAAGGTGCGCTCGTCGGCATAGTCGCTCATGTGATCGGCGACGCCGTCGAGGCCCTTGCCCATGCGCACGATCGTGCCGGTGGCGGGGACGTTGGCGGCGAAGATCGCGGTGCAATTGGGCATTGCGTAGATCGCCTCGGCGACGTCCTTGCCGACCAAGCGGCTGTCGACGTCCCACGCGGCGACGACCTTGATGTCGCTGGGGCGATAGCCCGCGACTTCCCAGTGCATGAGGCCGATCACGTCGTTGGTGCCTTCGCGGTAATGCTCCAGCCCCTGGACGAGCGAGCTCGCGCAATTGCCGATGCCGACGACGGCGATCCGGATGCTGTTCATCGGTGACCCTGTTCCTTGGAGATGATGCCCGCGAGCCCGGTCGACGGTCGCGGGGAATGATGGCCCGCGCACGCGCGCTCGACGGCGCGGTGGCGGGCGATGAGGACGGCGGCGACGCCGGAGAGGACGACGATCTCGATCGCCCAGACCAGGCCCGGGTTGCCGAGAAGGCAGGCGAGATAGATCCCCTCGACGCGGACGTT
>CAXTNG010000291.1:4319-4736 GCA_964245475.1 uncultured Sphingomonas sp. | reverse complement strand
CGCGCGACCTCGAGCTTCAGCGGGGACCGATCTCGACCGGACTGGGCGAAATCTCCGACGCCGGCGTCCGCTCACGCGGCGTAACCTTCGCCGTCGCCGCGGGCGCGTCCGTCCGGGCGCCCGCGGCGGGCACCATCCGCTACGCGCGCCGGTTCCGCAGCTACAGCACGATCGTTATTCTCGATCACGGCAGCGGCTGGACGAGCCTCGTCTCGGGCTTGGGCAGCGCCGCGGTGATCGCGGGCGACAAAGTGGTCGCGGGCACGGTGATCGGTCAGGCCGCCAACGGCGAGGACCCGCGCATCACCGTCGAGCTGCGCCGCCGCGGCCGTCCGGTCGACATCGCCGCGCTGATCGGCTGAGAGTCTGTTTGAAAACGCGCCGTAGCGCGTTTTGCGGCACCGGCCCGCGCCCCCC
>CAXTNG010000291.1:922-4309 GCA_964245475.1 uncultured Sphingomonas sp. | reverse complement strand
CGCCTGCGGCCTGCTTCGGCGCCGCCGCACCGGCCGCAAGCGGGCGCGGCAACGGGCCGGGTAGCGCGGCGAGTTCGGCTGCCGTCGTCTCGGCCGCACCGCTCTCCTCCATCTGGTCGACCAGGTCGCGCGCGCGCTCACCCATCGCCGGTTCACGCGAGCTGCGCTTTGTGTCGGCCCGCGCAACCGGCTATCATCCCCGCTTCACCGTTCGCAGGAACTCCGATGTCCCGTCCTTCCGCCTCCACTCTCGCGCTTTTGGGCGCGCTCGCGCTCGTGCCGGTTGCTACCTCCGCCGTGGCCGCGGCCGACAGCGTCAACTACCGCGAGTTCGCGCAGTTCATGGAGGTCTACAACCGGGTGAAGGCCGATTACGTCGACAAGGTCGACGACAAGACGCTGATCAAGGGCGCGATCCAGGGCATGCTGTCCGGCCTCGACCCGCACTCGAGCTACGTCGACGCGCTCGACTACGACAATCTCCGCATCATGACCGAGGGCAATTACGGCGGCCTCGGCCTTACCGTCTCGATGGAGGACGGCGCGGTCAAGGTCATCGCGCCGCAGGAGGACACGCCCGCCTGGCGCGCCGGGATCAAGTCGGGCGATTACATCACCCACGTCGACGGCAAGCTGATCTTCGGCGAGACGCTGGACGAGGCGATCGGGCTGATGCGCGGCAAGCCGGGTACGAAGGTGACGATGACGCTGGTCCGCCCCGGCGCGACCAAGCCGATCGACGTCGCCATGATGCGCGAGATCATCATCCAGAAGCCGGTGAAGTGGGAAGTCCGCGGTGACGTCGGCTACCTCAACATCAACACCTTCTCCGAGGCGACCGGCGCCGACACCCGCGACGCGATCCGGATGATCGACAAGGCGCTCGGTCACAAGCCGCTCGGCTATGTCGTCGACCTGCGCGATAACGGCGGCGGGTTGCTGACCCAGGCGATCGCGGTCAGCGACGCCTTCCTCGATCACGGCGAGATCGTCTCGCAGCGCGGCCGCGAGAAGACCGACATCGACCGCTATTACGCCAAGCCCGGCGATGATGCGAAGGGATTACCGGTGGTGGTGCTCACCAACGCGGGCACCGCCAGCGCGAGCGAGATCGTCGCAGGCGCGCTGCAGGACCAGCACCGCGGGCTGATCATGGGCGAGCGGAGCTTCGGCAAGGGCTCGGTGCAGACCCTGCTGCCGCTCGGGCCGCAGACCGCGCTCCGGCTCACCACCGCGCGCTATTACACGCCGTCGGGCCGTTCGGTGCAGGAGGGCGGGATCGAGCCCGACATCCGCGTGCCGCAGATCAGCGACGCCGACTACAAGGCACGGCCGGTGTTCCGCGAAGCCGACCTGCAGCGGCACCTGATCAACGAGGTCAAGGCCGACAACGCGGTGCTGGAGGAGGACGGCAAGGCCGATCCGCGCTTCAGCCAGACGCCCGAGCAGCTCAAGAAGGCGGGGATCGACGATTTCCAGCTCTATTACGCGCTGAAGACCGTCGCGCGGCTGGGCGGCGCGACGCAGATCGCGGCGGCGACCAAGCCGGTCATCAAGTGATGGAGAGTCATGCTTGCGAGTACCTCCTCTGTCACCCCGGACCTGTTCCGGGGTCCAGCGTTTCGCGAGGGTTGCGCTTGAGCCTCTTGCGTCATCGCTTGCCGCACGCTGGACCCCGGTACGGAGGCCGGGGTGACGAATGAAGGCTTGTAAGTGACCCGTCACGAACGCCTTGCCCGAGCGCTTGCCTTGCTCCTCCCCGCGGCGCTGCTCGCCGGCGCGTGGGGATCGCAGCTGATCGGCGGGCTGTACCCGTGCGAGATGTGCCACTGGCAGCGCTGGCCGCATTATGCCGCACTGGCGCCTGCACTTGGCGCTTTCGTGGTGCCGCGGGGGACGGCCAAGGTGCTGGTCGCGATCGCGGCGCTGCTGATTGCACTTAGCGGCGCGATCGGGGTCGCGCATGCGGGCGTCGAATACCATTGGTGGAACGGCTTCACCGGCTGCACTCAGACCACTTCGCTCAACGGGCTCGATGCGGCTGCGCGGCTCGACGCGATCATGCATGCGCCGATCGTCCGCTGCGATGCGCCGCAATGGACGCTGTTCGGAATCTCGCTGGCGGGATTCAACGCGATCCTGTCGCTTGGCGGGGCACTCACGATTTTTGCGTTGCTGTTGAGGAGAACGCGATGACTTGGCGCCCGGGCGATCGCCGTGAATCAAGCGATGCGATGATCCGCGTCGATCAGGCGGGCGAGTATGGCGCGACCCGCATCTATGCCGGGCAGCTCGCGGTGCTCGGCGACCGTCATCCGGCGGCGCGTGCGATCCACCATATGGCGGCGCAGGAGGAGCGGCATCGGGCGTTCTTCGACGCGCTGATTGTCAAACGCGGTGTGCGGCCGACCATCCTCCAGCCGTTCTGGGACGTCGCGGGCTTCGCGCTGGGCGCGGTCACCGCGGCGATCGGGCCGGCGGCGGCGATGGCCTGCACCGCCGCGGTCGAGACCGAGATCGACAAGCATTACGCCGAGCAGCTGGCCGAGCTGGGCGACAGCGATCCCGAGCTGTCGAATGCGATCGCCGACTTCCAGGCGGAGGAACTCGAGCATCGCGACCACGCCATCGCGGCAGGCGCGGAGAACGCCTTCGGCTATCCGGTGTTGAGCGGGCTCATACGATTGGGCTGCAAGGTCGCGATCGCCGCGGCGAAGCGGGTATAGGGACGCGTGTAGGGAGAGTGAGGATGAAACGTTTAATCCTTGCTGCGCTGGCGCTGGCGGCGCCCGCAGGCGCGCAGGTGGCAGGGCCGGGCATACCGCGATCGAACAAGCCGATCGCGACGCCCGGGATCATCTCCAAGAGCGCGCCGGTCAACGGCGTGGTCGTGCTCTACGGCAACGAGCGCTGCCCCATCGACGCGGACGGCAACGAGGTGGTCGTCTGCGTCCGCCGCTCCGCCGCCGAGCAGTTCCGCGTTCCCAAGGAGCTGCGCGAGTTCCAGATCACCCCGCAGAACGAGGCCTGGGCGAAGCGCGAGGCGTCGACGCTCGGCACCGGCGTGGGGGTGAGCAGCATCGGCAGCTGCTCGGTGGTCGGCCCGGGAGGGCAGAGCGGCTGCTTCGCGCAGGCCGCACGAGCGGCAAAGGCGGAAAACAAGGCGCGCTCGGACGAGGAGGCGCGGATTCCCTGAGTGCAAGTGCTTGCGTCTTTGGTCGATCTACGCGAGTCTCGCGTGATTGCGGTTGGGGGCAGGCGATGGCGGCGATGGCAGACGCGAGGGTGGCGCGCCCGAGGCCGTTGACGCCGGACACCTATGAGCGCGTCCTTGCCGCCGGCTCGGTGCTCCTCTACGCGAGGGATCGCACCGACCCGCCGCGGATC
>CAXTNG010000291.1:327-912 GCA_964245475.1 uncultured Sphingomonas sp. | reverse complement strand
GTCCGTCGTCACCTCGGCCTTCGGCTTTCGCCACAGCGCGGTGCCCTCGTTGGCGGGCTCGTCCTTGCCATCGCGGTGCACCTCGCCATGGTCGCGGCGATCGCGCGCGGGCGGGCGCATTGGGGCGAGGTGCCGGTGCTGATCTGGGTCCACCTGCTGACCATCGGCGTCGCCGTCGCGCTGACCCCGACGCTGCTGCTGTCGGTGCGGGGCACGCAGCGGCACCGGCTGCTAGGCCGGATATGGGTCGTCGCGATGCTGCTCACCGCCGCGCTGACCTTCGGCATCCATGTGTCGAACCCGAACGGCTACAGTTTCGTCCACATCCTGTCCGGCGCGATGCTGGTGATGGTGCCGGTCCTGTGGTGGAGCGCACGGCGGCACAACATCCTGCGTCACCGCCGGGTCGTGCGAGGGGTGGTGACCGGCGCGCTGCTCGTGGCGGGCTTCTTCACCTTCCCCTTTCACCGCATGCTCGGCGACTGGCTGTTCGGCTGAGCGATGAGGGATCGTCGCGGTGCATGCGCGCTGTTCCTGCTCGTCTGGTTCTCCTGCGCGTGGTTCGGATCGTGGGAATGGAACCCC
>CAXTNG010000291.1:0-317 GCA_964245475.1 uncultured Sphingomonas sp. | reverse complement strand
GTCGGGCGAGAGGTCGGCAACGCTGCCGAAGGTATTCGACGATCCGGCGCTCGGCCGTTTCCTGCGCATCCGCACCCGGCTGGCGGTGGCGAGCGGGCCGGCGCTGCTCACCGGGATCGCCGCGGCGCTGCTGTTCGACCTGGCGCTCGGGCTCGGCGCGAGCAGGGCAGGGGCGCTGGTCGCGGCACTCGCCTATGCCCTCGGCACGCCGGTGTGGGGCTGGTCGACGACGTTGTTCGGCCATGCTGCCGTGGCTGCGCTGTACGTCATCGCCGCCTGGGCCGAACGCTATATCGAGCCTGCAGTCGCGCAGCCCA
>CAXTNG010000290.1:0-4741 GCA_964245475.1 uncultured Sphingomonas sp. | reverse complement strand
GTCGAAAGTCACGCCCTTGCCGACGAAGGCGACGGTCGCGTCACCCTCGCCGCCGCCGCGCCAATGGAGCGCGAGCAGCCGCGGCGCACGCACCGAGCCCTGCGACACGGCGAGCAGCGAGCCCATCCCGAGCACGCGCATCTCCGGCTCGCCGAGGACGGTGATCTCCAGCCCAAGCCCTTCGACGTCCGCGGTGACCCGCTCGACGAAGGTCTCCGGGTAGACGATGTTGGGCGGCTCGGTCACCAGCATGCGGGTCAGCGCCATGCCCCCGGTCAGCGCCTCCTGCGCCGCATAGGCCGCCTCGGTCCCCGCCGGCGCACCGGCGATCGTGATCGTTTCCAGCACAGGCTTCTGCGCCTCGGGCAGCTTGGTGCGGTACACGTCATGGCGCCACGCGCGCTGCGCCGCCGTGCCCGCAAACCGCGCCACCGCGCGCGACGAAGGCGCGACGCCGAGCGCGGACAGGTCCACGGCCGCCTCACTCGCCAGCGTCAGGAGCCTTGCGGTCAGCGCCCCGCCCGCTTTCTCCCAATCGGTGTCGCTCCCTGCGCCGACGCCGAGCAGCAGCACCTGCCGTAGCGGCTCGCCGACGAACAGCTCGACGATCGCTCCCGCGTCGCCGGTGAAACGGGCCGCACTCGCCGCCGCTTGTGCCTGCACGTCGCCTTGAACGCCGTTCCACCGAACGCGTGCGAGGCCGTCCTTGTCGACAGGAAGGATCAGGACGCCGGTCGGCGCCGCTTCGGAAGCAAATCGGATGTGCATTGCGGACCTTCGAGGGGATGAATGTCCCGGCTCTATGCCCCGCGGCGCGCTAAGCCAAGCTCCGCGATTGCGGCGGCGGCTCCCGAATGCGATAGGCACCCGCGCTGCATTGGGGTTGCTGATCGGTCGTGTCGCGTTTCCACCTTCTGGCCGGTTGCGCCGTCCTGCTCGCCGAGCCTGCCTGGGCGCAGGACCTGCAGGACCGCGCCGTGCAACCTCCCGCCGCCGCACCCGCCCCGCCTGCCGTGGTCGAGGGCGAGCAGGTCCAATTCAGCGCCGACGCGCTCGAATATGACACTGAGGGCGACATCGTCACCGCCACCGGCGCGGTCCGCATGCAGCGCGCCGGCGAGCGGCTGCGTGGGGACAAGGTGGTGTGGAACCGCAGGACCGGCCGCGTCGTCGCGACCGGCAACATCGCCGTCACCAACCCCGATGGCGACATCGCATACGGCGATTCGATCGAGCTCAGCGACAGCCTCAAGGACGGCGTCGTCGCCGACATGCTCGTCGTGCTGAAGGAGGGCGGCCGCCTCGCCGCCGACCGCGGCAAACGCGACGAGGACGGCACGGTCGAGCTCGAGCACGCCGCCTACACGCCCTGCGCTGTCGTCACCTCGGTAGGCTGCCCGAAGGAGCCAAGCTGGAAGATCACCGCGGTTCGCGTCACCTACCGGCCCGACAAGCGCCGCGTTTATTATGCCGGCGGACGGATCGAGCTGTTCGGCCTGCCTACCATCCCGCTGCCGAAATTCTCGCATCCGATCGGCGACGGCAGCGAAAGCGGACTGCTCAGCCCCGACATCCGCTACGGCCGCGTCAACGGCCTGTCGGTCGCGGTGCCCTATTACTGGCGATTGGCGCCCGACAAGGGGCTGACGATCACACCCCGCGTCTATTCTAACGTCCTGCCGATGCTGAGCGCGCAATATCAGCAGCTGACCGATCTCGGCGCGGTGAGCATCACCGGCTACGGCACCTACAGCCGACGCAGCGACGATCTCAATTCGACGTCGACAGCCGCCACCGAGCGCGCCTTCCGCGGCTATATCGACGGCACCGGCCGCTTTCAGTTCACGCCGGAATGGAGCCTGTCGGGCTCGCTCAGGCTGGTCACCGACCGCACCTTCCTGCGCCGCTACGACATCTCACGCGACGATCGGCTGCGCACTACGCTGTCGCTCCAGCGGATCGACACGGACAGCTATTTCGCGCTCAACGGCTGGGCGGTGCAAACCTTGCGCGTCAACGACCTGCAGGGCCTGCAGCCGGTCGCCTTGCCCGAGATCGACTATCGCCGCCGCTTCACCGATCCGCTGCTCGGCGGGCGGGTGCAGGTGCAGGCCAACTCGCTGGCGATCGGCCGATCCGTGGGACAGGACACTCAGCGCGCCTTCGCGAGCGTACAATGGGACCTGCGCCGCCTGACCGGCTGGGGCCAGGAACTGACGCTGACCGCGCTCGCCCGCGGCGACGTCTACCATGCGTCGGACCTGCTCACGAGCCCGCTCGTCTACCGCGGCGAGCCCGGCTGGCAGACGCGCGCGATCGGCCTCGTCGCAGCGGATTTCAAATGGCCCTTCATCGGCCCGTTCGGCAGCGGCACCCAGCGGCTCACCCCGCGGCTGCAGATCGTCGCCGCACCCCGCATCCGCAACTTCGCCGTGCCCAACGAGGATTCGCGCAGCGTCGATCTCGACGACAGCAACCTGTTCGCGCTCAACCGCTTCCCCGGTTACGACCGGTTCGAGGATTCGACCCGCATCACCTATGGCGGGCAATGGGCATTCACCCTGCCCGGCCTCACGTTCGAGACGGTGATCGGCCAGAGCTACCGTCTCGATAGCCGCCCGACGATCCTCTACCCGGGCACCGGCCTCGCCGACCGCTTCTCGGACATCGTCGGCCGCAGTGAGCTCAGGTTGCGCGACTTCACGTCGATCGTCCACCGCTATCGCCTCGATAAGGACGGCCTGGCCGTCCGTCGCAACGAGGTCGATGCGACGATCGGCTCGCGATCGACCTACCTGCTGCTCGGCTATCTTAAGCTCAACCGCAACATCTTCCCGACGATCGAGGATTTGCAGGACCGCGAGGAAGCACGCGTCGCGGGCCGCGTCCAATTCGCGCGCTTCTGGTCGGTCTTCGCCTCGGCGATCGTCGATCTGACCGACCGCAACGAGGACTCGCTGTCGGTCTCGGACGGGTTCGAGCCCGTGCGTCATCGCCTCGGCGTCCAATATGAGGACGATTGCCTCCGCCTCGGTCTCACCTGGCGGCGCGATTACCAGGACACCGGCGACGCCAAGTCCGGCAACAGCTTCCTGTTGACGCTGGCGTTCACCAACCTCGGCCGCTAAGCCGCGGTTCAGGCATCTGGCGACAGACGCGGGGCAGGCAGACTTGCCGGACACACGAAGGTACGGGCGTGACGAAGTACAAAGTTTTGGGGCTGGCTGCGGCGGCGGCGCTGGCGGGAGGCGCATGGGCGCAGACGGTGCCCGACGAATCCGTGCCCGATACCGGGGGTCTCAACATCCCCAGCAACCTCCAGATCTTCGGCAAGGTCGATCCGAACGTCCGCAAGGCGACTGCGATCATCAACGGATCGGTGATCACCGGCACCGACGTCGACCAGCGCGTCCAGCTGATCGCGATCGCCAACAACGCCAAGCTGACCCCCGAAGAGACCGACCGACTCAAGATCCAGGTGCTCCGCCAGTTGATCGACGAGACGCTCGAGATTCAGGAAGCGAAAACGGCGGACATCACGGTCACCAACGACGAGATCAGCAAGAGCTTGGTCGGTGTCGCCCGCAACCTGGGAAAGCCAGGCACCCAACTCGCCGCCTACCTGCGTGCCAACGGCTCGTCGGAACGCTCGCTCCGCCGCCAGATCGAGGGCGAGCTCGCTTGGCAGCGCTACCTGCGCCGCAAGGTCGAGCCGTTTATCAACGTCGGCGACGACGAGGTCAACGCGCTGATCGACCGGATCAAGGCGTCGCAGGGCACCGAGGAGTTCGCGCTCAAGGAGATCTACATTGGCGAAGGCGCCGATGCGCAGGCGGCGTTCGGCAATGCCCGCTCGATCCTGGCCGAGGTGCAGAAGGGCCAACAGCCGTTCGAATATTACGCACGTCAATTCTCCGAGGCGTCGACCCGCTCGGTCGGCGGCGATCTCGGCTGGGTGCGGCTCGCGACGTTGCCTGACGCGCTGTCGGCAGCAGCGCAGCAGATGCAGGTCGGGCAGGTGGCGGGCCCGATCGAGACGCCCGGCGGTTATTCGATCCTCTATCTCACCGACAAGCGCCGCCTCGGCGCCGCCGACCCGCGTGATTCCAAGCTCAGCCTCAAGCAGATGACCATCCGCTTCCCGGCGGGCATTGCCCAGGCCGAGGCCAACACCCGCGCGGCCGAATTCGGCAAGGCGCTCGAGACGATCCGGGGCTGCGGCAGCGTCGAGAAGGTTGCGGCCTCGGTCAACGCCGAGGTCGTCGACAACGATACGGTGCGTGTCCGCGACCTGCCGCCGCAGCTGCAGGACATCGTTCTCAAGCTGCAGGTCGGCCAATCCACTCCCCCGTTCGGCTCGCCGACCGAGGGCGTTCGCGGGCTCGTGCTCTGCGGCATCGATGCGCCGCAGGCCGGTGCGCTACCCCGTGCCGATCAGGTCCAGGGCCAGCTCGAGCAGCAACGCGTCAACCTGCGCGCGCAGCAGAAGCTGCGCGATCTCCGCCGCGACGCGGTCATCGAGTATCGCTGAGCCCACGGGGATGAGCGCCGCCCCGCTCGCCGTGCCGATGGGCGACCCGGCCGGAATCGGTCCGGAGGTGCTCGCCAAAGCCTGGGACGCGCGTCACGAGCGCGGGTTGCCGCCGTTCGTCGCGATCGGTGACGCGCGCGCGATCGACCGGGTCTGGAACGGCCCGCTCGCGGTGGTCGCCGCTCTCGGCGAAGGAGCCCGGCGCTTCGC
>CAXTNG010000289.1:0-4742 GCA_964245475.1 uncultured Sphingomonas sp. | reverse complement strand
GCCCCGGCGTACCGCCGGCGACCGCGAGGTAGATCCCGGCCGGCACCGCCATGCCCGCCGCCGCGGCGACGAAGGGCAGGCGGCGGCGCTGCGGCGTGGCCAGCTGACCGTCGACCAGCTCGCGCTTGATCTCGCAACCGACCAGCAGGAAGAACAGCGCCATCAGCCCGTCGTTGACCCACAGATGCACCGTCATCGGCCCGAGCGCCGGACTGAGCACTGGTCCGGTGCGTGCGTGCAGCAGGTGCGCGTAGGCACCCGCAGTCGCCGGCAGGTTCGCGGCCAGCAGCGCGAGCCCCGCCGCGGCGATCAGCACGGCGCCGCCGCCTGCCTCGCTCGTCAGGAAGTTGCGGAGCGCGGACAAGGGACGGCGAGCCATCCGGCCTTCCTAGGGTGGTATTGAACTGGATGGAATCACCACCTCCGTTCGCCCCGAGCGAAGTCGAAGGGCACTCCCACGTGCTTCGACTGCGCTCAGCACGAACGGAAGACGTGCATCAACTCCGCCGAAAACCGCATTTTGCAAGTCCGCGGCGCTCCGCCAATCAGAACAGGCTGAGCTGCTCGCCCTCCGCTTCGACCAGCCGCCAGCGGCCGAGCACCTCGTGCCGGGTGCGGCCGACATGGCTGTCGATCAGCACGATCTCGTCCGCCGTCCAGCTGACCGGCGCCACCCGCTCGCTGAACGGCTCGCCGCTGCGGTAGCCGAGCGTCATGTGCGGCGAGAAGCGGTAGCCGGGCCGCTCCGTGATCCCGCGAGCGCGCGCTCGCTCGGCGAGTTGCTCGTGCAGCCCGACAAGACCGGCATTGCGATGCGCCGGTCGCAGCGCGATGGAGAGCCTGCTCCCGCTCGCGACTTCGAGTGCGACCTCCACAGGTCCGGTGCGCAGCGAAGCGCCGATCCGCGCAAGGTTTCGGGAAGCCCAGGCGCCACCTCCACCATATCGTCCAGGATGAACATCGTCATGTGCAGCCGCTCGGCTGCGAGGCCGCCCGGGCCGCGCTGGAACCAGCCAGCCGCCGCCGCAACGCTTCGGGCCAGCGGCCGCGGCGGGATCAGCGCAAAGAACAGCCGATGCAGGACCGGCGGGTTGTGGAACATGGCCGCTCTCCCGTGATTCGCGAGACGTTATGTTCCCTATACGTTCTACGTCGTCATGCCAAGGCTTCCGCGATCAACCGCCGCGAATTGTCGACGCCGTAGAGCGCGAAGAAGCTGCCCATCCGCGGTCCCTGGCTGGCGCCGAGCAAGGTCTCGTAGAGCGCCCTGAACCAGTCGCGCAGCGCCTCCTTACCGAAATGCGCCTTGCCGACCTCGTAGACATGGTTCTGGAGCGAAGCGGCAAGGTCCTCGCCGAGCGGCTCGCCGAGCGCCGCATCGAGGTCGCGCAGCGCCGCGGCCTCTTCCGGCGTGGGCTTGCGGCGCGCGAGCGTCGGCGCGACGAAATCGCGGGCATAGGCGACGGCATAGCCGACCAGCCGGTCAAGCGCCGGGTTGGCCTCGGGCGACAATGACGCGTCGTAACGCTGGAGGAAACGCCACAGCGTCTCGCGATCGCCCACGCCCGGCAGGCTCGCGAGGTTGAGCAACAACCCGAACGTTACCGGCAGCCGCTCGTCCGGCACTGCGCCGTCGTGGATGTGGTGGACCGGATTGCCGAGCCTCTGCGCGGGCTCCTGCGTCGGGTAAGTGGCGCGGAACTGCCAATATTCGTCCACCGCGCGTGGGATCACGCCCATATGGAGCTGCTTCGCCTTCCGCGGCTCACGATAGGCGAAGAACGCCAGGCTCTCCTCCGGGCCGTAGCGCAGCCATTCGTCCATCGACAGGCCGTTGCCCTTGGACTTGCTGATCTTCTCGCCATGCTCGTCGAGGAACATCTCGTAGGTGAAGCCCTCGGGCGGCCTCCCGCCGAGCACGCGCGCGATCCTGGACGACTGGACGACCGAATCGATCAGATCCTTGCCGGCCATCTCGTAATCGACGCCGAGCGCCACCCAACGCATCGCCCAGTCGACCTTCCATTGGAGCTTCGCCTTGCCGCCGAGCACTGACTGAGTGATCCGCTGCCCCTCGTCCTCGAATGCGATGGTGCCCGCGTCCGCATTGACCACCTCGACCGGCACCTGGAGCACGATGCCGCTGATCGGGCTGATCGGCAGCACCGGCGAATAGGTCGCCCGCCGCTCGGGCCTGAGCGTCGGCAGCATCACGTCCTGGATCGCCTGGAAGTGGCGCAGCACGTCCTTCAGCGCGGCGTCGAACCGCCCTCCCTCATAATAATCGGTCGACGAGGCGAACTCGTAGTCGAAGCCGTAGCGGTCGAGGAAGTCGCGCAGCCGCGCGTTGTTGTGCGCGGCGAAGCTGCTGTGCGTGCCGAACGGGTCGGGAATGCGAGTGAGCGGCTTGCCGAGGTGCTCCGCCAGCATCGCGCCGTTGGGCACATTGTCGGGCACCTTGCGCAGGCCGTCCATGTCGTCGCTGAACGCGATCAGCCGCGTCGGCTGGTCGGAGAGCGTACGGAACGCCTGCCGCACCATCGTCGTGCGCAGCACCTCGTTGAAGGTGCCGATATGCGGCAAGCCCGACGGACCGTAGCCGGTCTCGAACACGATCGCCTCACCCGCCGGCTTCCCGTCCGGCCAACGCGCGAGCAGCTTGCGCGCCTCCTCGTACGGCCAGGCCTTGGATTCGAGCGCGAAGGGGTGGAGGTCGGTCATCGTAGGCGCATCTGGCGCTTTGGTGGCGCCAGCGCAAATGCTATGGGAGGGGCATGAACGCGCCGCATTTTATCGACGCAGCTACACCGATCCGGCTAACGGTCGACAATCTCGCCTTGCTGCACAGGGCCGGAGCGCTGGCGGAGTATCGCCGAACCGAACTGATCGACGGAGTGATCGTTGAAATGAGCCCGATGGGCACGCGCCATTCCTGGGTAAATAACGAAGTCTACTTCCGGTTGCGCCTTGCACTTGAGCATATGGGATCGCCGCTGCTCGTGCTGGCTGGCGGCCCTACGGTCGCAATACCGCCTCACGATGCTCCCCAACCGGACATTGTGCTTCTCGAGCGTACCGACAATCCGGGATATGCTCGGCTGGACGAGGTGAAGCTCGTCATGGAGGTGTCAGACGCAACCTTGCGTCGCGATCTGACCGTCAAGCGGCAGATCTACGCCACGGCAGGCATCCGGGAATATTGGGTGATCGACGTCGAGCACGGAAGGGTTCACCAGTTTTGGACGCCCTTGAAAGGCGTCTACGAAGACACTCGAGTCGTGCCATTGGACGGCGAACTCCGCAGCGCCACCATCCCCGACCTCGCGATCGACGGCTCCGGCATCCTCTAGCGTACCCGATCCGTTCCGCGCTACAGCGCGCGCGTGACGCTCGCCTATCCCGCCCTCCACGCCAGCCACGGCGGCATCTGGGTCGCGACGCCCGCGGAGACGCGCGCGGTGGGGCGCGGCGAGGCGATCCGGATCGCGGCGGACACGCCCGTCATCCTGCTGAACGCGCCGCTGATCGGACAGCGGCTGGGCTATGCCGAGCTGTCGGGGCTCGACCTGCTCGAACTGTTCGCCTTCGTCCACCCGGCGCGCTTCGTGTCGCCGACGCCGCGCGGGCTGGCGCGCGCGGTGGACCTGTCGGCGCCCGAGCGCGACGAGGACGTCGCCAGCTTCCTGCTCGAAGCCGCCGCCGCGCTGCTCGCCGTGCCGGACGGCAACTGGCGCGAGCGGCATGGCGCGTGGAGCACACTGCAGTCGCTCCATCGCCTGCGCTGGCCCTGGGCGCCCGCGCTCGCCGATCGCATCACGAAGCCGAAGGAGCACGAACGCTGGCTGTTCGGCACGCTTCCCGCATGGGAGGAGCAGGCCCCCCGCCCCGCCCCGCGCACGCTGACGATCGATCCCGCCGACGCGCTCGCCCGGCTGGCCGACCTCACCGGCCACGGCGCGGAGGAGCGCCCGGGCCAGCGCGCCTATGCCGCCGCTGCGACCGACGCCTTCCAGCCGCGAGCGACCCGCGACGGGCCCAATATGGTGCTGGCCGAGGCGGGCACCGGCATCGGCAAGACGCTCGGCTATCTCGCTCCCGCCTCGCTCTGGGCGGCGCGCGCGGGCGGCGCGGTGTGGGTGTCGACCTTCACCAAGGCGCTGCAACGCCAGCTCGCGCAGGAGACCGCGCGCCTCTTCCCCGACGCGCAAGAGCGCAAGGCCAGGGTCGTCACCCGCAAGGGCCGCGAGAATTATCTCTGCCTGCTCAACCTGGAGGACGCGCTCCAGGGCGGCTTCTCGGGCCGCGCGGCGGTGCTCGCGCAGCTCGTCGCCCGCTGGGGCACGTACACCGCCGACGGCGACATGGTCGGCGGCGACCTGCCCGGCTGGCTGCTCACCCTGTTCCGCCGCAACGCCCCCGCCGCGCTCACCGACCGGCGCGGCGAATGCGTCTATGCCGGCTGCCCGCACTACCGCAAATGCTTCATCGAGCGCGCCGCCCGCGCCGGCGCGCAGGCCGACCTGGTCATCGCCAACCACGCCCTCGTCATGGTCAACGCCGCGCGCGGGCGCGAGCTGCACACGCGGCCGACCCGCTACGTCTTCGACGAGGGCCACCACCTCCACGACGCCGCCGACGCGATGTTCGGGGTGGCGCTGACCGGCGGCGAGACCATCGAGCTGCGCCGCTGGATCCTCGGTCCCGAAGCGGGCGGGCGCGGGCGGCGGCGCGGGCTGCAGGCG
>CAXTNG010000288.1:4345-4763 GCA_964245475.1 uncultured Sphingomonas sp. | reverse complement strand
CCCGCAAGCGGGAGAGGAGAGCTAGGCCGCCTGATGGAACTGCAGGCTCGCCAGCCGCGCGTAGGTGCCGCCGCCGCCCATCAGCGTCGCATGGGTGCCCTGCTCGACGATGCGGCCGTGCTCCATGACGACGATGCGGTCTGCGGCACGCACGGTCGCGAGCCGGTGAGCGATGACGAGCGTGGTGCGGTTCGCCATCAGCCGCTCGAGCGCCTGTTGAACGACGCGCTCGCTTTCCGCGTCGAGCGCGCTGGTCGCCTCGTCGAGGAGCAGGATCGGCGCGTCGCGGAGCAGCGCGCGGGCGATGGTGATGCGCTGGCGCTGCCCGCCCGACAGGCGCGCGCCTCCCTCGCCGAGGAACGTGTCGAGGCCTTCGGGCAGGCGGCGGAGGAACTCGGCAGCGTTTGCCG
This sequence comes from uncultured Sphingomonas sp., assembly GCA_964245475.1. Classification (GTDB taxonomy): domain Bacteria; phylum Pseudomonadota; class Alphaproteobacteria; order Sphingomonadales; family Sphingomonadaceae; genus Sphingomonas. Next base: position 4,353 of record CAXTNG010000288.1, on the reverse strand, counting down.
CCTCCGCT
>CAXTNG010000288.1:0-4322 GCA_964245475.1 uncultured Sphingomonas sp. | reverse complement strand
GGCCGAAGAGGCCGGGCTCCTGCGGCACCATGGCAAGGCGCGCGCGGACTGCGGCGGGATCGGCGTCGCGCAGGTCGACGCCGTCGATGCGCACGCGGCCGGTCTCCGGGTCGTAGAAGCGCTGCGCGAGCTGGAACAGCGTCGACTTGCCCGCGCCCGAGGCGCCGACGATCGCCACCGTCTCGCCGGGAGAGACAGCGAGGCTGAAGCTGTCGAGCGCGAGCACTTCGGAGCGCGTCGGATAGCGGAAGCCGACGTCCTCGAACGCCAGCGTGCCGAGTGGCGGGCTCGGCAGTGCTACAGGCTGGGCGGGAGCGGCGATCTCGGGTCTCTCGCGCAGCAGCTCGGACAGGCGGCTCGCCGCGCCGGCGCCCCGGAGCAGGTCGCCATAGACTTCTGTGAGTGAGCCGAACGCGCCCGCGACGATGCCGCCGGTCAGCACGAAGGCTGCGATCGACCCCCCGCCGATCCGCCCTGCCGCAACGTCGACCGCACCTTCCCACAGGACCAGCGTAATCGAGCCGAACACGAGCCCGATGACGATCGCGGTCATTGCCGCGCGCAGGATGATACGGCGCCTAGCGGCACCGAACGACGCCTCGACCGCGCCGACGAAACGCGCCGTCTCCCGTTGCTCCTGGCCGAACGCCTGGACGATCTTCATCGCGCCGAGCGTCTCGGTGACCATCGAGCCGACGTCGGCGATGCGGTCCTGCGAGGTGCGCGAATAGCTGCGGATGCGGCGGCCGAGCAGCATGATCGGCAGGATGATCGCGGGGATGCCGAGCATCAGCATGCCGGCGAGCTTGGGGCTCAATGCGAACAGGTAGATCATGCCGCCGACGCCGGTGAAGGCGTTGCGCAGCGCGACCGACACGGTGCTGCCGACGACATTCTCGATCAGCGCTGTGTCGGAGGTGAGGCGCGAAGCGATCTCCGACGGGCGGTTCTCCTCGAAGAAACGCGGGCTGAGGCGGAGCAGGTTGCTCTGCACCGCGGCGCGGATATCGGCCACCACGCGCTCGCCGAGCCACGACACAAAGTAGAAGCGGACTGCGGTCGCAAGCGCGAGCACGACCACGATCATCAGCAGGTAGTGAAAGGACGAGCCGACGTCGCCGCTCGCGCCGGGACCGAAGCCGCGGTCGATCACCCGCTTGAAGCCGTAAGGGATGGCGATCGTCGCCGCCGAGGTGATCGCCAAAGCGATCCAGGCCGCGGCGATATGACCGGGGTAGCGGATCGCCTGGCGCCAGACCATCGCAAGGTCGCCCATGCGGCGGCGCTCACGTGCAGGGGTAGGGTCGGTGGCCATGCTGGCGCGCCTAGCATCGGCGGCGGCGGGGCTCAACGCACGGTCGCGTGACGGCTTGATGAAGGATCGAAGTTGCAGTGCGGCACATTTGCGTTACGGCGATGGCAACCTGTTCGGCGTTATAAGGATGCGCATGCTCTACGATGCCTATGAAGTGCAGCGTTCGCTGCTCGCCAACGCCAGCGCGATCGCCAATTTCGGCGCTGGCATGCTGCAGGATCCGGCCAACCCGTTCGCGTATATGGGCGGCGGCACGATCGTCGGCTCGGCGCTGGAGGTCTTCGCGCATGCGGCGGCGCCGCGCGGCAAGCCCCAATTCGGGCTGCATCAAACGACGGTGAACGGGCGCGAGGTCGCGGTTCACGAGGAGATCGTGGCGCGCAAGCCGTTCGGGCAGCTCAAACACTTCGTGCGTGAAGGCGTGGAGGGCGGCCCAAGGCTGCTGATCGTCGCGCCGATGTCGGGCCATTATGCCACGCTGCTGCGCGGCACGGTCGAGCGGATGATGCCGTCGGCGGACGTCTACATCACCGACTGGCGCGACGCAAAGCTGGTGCCGCTCTCCGACGGGCGCTTCGATCTGGACGATTACATCGACTATCTGATCGACTGGCTGGACGTGATCGGCGGCGGCGAGACGCGGCCGCACATGCTCGCAGTGTGTCAGCCGTCGGTGCCCTGCTTCGCCGCCGCGGCGGTGATGAGCGCGGATGGTCACCCCTGCCGGCCAGCGACGCTGACCATGATGGGCGGGCCGATCGACACGCGCGAGGCACCGACCGCGGTCAACACGCTGGCGACCAAGCGGCCACACTCCTGGTTCGAACAGAATGCGATCGTCACGGTGCCGATGACCTACCCCGGCGCAGGGCGGCGGGTGTACCCGGGCTTCCTGCAGCTCGCCGGCTTCATGTCGATGAACCTCGGCAATCACATGGTCAGCCATTGGGAGATGTTCAAACATCTCGTGCGCGGCGACGAGGACAGCGCCGACGTGGCCAAGGACTTCTACGACGAATATCGCGCGGTGTGCGACATGACCGCGGAATTCTACCTGCAGACGGTCGATCTGGTCTTCCAGACGCACGCGCTGCCGGACGGGACGATGACGCATCGCGGTAAGCGTGTCGATGCGGGCGCGATCACCGACATTGGTCTGCTCGCGATCGAAGGCGAGCGTGACGACATCTCGGGGCTGGGCCAGACCAAGGCCGCGCTGAAGCTGGCCGCGAATCTATCGGAAGCGAAGAAGCGCTACCTCATGGCCGAGGGCGCGGGCCATTATGGCATCTTCAACGGCTCGCGCTGGCGCGACAGGGTGGCGCCGGTGGTCGAGCAGTGGATGGCCGCCAACGCTTGAGACAGCGCCGGCGGCCTGTCGCGTCAGGCGACGGAATCCACCACCGCGTGGCTCGATGATTCCTCGGCCTTGATCGTGCCGCCGAACAGCATCTTCACGCGCCCGGAGAGCGAAATGTCGGTCTCCCACAGCTCGGCGGAGTCGATGTCGAAGCGGAGGAGGGCGAGGTTGGGGTCGTCCTTCCCGCCCGGGAACCAGGCCTCGACCTGCTTGTTCCAGAGCTTGTCGATCTCGGCGCGATCATTGTCCTGCGTGACAGTGCCGGCGAGGCAGGCGAAGAAGTCATGCCCCTTGCCGACGAACTGCGCCATCGCCTGGCCGCCGCCCGCGATCCGGTTGTCCTTGCCCGAGAAGAAGAAGAGCGTGTTCGGCTGATCGTCATCGATCTGCGCGGTCATCGGCTCGGAATGATCGCCGTCCTCCAGCCCGATCATCACGAAGGGACTGTCCTTCAGCTTGCCGATGAACTTGTCGGCGATCTCCTGCGGCGTGTCCTTTTCGACCATGTTTGTACTCCTGGGTTGGTTTGCCCGGGAAAACGTGTGCGCCGGGGGTTGGTTGCGCGACTACGGCGGGCCATGATCTGCGATGGCGGCAATCCTGCCGTCATTACGGTGGAGTAAGTCTATGCAACTTGCCGATCTGTGCCTGATCCTGGCGTGCTCTTCGCCTTCGGGACTTTGGTCCTGAAGATCATCGAGGTGTCACGCAACAGGTAGGGTGCGGGGAGGAGCTCGGGCTGACACCTGAGCCCCGAACGAAAGAGCCCCGGCTGCTGACACAACCGGGGCTCGATGGAGGCAGCCTATGCAGTTGCCGGAAGACTACGTAGCCGATCTGGCTACACTCTTCAACCTCACAGCACCTCGAACAGCCCAGCGGCGCCCATGCCGCCGCCTACGCACATGGTGACGATGACGTACTTAGCGCCGCGGCGCTTGCCTTCGATCAGCGCATGGCCGGTCATGCGGGCGCCCGACATGCCGTAAGGATGGCCGATCGAGATGGCACCCCCGTCGACGTTGAGCAACTCGTCGGGAATGCCGAGCGTGTCGCGGCAATAGAGCACCTGGACGGCGAACGCCTCGTTCAGCTCCCACAGGCCGATGTCGTCTATCTTGAGGTCGAAGCGCTGGAGCAGCTTGGGAATGGCAAAGACGGGGCCGATGCCCATCTCATCGGGCTCGGTTCCGGCGACGGCCATGCCGACATAGCGGCCGAGCGGGGCAAGGCCGCGGCGTTCGGCTTCCTTCTCCTCCATGATGACGCTGGCCGAGGCACCGTCGGAGAGCTGACTGGCGTTGCCCGCGGTGATCGTGCCGTCGGGAAGCACGGCCTTGAGCGACTGAAGGCCCTCCAAATTGGTGTCGGTGCGGTTGCCCTCGTCCTTGCTGAGAGTGACTTCCTTGTGGCTGACTTCCTTGGTTTCCTTGTCAACGATCGCCATGGTGGCGGTGACGGGAACGATCTCGTCGTCGAACTTGCCCGCTGCCTGGGCGGCGGCGGTGCGCTGCTGGGACTGGAGGCCATAGGCGTCCATCTGCTCGCGGGTGATGCCGTAGCGCTTGGCGACGACCTCGGCGGTCTGCAGCATCGGCATGTAGATGTCGCGGTGCATCGCCAGCAGCTCGGGATCAGGCTGGACGT
>CAXTNG010000287.1:0-4777 GCA_964245475.1 uncultured Sphingomonas sp. | reverse complement strand
CTGCTTAGCCTCACCGCGCTGTACACATCGCCAGCCGCCGCCGGGGCGCAGCTGATCCTGGTCGATCGGCCCGAACTGCACGAAGCGGGCGAATGCATGGCGCAGGAGATCGGCCAGGCGCGCTACGTCGGCATGGATCTCAACGATCTCGCTGCGAGCGAAGCCAAAGCGCATCAACTTGCGGAATCGGTGCGGATCGACATCCTCGTCAACAATGCGGCGCTGATCATCAATCGGCCGTTCGTGTAATTGTCGCTGACCGATTATGAAGAACAGGTTCGGGTGAATTCCAGCGCGGCCTTCGGGCTGGTCCGCGCGGTCGCGCCGACGATGAAGGCGCGCGGTTACGGCAAGATCGTCAATTTCTGCTCGCTTGTGCTGAACGGCCGTTGGGAGGGCTATGTGCCCTACGTCGCTTCCAAGGGCGCGCTACTCGGGCTGACCAAGTCGCTGGCGCGCGAGCTCGGCCCGTTCGGCATCCGGGTCAATGCCGTGTCGCCGGGCGCGGTGATATCGGAGGCGGAGGAACGCGTGTTCGGCGATCGGCTCGCGCACTACAATGATTGGATCCTCGAAAATCAATGTCTTAAGGTGCGCATCCAGCCCGAAGCGGTGGCGCAGCTGGTCCTGTTCCTTTCTGGATCAAATTCGGATCTGATCACCGGCCAGAACATCAACATCGACGGAGGGTGGTGATAAGCGCCGAGAGCGCTTGAACGTGCTCGCGCCATCCTGCGCAAGTGTGTTCCCGAAGGCGTCGGCTTGGCTGACGAGCTGATCGCGGGGCGCTGGCGTGAGGCGGAACGTGAGTAGTGAGGTCGTACTCGACGCCGCCGCCCTGCTCTGCCTTCTGAACGACCAGTCCGGGGCGGATGGGGTAATCGACGTCCTGATCCGTGGCATCATCGGACCGATCAACCTCGCCGAGGTCGTCTCCAAACTTCGGGACGGAGGATTCCCGCTCGACGAGGTACGTGAGGCGCTTGGCGGGCTGTACCTCGACGTCGGGCCGCTCTCTCCTGCCCAGGTCCTTATAGTAGGCGACCTCCGGCCATCCACGAACGTGCGCTTGGTCTTTCTCTTGGGGACCGAGCGTGCCTTGCCGTGGCAATCGACCTGCAAGCGGAGATGTTCACGACGGACGGCCCGCTGGCGAGCGCCGAGATCCGTGTCACCGCCACCAACGTACGGCGCTGGCGGAGCAGCCGCACATTCGTGCTTTGGGGTATGATAGGCAGGCAGACGGGATGCGGCGGAACAGAGCGCCTAACGTCCCCTACTTCGGGCGCAGATCCGTCTTTTTAAAGACTGCTGTAGGACGGATTGCGTCCACCATGTCAAGGAAATCTGTAATTCCGCTTTGGATACGAGTCCGCCTGGACGGCTACAGGTGATCAAATCGATCTGGGCTCCGCGTGACCTGCTCCCCGTTTTCAGGCCGCTGATAAGTTAGCTTCGGTGTCCTCATGCCCCTGGCGGGGGCGGTTGGTGAACTCGGCGGGCGCCATACCGCCGAGGCTGCTGTGCGGACGCACGGTGTTATAGTCCGTCCGCCATGCCTCAATGATCCGCCTCGCTGCGGCGAGCGAGGAGAACAGGTGCTCGTTCAGGCACTCGTCGCGCAAGCGACCATTGAAGCTCTCGACCAAGCCGTTCTGCTGCGGTTTGCCGGGAGCGATGTAATGCCACTCCACGCCCGTGTCCTGGCACCAAGCGAGGACGGCGTGGCTGGTGAGTTCGGTCCCGTTGTCGCTCACCACCATGCATGGCAGCCCTCGACGCTTGGCGATGGCCGTCAACTCCCGCACGATACGCCGCCCTGACAGCGGGGTATCGACAATGCAGGCCAGGCACTCCCGGCTGTAGTCGTCGATGACGTTGAGCAGGCGGAACCGCCGGCCGCAGGCCAATGCATCCGACACGAAGTCTAGGCTCCAGCGCTGGTTGGGTCCCTGCGGGATCGCCATCGGCGCCCGCGTGCCCAACGCTCGTTTCCGGCCGCCGCGCTTGCGCGCCGTCAACCGCTCCTCGCGATACAGCCGGTACACCTTCTTCAGGTTCATGCCCTTGCCTTCACGCCGGAGCAGAATCGCCAGCCGGCGATAACCGAACCGACGACGCTCGTTGGCGATCTCGCGCATCCGCTCGCGCACAGCATCGTCCTTCCCGCGAAGCGGCTCATATTGCCATGCCGATCGATTGACCCCGACAAGCCTGCAGGCGCGACGCTCGGAGAAGCCGTGATCGGCCATCAGCTTCTCCACCGCAGCGTAGCGATCCACAGACCGGGTCAGTTTTTCCTAGCAGATCCTTCAGGGCCGACACGTCCAGCATCGCCTCCGCCAGCAGCTTCTTCAGCCGTCGGTTCTCATCCTCCAGCGTCCGTAACCGCGCCGCCTCCGACACCGTCATGCCGCCGTACTTCGCCTTCCAGTTGTAGAATGTCGCGTCGCTGATGCCGTGCTTCCGGCACAACTCTGCCGTCTTCACGCCAGCCTCATGCTCGCGCAGCACGCCTATAATCTGATCCTCGGTAAAACGGCCTCGCCGCATCGCTCGTCTCCATATGACCAGCTAACTTACCAATAGCATGATTTCCGGGGAGCAGGTCATGGCCTAGATGACGAGGATGAAGCGGCATAGCTAAAGCTTTTCAGCAGGAGGCAATATGGCGAAGAGTAAAACAACCAGTCCGAAGGCCGCTAAAGCGGCGTCGGCGGTGCTCACAGACGGCAGGACTTCGTTAAAGTCAAAGACAGCCGCAGGGTCGGCGCTTTCGCAGGTAAAGTCTAAAGCCAAGTATAAAGCCAAATAGAGCGGTACAGGAGAATTAGGAGGGTGGCATCATTCGTCAAGTTTCTGTTGTCGCGTAAGTTTTCTAAGTATTACTGTGGACGCGAATATTAAGTGCCACTGATGGTCGCCGCATCTCTTTCCGTCGATAATCGGCGTTGGCGCGTTCCTACGTCGACAATTACCTCCGTCTTCGTGGTGCCAGTAACTCTGAAGCACTCTCAGTCGGCGCGATCTCGATTGAGCAGCGAACTGACCGCGCAACCGAGTTGGCCCGGTTCCGGCAAGCTGCCACAGCTTGCGCAGTGTCGTACTGGAACCTGTCGGCGTCGACGAGCTGGCGCCAGCGCGCGGGGTCGCCATTCGCCGTCAATTCCATGCCGGCATCCCATCGATTCTTGTGAAGGATAGCGGCGGCACGGTTTGCGGCCGCTGCCGGCCAGATCGCGTCTGCGAGGAGCGGCGCGAGCGCGAGTAGCAGCGCGGTCGCTCCCATGGCCCCGATCGCTGTCCAGATCAGCACATCGCGCTTCTCCTGTTTCGTGCAGGCGCCTGCGACGACGCCGACCATAGCGGTGCGTGCGTCATTCATCGAGGCCTGTGCGGACGTAAGCGCGGCCTGATCCGAGGCGCGCAGCTTAGCAGCAGCTCTCCCGACGCCTTCGGCAAAGCCATCCAAGGTCAGCTTCACCCCCGGTCGATCGGCGAGGGTGTTGATAGCAGCCGTCATCTTCTCCTGCCGCTCGGTGAGCTGCGCAATATCTTGGCTGTAATCGCGCTGCTCGATGCGTGCCTGCCGCGCGGCGAACCCCTCTACCGCCGCTGTAAGCATGGCGAGCTGACCGCTCATCCGCTCGAACGCGGCAAGAGCATCGGCATCGCTATCCGGCTGCGCTTCGATCACCTGCTGGTCCAATCTATCATCCTCACAGGCTGAGCCCGACGTCGCGGCTGCGGCCGCTGCCGAGCGAGTCCATCAGCGCTTGGGCGACCGAGCGAGCGCGCGCGCGGTCGGCAAGCTCGCGCCCGATGTCGCCAGAGCGGCTGCCGGGACTCCATTCGAGCGCCTGGCGCGGGCCGAGCCCGAGCTGGCCGCGACGCGCCGACAAGGCGCGGTCGAGCGCCGGGTCCTTCTCCAAACCTTTAGCGAGCGCGCGCATGCGCGTCTCGACACCTTTCCGGGCGTCCTCGTTCTGCCAGTCGGACAGGCCATCGCGCTGCTCGCCGTGCTGGCGCCACTGCGCAACGAACCGGTCGGCGCGCAGTTCGGGATTGGTCCGCACCTCCGCCTCAAGCTGCATGGCGCGGATCGCACGCGCGGTGCGGCCATGGGCGGCTTCCGCAACAAGCGTTGGGTCGCGGCCGACCGCCGCCGATAGATCAGCGTGGCCGCTGGCGCGAACGCCGTCCAGTGCATCGCGCGCCTGGGCGAACGCGCTCTGCTGCCAGCCGAGCGGCTTCAATCCCTGACGCTCCATCGACCGGACATCTTCCAACGCCCGCGCATAGCCCTGCACAGCACGATCGAGCGGCGCGGGCTGCGCGGCGATGCTGGTGGCGGCGCGGCCGAGCCCGAGCCCCCTGAAGGAGTCGCGAGAGAGACCGGACGCCCGTTCGCCGGCCCGGCTGAAATTGAGGCCGGCGCACGGACTGCTGCGGCGCGCCTCCTGTGTGACGCTGTGCTCGGCAGCCAGTTCTGCGATCCGGCGATAGCCGCGCTCGTCGATAAGCCGCTCGCGAACACTGGCATAGTCGAGCGTGCTGTCCTTGGCGCGCTCGCGGCCGAGCACGCGCGCCAGCCGCTCGGGCGAGTCGAAGTCTTCGCGCCCGTAATGGAGCTGCACGTCCTGTCGATGGCGGCTGAGCGCGACATAGCTAGCGTGGGCATCGAGCCCCGGCGTAGCGAGCACATGTGCTCGATCGACCGTGATCCCCTGCGCCTTGTGGATAGTTGTGGCATAGCCGTGATCGATCTCGGCATAGG
>CAXTNG010000286.1:0-4777 GCA_964245475.1 uncultured Sphingomonas sp. | reverse complement strand
CAGGCGGGCGACGTGTCGGCCTACATCCCGACCAACGTGATCTCGATCACCGACGGCCAGATCTTCCTCGAAACCGACCTGTTCTTCGCGGGTATCCGCCCGGCGATCAACGTCGGCCTTTCGGTCAGCCGCGTCGGCTCGGCGGCGCAGACCAAGGCGATGAAGAAGGTCTCGGGCTCGATCAAGCTGGAGCTGGCGCAGTACCGCGAGATGGCGGCGTTCGCGCAGTTCGGCTCGGACCTCGACGCCTCGACCCAGCGCCTGCTCAACCGCGGCGCGCGGCTCACCGAGCTGCTCAAGCAGGCGCAGTTCAGCCCGCTGCCGTTCGAGGAGCAGACGGCCTCGATCTTCGCCGGCACCAACGGCTATCTCGATGCGATCCCGGTCGCTGACGTGACGCGCTACGAGAGCGCGATGCTCGCCGACCTGCGCAACAACCATGCCGACGTGCTCAAGGGCATCCGCGACAGCAAGGACCTCGGCGACGACAGCAAGGCGGCGCTGAAGGCGGCGCTCGATGCCTTTGCGAAGACGTTCGCCTAAACACCACCGACCGGGAAGCAGCATGGCGAGCCTCAAGGCCCTGAAAATCCGCATCGGCTCGGTGAAGTCGACGCAGAAGATCACCAAGGCGATGAAGATGGTCGCCGCCGCCAAGCTGCGCCGTGCGCAGGAGGCGGCGATGGCCGCGCGTCCCTATGCGCTGCGTCTGGAGCGGGTGATGGCGGGCCTCGCCGGGCGCGCGGGCGGCGAGGGTGCGTCGCCGCTGCTCGCCGGCACCGGCAAGGACCAGGTCCACCTGCTCGTCGTCGCCACCTCCGAGCGCGGCCTCGCCGGCGCGTTCAATACCAACATCGTCCGTGCCGCCCGCCGCAAGGCCGAGGAGCTGGAAAAGGCGGGCAAGACCGTGAAGTTCTACATCGCCGGCAAGAAGGGCCGCGTGCTCAAGCGCTTCTATCCAGAGGCGATCCTCGCCGATCACGAGATGGGCCATATCAAGACCGTCGCCTTCGACGACGCCCGCGCGATCGCCGATGACCTGATCGCCCGCTTCAACGCCGGCGAGTTCGACGTCGCCCACCTATTTTATTCCAAATTTATCAGTGCCTTGGTCCAGGAGCCGACCGGCAAGCAGATCATCCCCGTGCCGCTGAACGATGCCCCACAAGCGCAACCTTCGGGAAGTTCCAACGAGGCCGCGGTCGAGTACGAGCCCGACGAGGAGTCGATCCTCGAAGCGCTGCTCCCCCGCAACATCGCCGTCCAGCTGTTCAGCGCCCTCCTCGAGAACGCCGCGTCCGAGCAGGGCAGCCGCATGAACGCGATGGAGAACGCGACCAAGAACGCCGGCGACATGATCAACCGCCTCTCCATTCAGTACAACCGCACCCGCCAGGCCGCGATCACCACCGAGCTGGTCGAGATCATCTCGGGCGCCGAAGCGCTCTAACCGAACCCGAAGCAGGAAGAACTCATGGCCACCGTCGCAGACGACATCCGCCCGACCCAGGATACGGGCAAGAGCAACACCACCGGCACGATCGCGCAGGTCATCGGCGCGGTCGTCGACGTGCACTTTCCCGACAACCTGCCGGCGATCCTCTCGGCGCTGGAGACGGACAACAACGGCAACCGCCTCGTCCTTGAGGTCGCGCAGCACCTCGGCGAGAACACTGTGCGCACAATTGCGATGGACTCGACCGAAGGCCTGACCCGTGGCCAGACGGTCAAGGATACCGGCAGCCAGATCAGCGTCCCCGTCGGCCCTGCGACGCTCGGCCGCATCCTCAACGTCATCGGCGAGCCGATCGACGAACGCGGCCCGGTTGGCACGGACCTGCGCTCGCCGATCCACGCCTCGGCACCGCCGTTCGTCGACCAGTCGACCGAGAGCGCGATCCTCGTGACCGGTATCAAGGTCATCGATCTGCTCGCGCCTTATGCGCGTGGCGGCAAGATCGGCCTGTTCGGTGGCGCGGGCGTCGGCAAGACCGTGCTGATCCAGGAGCTGATCAACAACATCGCCAAGGGTCACGGCGGCGTTTCGGTGTTTGCCGGCGTCGGCGAGCGCACCCGCGAGGGCAACGACCTCTACCACGAGTTCCTCGACGCAGGCGTCATCGCCAAGGACGCCGACGGCAACCCGACGCCGGAGGGCTCGAAGGTCGCGCTGGTGTTCGGCCAGATGAACGAGCCGCCGGGCGCGCGTGCCCGCGTTGCGTTGTCGGGCCTGACGATCGCGGAATATTTCCGTGACGTCGAAGGGCAGGACGTGCTGTTCTTCGTCGACAACATCTTCCGCTTCACTCAGGCGGGCGCCGAGGTCTCGGCGCTGCTCGGCCGCATGCCGTCGGCGGTGGGCTACCAGCCGACGCTGTCGACCGACATGGGCGCGCTGCAGGAGCGGATCACCTCGACCAACAAGGGCTCGATCACCTCGGTGCAGGCGATCTACGTCCCTGCGGACGACCTCACCGACCCGGCGCCGGCGACCTCCTTCGCCCACTTGGACGCGACGACCACTCTGTCGCGCGCCATCTCGGAGCTGGGCATCTACCCCGCGGTCGACCCGCTCGACTCGACCAGCCGCGTGCTCGAGCCGCGCACGGTGGGCCAGGAGCATTACGACACGGCCCGCGCGGTGCAGGCGACGCTCCAGCGCTACAAGTCGCTCCAGGACATCATTGCCATCCTCGGGATGGACGAGCTGTCCGAAGAGGACAAGCTGACCGTCCAGCGTGCGCGCAAGATCCAGCGCTTCCTGTCGCAGCCGTTCCACGTCGCCGAGGTCTTCACCGGCATCCCCGGCAAATTCGTCCAGATCGAGGACACGATTAAGTCGTTCAAGGCGGTGGTCGACGGCGAGTACGACCACCTGCCCGAGAGCGCCTTCTACATGGTCGGCGGCATCGACGAGGCGGTCGCCAAGGCCGAGAAGCTGGCGCAGGAAGCCTGACGTGGCGCTCCACTTCGAACTCGTCACCCCCGAGCGCCTCGTCCGCTCGGAGGACGTCCACATGGTCACCGTGCCCGGCACGGAGGGCGAGTTCGGCGTGCTGGAGGGTCACGCGCCGGTCATGGCGATGATCCGCGACGGTGCGCTGCAGGTATATCGCACCGCCAACGGCGCCCCCGAGATGGTGCCGATCCGCGGCGGCTTTGCCGAGGTCGATAGCAAGGGATTGACGGTGCTCGCCGAGCACGCCGACTGAGCCTCACAGGAAGCTGTAGGGGTCGACGTCCACCGTCACCCTGACCTTCGCGGGCCAGTCTACCCCGCCTAGCCAGTCGCGGATCACGTCCTGTACGTCTAAGGCCCGGCGGGCATGGACCAGCAGGCGGTAGCGATGGCGGCCGCGCAGCATCGCGAGCGGGGCAGGGGCGGGCCCGTACACGGCCATGCCGTCCACCCGCGGCGCCGAGCGACCGACGAGGAGCGCCGTCTCATGCGCCGCCGCCTGCTCCTCCGAGGACACCACGATCGCGGCGTAGCGGCCGAAGGGAGGTGCGCCGGCGTCGCGGCGCGCCTCGGTCTCCGCCGCGTAGAAGGCGTCGGCGTCGCCGGTGACCAGCGCCTGCATCACCTGCGCGCCCGGCGAATGGGTTTGGATGTAAACGTGCCCCGGCTTCTCGCCGCGGCCTGCTCGGCCCGACACCTGCCTGATCTGCTGAAACGTCCGCTCCGCCGCGCGCAGGTCGCCGCCCTCCAGCCCGAGATCGGCATCGACCACGCCCACGAGGGTCAGATTGGGGAAGTGGTAGCCCTTGGTGACGAGCTGGGTGCCGACGACGATGTCGATGTCGCCCGCCTCCATCCGCCCGACGAATTCCGCCGTCTTGGCCGGGCTCCACATCGTGTCGGAGGTGACCACCGCGGTTTTCGCCTGCGGGAACAGCGCCGCCACTTCGTCGGCGATCCGCTCGACGCCGGGGCCGCAGGCGACCAGCGTGTCCTCGTTGGCGCACTCCGGGCAGGCGCGGGGCACCGGCTCGATGTGTCCGCAATGGTGGCAGGCGAGGCGGCGGGTGAGGCGGTGCTCGACCATCCACGCGGTGCAGTTCGGGCATTGGAAGCGGTGGCCGCACGTCCGGCACAGCGTCAGCGGGGCGTAGCCGCGGCGGTTAAGGAACAGCAGTGACTGCTCGCCCCGTTCCAGCCGCTCCTCAATTGCCTTGACCAGCCGTGGCGACAGCCAGCGGCCGCGCTCGGGCGGCTCCCGGATCAGGTCGATCGCCTCGATCGTCGGTAGCTCGGCGGCGCCGTAGCGGCCGGGCAGCTTCATCTCGGCGTAGCGTCCGAGCTTGACCTGCTGGCGGGTCTCGATCGCCGGGGTGGCGGAGGCGAGGATTACCGGAATTCTCTCGAAGGTCGCGCGCATGACGGATACGTCGCGGGCGTGATAGTGGACGCCGTCCTCCTGCTTGAAGCTGGTCTCGTGCGCCTCGTCGACGACGATCAGGCCGAGGTTCGCATAAGGAAGGAACAGCGCCGAGCGGGCGCCGACCGTCACCAGCGCCTGCCCGCTCGCGATCGCCCGCCAGGCGCGGCGGCGCTGGGTGGAGCGCAGGCCAGAATGCCATGCCACCGGCTCGCAGCCGAAGCGGTCATGGAAGCGCTTGAGGAAGGGTTCGGTCAGCGCGATCTCGGGGAGCAGCACCAGCGTTTGCCGGCCGAGCCGCAGCGCCTCGGCGATCGCCTCGAAATAGACCTCGGTCTTGCCTGATCCGGTGACGCCGTCGAGCAGAGTCGGCGCGAAGGCGTGGGCGGCGACGTCGG
>CAXTNG010000285.1:0-4779 GCA_964245475.1 uncultured Sphingomonas sp. | reverse complement strand
GCCGCGCCGACGAGCACCCCGAGGGCCACCGCGTCGTCGGGTCGGTCAACCGCGACTACACCTGTCGGGTGCCTGCGGTTCCGCTCGCCGAGCAGACCTTGCTGGGCGGTGAGCTGACGTTGGGCAGTGGTGGCAAGGGCGGCAACCAGGCGCTGGCGGCGGCGCGACTCGGCTATCCGGTCCGGATGGTCGGCGCGGTCGGCAGCGACGGCTTCGGGCCGGAACTGCGCGCCGGGCTGGAGGCGGCCGGCGTGGACACCGCGCTGGTGCGCACGGTCGAGGGACCCTCCGGCACCGCGCTCATCACGACCGCGGCGAGTGGGGAGAACATGATCGTGGTCGTGCCCGGCGCCAACGCGGCGGTTTCGGTCGCCCAGCTGGAGGCCGATGCCGGCGCGCTCGCGGGCGCGGGCATGCTGCTGGCGCAGCTCGAAGTTCCGATGGCGAGCATCGCCTGGCTGGCGGATTTCGCGCGACGGCAGGGGGTGCCGCTGATGCTCGATCCCGCGCCCGCCGCTGCGCTCTCGCCCGACATCCTGCGCGGCGTCGCGTGGCTGACCCCGAACGAGAGCGAGACCCTTGCGCTGACCGGCGGCGACGGCGGGACCGATGGCGCGATCGAGCGGCTGGTCGCAACCGGCGCGCGCAACATCGTGCTCAAGCGCGGCGCGCACGGCTGCGTCGTGGCGGCGCAAGGCGCGACGGCGCGGCAGGTCGATGCGTTCCGCGTGACCGCGGTCGATACCACCGCCGCCGGCGATGCGTTCAACGCGGCGTTCGCGGTCGCCTTGCTCGAAGGGCGGGACGTGGGCGACGCGGCGCACTTCGCGAGCGCGGCGGCGGCGCTGTCGGTGACGTGCGCTGGCGCGCAGCCTTCCATGCCGACGCGCCACGCCATCGATGCCTTTCTCCACGATTTCGCGGCCACGCCGCCCGAAGAGGTGCTCCCATGATCGCATATCCCATCGACCGCCGGACGCTGCTGTCCGGCATCACCGCCGCCGCCGGCGTCGCCGTCGCGGCCCGCCCCGCCTGGGGCCGCGCGCCGCACGACGTCGTCGCGCTGCCGCTCGTCGTGCCGGACAAGCTGCCGGGCGCGGCGGTGATGGTGCCGTCGTCCAAGGTGCGGGTCGAGGGTTGGCTCGGACAGCGCATCGCGGTCAACGCCGCCGGACGGCTGTCCACGGTCGATCTCGAGCCGCTGCTCGCCGGTTTCCGCAAGAAGCCCGGCAGCCATCCGTGGATCGGCGAGCATATCGGCAAGTGGATGCACGCCGCCGCGCTCGCCTGGGCCAATACCGGCGAGCCGCTGCTGAAGACCCGGCTCGACTACGCCGCGCGCTCGCTGATCGCGGCGCAGGAGGCGGACGGTTATCTCGGGACGTACCTGCCGGCCGAGCGGATGAAGATCACCGAGGACGGCGGGTGGGACGTCTGGTCGCACAAATATTGCCTCATTGGCCTGCTGACCTATTATCGCTACACCGGCGACACAGCGGCGCTCGGCGCGGCACGCAAGGCGGCCGACCTGCTGATCCGCACCTTCCCGGCCAAGCGCAGCATCCTGAAGGCGGGCTATCATTCGGGCATGGCAGCGACGAGCGTGCTCGAGCCGATCGTGCTGCTGTACCGGCTGACGGCGGACAAGCGCTATCTCGACTTCGCCTTTTACATCGTCGGCGCGTATCAAGAGGCGGGCGGCCCGGACATCGTGCGCACGCTGCTCGGCACGCACAGCGTCGAGAAGGTCGGCAACGCCAAGGCGTACGAGATGCTGTCGAACATCGTCGGCATCTGCGAGCTGGCGCGCGTCACCGGCGACACCTCGCTGGTCGAGGCGTCGATCGACGCGTGGGAGAACATCGTCGCGACCCAGCTGACGATCAGCGGCGCGACCAGCGACGGCGAGTATTTCCAGCCGGCCAGCAACATGGCGGCCGAACACATGCCGCGCCTCGGCGAAACCTGCGTGTCGACCACCTGGATCCAGCTCAACCAGGCGCTGTTCCAGCTGACCGGGCAGGCACGCTTCGGCAACGCGCTGGAGCGCACCTATTACAACGCGCTGACCGCGGCGCAGCATCCCGACGGGCAGGACTGGTGCTATTTCACGCCGCTGAACGGCAAGAAGAAGTACGACAAGGACATCACCTGCTGCCACTCCTCGGGTCCGCGCGGCATCGCGCTGTCGCCGCTGTCGTCCTACCTCACCGCGCGCGAGGGCGGCGAGCACATGGTGCTGGTCAGCACGCTGGAGACGTCGAACGCCAAGCTCGACCTCGGCGGCGCGACCGTGCGGATCGAGCAACTGTCGGGCTTCCCCGCTCACGGCACGGGCAAGCTGCGCATCACGCTCGATCGCCCGGCGCGCTTCGGGCTGAAGGTGCGCGTGCCCGAATGGGCCGCCCCGATGACGATCGAGGGTGCCGTGATGCGCGACGGCTGGGCGGTCGTTGCGCCCCGGCGCTGGCGCAGCGGCGACGAGATCGCGCTGTCGTACTTGCTCGATTCGACGCTGACGGTCGGAACCGGCGTCGCCGAGGGCCGGCAGATGGTGAATTGGGGGCCGTTCGTGCTCGCGGTCGAGACCAACGCCAATGCCGACATCCGGCCGCCGGACATGATGCACTTCACCGGCGCGGCGACGATGGCGAAGGCGGACCGCTTCCTGCATTTCACCGCGCCGGTCTCCGAAGGCCAGCCGCCGCACCACCACGAACAGTGGCAGACCGTGCTGCCGCCCGCGCGGCTCGTCACCTATGCCGATGCGGGTGCGGCGGGGAGCTGGTATCGCACGTGGCTGCGGCGCGACGCGTGAGCAGGCTTCGCCGGCTCGCGGCGGCGTGCGCGCTGCTGGCGACCGCCACCGCGCCCGCCGTTCCCGACGTTCCCGCGCTCCCGCTGCACGTCGGCGGCAGGACGGTGGCGCGAGCCGACGGCGCGCGCCTGTACGGCTGGCCCGGCACGTATTTCGAGAGCCGTTTTAGCGGCACCGCCGTGCGCGTGCGCTTCGACGCGCCGACCGACAATCTGCGGCTGTCGATCGACGGGACGGAGCGCCAGGTGTTTCACGATCCCGGCCCGGTCGATCAGGTCGTCGGCGGCCTGCCCGACGGTGCGCATACCGTCCGGCTGGAGCTGATGACCGAGAGCTATCACGCCCCCGGCGCGTTCCTGGGCTTCTATCCTGCGGCGGGGAGCGCGGCGCGCCCTGCGCCGAGATATGCGCGCCAGATCGAGTTCATCGGCGATTCGATCACGGTCGGGTTCGGCAATCTGTCGCCGTCGCGCACCTGCGACGTACGCCAGGAGCACGACCGTACCGACACGTCCGCCACCTATGCCGCCATCGCCGCGCGGCATTACGGCGCGGACTACCGCATCCACGCCAAGTCCGGGTTCGGCATGCTGCGCAATTACGGCGGAAGCAATCCGGGCATGAACCTGCCCGCCGTCTATGACCGCGCGGTGGGCGGCGAAGCCGCGCCCGTGCTGGGCACGGCCAGGTCGTCCGACTGGCATCCGCAGGTCGTCGTCATCAATCTGGGCACCAACGACTTCTCGACCCCCGTCCATGCGGGCGAGACATGGCCCGACGCGGCACGCTTCGCCGAGGCGTATCGCCAGCAGTACGAAGCGTTCGCGCGGCGCGTGGCGCGCGACCAGCCGCAGGCGCGCATCGTCCTGCTGGGCGCTGCGAACTTCTACGCGCAGGTGGAGCAGGTCGCGCGGGCGATCGACCCCGGCCGGCGGCGCTTCACCACGGCGATGTTCGCGGCGCCCGAGAATAGCGGGTGCAAATTCCACCCGTCGCGCGGCGACCATTGGCTGATGTCGCGGACGCTGATGGACGCGGTGGACGCGCTCGGGCCGATATGGCCGCGCGAGCGCGCGCCCGGCCGCTGACCTTCAGCCGGGTTCGCCATGCCACCGCCGGCGCAGCAGATCGGCGGCGAGCTTGGGCCGGCGGTCGCGCGTGAACACGCCCTTCTGGTTGAGCGTGCCGGCGCGCAGCGTGCCCTGCGGCGTGCGAAAGTCGGCGAACGCCCAGGGATGCGCGCCGACCACTTCGGGATGTCTGGCGATCGTGCGCAGATACCGGTCGATCAGCGCCGCCTGATATTCCTCGGACCACATCTCGGGGGGATCGGCATGCGCACCCGCGATCGCGTCCGCGCCGAACTCGGTATAGAATAGCGGCTTGCCGGGATGCGTCTGCGCCAGCCGGGCGATCTCGCGGTCGAGCGCCTGCTCGGCCTCGTCGAGCCGCCCGGGCAGGCTGTACCAGCCGAGATAGCTGTTGGTGCAGACGACGTCGCCTTGCCCGACCCATTCGGCCGGACCCCCCTGCACGCTGACCAGCGCGAACGGCCGGGTCGAATCGAGCGAACGACCATGCGCGAACAGCCGCTCGAAGAAGCGCGTGCCCGCCGCGCGCGCGCCGGGCGGGACGATCGCGGCGGACTGGAAGGGCTTTTCGAGCGGCTCGTTGGCGAGGCTCCACAGGATGACGCACGGATGGTTCTTGTCGCGCCGCACCAGCCGCGCGAGCGATGCGGCGAGCGCGGCGTAGCGCGCCTCGACGATGCGCGGCGGGTCCATGAACACGAGGCTGACCGCCGGCGTCTCGTCGATCACCATCAGCCCGTATTCGTCGGCGAGCAGCATCGCTTCCTCGGCATACGGGTAATGCGAGGTGCGGAAGCTGTTCGCGCCCAGCCCCTTCAGCAGCTCGAAATCGCGCACCAGCGCCGCGAGGTCGAGTCCGCGCCCGTGCAG
>CAXTNG010000284.1:3248-4796 GCA_964245475.1 uncultured Sphingomonas sp. | reverse complement strand
GGAGCACGAAGCGATGATCCCCTGCCCCATGCCGCGCACCATCCTGGTCGTCGACGACGATCCGCACATCCGCCAATTGCTCGTCTTCGCGCTCGGCAAGGCGGGGCTCGACACGATCGAAGCGGAGGACGGCGAGACGGCGCTCCGGCAAGCCGAGGCCCACGCCCCCGACCTCGTCGTGCTCGACATCAACATGCCCCGCATGGATGGGCTGGAGGTCTGCCGCCGCCTGCGCAGCAGCAAGGACCTTGGGGGCGACACCCCGATCCTCTTCCTCTCCAGCCGCGACGACGAGATCGACCGCGTTCTCGGCATCGAACTCGGTGCCGACGATTACGTCACCAAGCCCTTCTCGCCGCGCGAGGTGGTCGCCCGCGTCATGGCGATCCTCCGCCGCACCGCCGCGCACCCGCCTGCGGTCGACCGCGCCGGCGGCGCGATCCGCCACGGCCGCCTCACCCTCGACCTCGATGGCTGGCGCGCCCGATGGGACGCGCAGGAGGTGCCGCTCACCGTCACCGAATTCTCGATCCTGCGCACCCTCGCGTCGATGCCCGCCAAGGTGTTCAGCCGCGACGCGATCATCGACCGGCTCCACGGCCCCGGCTTTGCGGTGACCGACCGCACGATCGACAGCCACGTCCGCAACCTGCGCGCCAAGTTCGCCGCCGTCGGCGCAGGCGAGGTGATCGAGACCCGCGCCGGCATCGGCTACCGCCTCGGCGCATGCGGCAACGATCCCTCCCGTTCGTGCTGAGCGAAGTCGAAGCACCTGGGATTGCCCTTCGAGTGCGCTCAGGGCGAACGGAGGAAGGAGGTGCATCCGGGTGATGTCATCGGCGAAGGACTTGGCCAAGCGCCACTGGCCACGGCTCAGGCTGCGCACCCTCGTCTTCGCCACGCTGTTCCTGGTGGCGGCACTGCCCGGCTTCGCGGCGATGTTCCTGCGCGTCTACGAGAACACCCTCGTCCGCCAGACCGAGAGCGAGCTCGTCGCGCAAGGCGCCGCGCTCACCGCGACCTATGCAGCCTTATGGCCGGGCGCCCCACCGCTGCCCACGCCTGCGCCGACCGACTTTCGCCCCGAGCCGCCGCGCATCGACCTCAATGCGACACCCATCTTACCCGAGCGCCCTGCGCCCGCGATTGGCGCTCTGCCGTCACCCGACGCGGCCGAGATCGCGCAACGGCTGGCTCCGCTCGCCGCGCAGACCCGTCGCACCACGCTGGCGTCGATCGTGCTCCTCGACCGCAACGGCCGCCTCGCCGCAGGCCGTGACGCGGGCGGCAGCCTCGCCGCCCTCCCCGAAGTCCGCGCGGCGCTCGCCGGCCGGCCCGAGACCGTTCTGCGCCGCAACGGTAGCTACCGTCCGATCTACGCCTTCGAATGGATCAGCCGCGCCGCCGCGATCCGCGTCCACCACACACGGCCGATCATCGTCGGCGGCAAGGTCGTCGGCGTCCTGCTCCTCTCGCGCACCGCACGCGCGCTGTTCCGTGGGTTATACGAGGACCGCGTAGGCGACATCGCGCAGGTAGCGCGAACGG
>CAXTNG010000284.1:0-3238 GCA_964245475.1 uncultured Sphingomonas sp. | reverse complement strand
ATACGAGGACCGCGGCAAAATCGCGCTCGGCATCGCCGTCATCTTCGGCCTGCTGCTGGTGCTCACCGCGCTGCTGTCGCGCGGCGTCACGCTCCCGATCGAGCGGCTCGGCGCCGCGACCCGCGCCGTCGCCGCCGGCCGCGGCCAGGTGCCCGACATCCCCCCCACCGCCGCGATCGAGATCCAGGGCCTCTACGCGGACTTTGCGACCATGGCCGCCGCGATCGACCGCCGTTCGCGCTACCTGCGCGATGTCGCCTACGCGGTCAGCCACGAGTTCAAGACGCCGCTCGCCGCGATCCGCGGCGCGGTCGAGCTGCTCGAGGACCATCCCGACATGCCCGTGGAGGACCGCCGCCGCTTCCTCGCCAACGCCCACGCCGACGCGGACCGCCTCGCCCAGCTGGTGACGCGCCTGCTCGACCTCGCCCGCGCCGACATGACCGAAGCCGCGCCGGACGTGTCGACCGACCTGGCACCGGTGGTTGCCCGAGTTGCCGACGCGTCCGCGTTGCCGGTTACGGTCAACCTGTCCTCCGGCCTGCCGCCGGTCACGATTGCGGCTGCGTCGCTGGAGACCGTGCTGGCCATTCTCTTCGAAAATAGCCGGTACGCGGGCGCAGATGGAGTGACGGTGACGGCGCATCCCGAGGATGCTTGCGTCCGCCTGCGCGTCGCCGATGACGGCCCTGGCGTCGCGCCGGTCGATGCCGCGCGGCTGTTCGAGCCGTTTTTCACCACCAGGCGTGCGACCGGGGGGACGGGACTGGGACTGACGATCGCCAAATCGCTGCTAACCGCAGCGGGAGCCGATATCGCTCTGGCGCTGGACGGTCGAGGTGCCGTATTCGAGCTGCGCTTGCCTTCGGTCGGAGGCGTGTAGCCACGGAAGTTAACACCAGGTTGACGCTATCGGCAGCCGCGGTCCGGATCGCTTCGACCGCCGGAGCGATGGTCAGGTGCCGACGATGCGAAAGAGCGAGCAGCGAGTGTAGCGAGCGTCGACCGTGTAGGACAGCGGCTAGATGCCGTCCGCTACGACCGTCCGCCCATCAGCTTTCAGCCGCGCCACCAGATCCGCCAGACACGTGTCCGCCGCGTCCGGATCGGCACTCCGCACCACGAAGTTCGCGCCCGTTTGCCCTTCACGGAAGAACGGATAGCTCCCGATCGCGACATCGGCATGCGCCTTCTCGACCGCACGCAGCAGGTCCGCGACCTCGCTCTCCGCCACCCAGCAGCCGATCGTCCGCGACACCACCGGGCGCCCGCCCTCCAGCGTGCCGGTCAGCGCGTCGAGCATCCCCGCGGTGATGTGCGGCAC
Source organism: uncultured Sphingomonas sp. (assembly GCA_964245475.1). GTDB lineage: Bacteria > Pseudomonadota > Alphaproteobacteria > Sphingomonadales > Sphingomonadaceae > Sphingomonas. Next base: position 1,914 of record CAXTNG010000284.1, on the reverse strand, counting down.
CCCGGCCATGATGAACAGGTTGCCGACGCGGATGCCCGGCGCGCCCGACACCCGATTCTCGATCAGCGCTGCGCCATCGGGCACCCGCGCCATCCGCGCCCGCGCCTCAGTCAGGCCGCCGCGCGTCGCATAATAGCGCTCCAGCACCGCCATCGCGGCCGCGTGGTGCACCACGCCCACGCCCAATGCCTCGGCGATCGCGTCCACCGTGATGTCGTCGTGGGTCGGCCCGATCCCGCCGGTGGTGAAGCAGTAATCGTACGCCCCGCGCAACGCGTTCACCGCCTCGACGATCGCCGCGGTCGTGTCGCCGACCACGCGCACCTCGGCCAGCCGGATGCCCTGCACGTTGAGCCACGCGGCGAGCTGCGCGATGTTCCTGTCCTGGGTCCGCCCCGACAGGATCTCGTCGCCGATCACGATCAGCCCCGCCGTCCAGATACGCTCCGCCATACCCGCCCGCTTAGCCTCGCAAAACGCCGCCCGCCACGCTATATCGCGCCGCCATGACCGATTACGTGACGATCACCAGCGACGCCCCCTACGCCCGCACCGGCGCGATCAAGCTGCACGGCGCTGCGGGCTTCGCTGGGATGCACAAGGCCGGCCGTCTCGCCGCCGAGACGCTCGACATGCTGGTGCCGCATATGGTCCCTGGCGTCGCCACCGCCGCGATCGACCGGCTGATCTACGACTTCATCAGCGCGGCGGGCGGTGTCCCGGCGACGCTCGGCTACCGCGGCTACACGCATTCGACCTGCATATCGATTAATCACGTCGTCTGCCACGGCATCCCGTCCGACAAGACGCTCAAGGCGGGCGACATCGTCAACGTCGACGTCACCCCGCTCCTCGACGGCTGGCACGGCGATTCGTCGCGCATGTACCTGATCGGCGACGTGCCGCTGAAGGCGCGACGCCTGGTCGAGGTGACCTATGAGTGCCTGATGCTCGGCATCGATGCCGCGAAGCCCGGCAACCGCATGGGCGATGTCGCCCACGCCATCCAGCGCCACGCCGAGAAGCACCGCTACGGCGTCGTCCGCGACTTCTGCGGCCATGGCGTCGGCCGTCTGTTCCACGACGCGCCGGAGGTCGTCCACGCCGGCAAGCCCGGCACCGGCCCCGAGCTCAAGCCCGGCATGATCTTCACCATCGAGCCGATGATCAACATCGGCCGCGCCGACGTGAAGCTCCTCGACGACGGCTGGACCGCCGTCACCCGCGACCGCTCGCTCTCGGCGCAGTTCGAGCATTCGGTCGGCATCACGGAGGACGGCTGCGAGATCTTCACGCTGAGCCCGGCGGGGTACACGGTGCCGCCGTCGCAGGCCAACTTCGTCTGGGTGTCGCTCGGCGAGCACACGGCGGCGTTCGCGGCACACTGTCTGGACCAGAAGGTCGTCGTGCGCCCGTTCCACCCCGAGGGCGTGCGGGTCACGGTCTCGACCCCGGAGGAGAACGACGCGCTGCTGGCGGCGGCGCTGTCGTTCCCGCGCTGACGCCGCCCGCCTCAGCACTCCAGCGCGTAGCCCCCGCCGCGGACCGTCCGGATGCGCTCCGGGCCGATCTTGCGGCGCAGGTAGGAGATGTAGACCTGCACGAGGTTGGCCGACACCGGCTCCGACCACGCCTGCTGGGCCAGCCGGTCCGACGGCACGACGTCGCCCGCCTCCGCGATGAGTGCGACCAGCACCGCGAACTCGGTGGGCGAGAGCGCCACCCGGCGCCCGTCGACGTGCACTTCGCCGAACTCGGTGTCGACGGTCAGCTCGCCGTGGCGCAGCACCGACGTGCCCGGCACCGACCCCAGCCGCAGCCGCAGGCGGATCCGCGCCGCGAGCTCGTCGACGGCGAACGGCCGCAGCAGGTAGTCGTCGCGGTCGCCGCGCAGCTGGGCGAGCAGTCCCGCGC
>CAXTNG010000283.1:0-4822 GCA_964245475.1 uncultured Sphingomonas sp. | reverse complement strand
GGGGGGTCGGCGCGGCCCGATCAAGTCCTCGGCGCTCGACGAGTTCCTCAAGCGAACCCGCGGCGGCGGTAATGGCGGCGGTTTCGGCGGGCTGCCGACGCCTTCCAACCCGCGGGCGCTGTGGGCGATCGGAGTCGGCATCATCATCGCCGGGTGGCTGCTCCTCACCTCCGTGCACCAGATCGGCTCGCAGGAGCGCGGCGTCGTCACCTGGTTCGGGCGCTATGCCGGCACGCTGTCGCCGGGCATCCAGATCACCCCGCCCGCGCCGATCGCGGCCGTGCGCAAGTACGACGTCAGCCGGGTGCGCACCGAGAATTTCCCGCGCGGCGACGGCGTCAACCTGGTGCTGACGGGCGACCAGAACATCGTCGACCTCACCTATGCCGTGCAGTGGACGATCGCCGATCCCAAGCAATATGCCTTCGAGCTCGCCCGCCCCGAGGAGACGGTGCGGGCCGCGGCGGAGAGCGCGATGCGCGCGGTGATCGCGACGACGACGCTGTCCGACGCGCTCGGCGCCGGGCGCACCACCATCGAGAGCCGCGTCGCCGAGCAGACCCAGGCGCTGCTCAACAGCTATCGCGCGGGCGTGCGCATCCAGGGCGTCACGCTCAATCGCGCCGCCGCGCCGCAGCAGGTGGTCGAGGACTTCAACAAGGTGACGGTCGCGCAGCAGGAGGCAGTGGCCGCGGTCAACCGCGCCCGCGCCGACGCGCAGACGGTGATCTCGCGTGCGCAGGGCGAGGCCGGGGCGTTCGACCGGGTCTATGCCCAGTACAAGCTCGCACCCGAGGTGACGCGCCGGCGGATGTATTACGAAACAATGGAGAAGGTGCTGGTCCGCAGCGACAAGACCGTGGTCGAGCAGGGCGGGGTCGTGCCCTACCTGCCGCTCGGTCAGGCGCAACGGTCGCCGAACCCCGCGCCTGCGCAGCCGGCGGGAGGGGCGCAATGACCGCACTCTCCTGGCGCAACCCGTTGTTTGCAGGCGTTGCGGCGCTGTTGCTCGTGATCCTCGCCGCGCTGACCTTCGCGATCGTTCCGGAAACGCAGGCGGCGGTGATCTACCGCCTCGGCCAGCCGATCCGCGTGGTGAACCGCTTTCAACCGGGCGAGCAGCCGGGGATGACCGGGGCGGGGCTGATCGCGCGCGTGCCCTTGCTCGACAGCATCACTTACGTCGACAAGCGTGTGCTCGACCTCGATCTGCCGGACACACCGGTGCTGTCCACAGACCAGCAGCGGCTGAACGTCGATGCCTTCGCGCGTTTCCGCGTTGTCGATCCGCGGCTGATGCTGATGACCGCGGGGAGCGAGGACGGCGTCGCGAACCAGCTTCGCCCTCTGTTTGGCTCGCAACTGCGCGCGCAGCTCGGCAAGGTCGGGCTGAACGCGCTTCTGTCGGCGGAGCGCAGCCAGGTGATGGCGGCGATCCGCTCGGGGCTCGAGGCGCGGGCGGCGCGCTACGGTGTGCAGGTCGTCGACGTGCGGATCAAGCAGGCGGAACTGCCGGAAGGCACGCCGCTGCAGAGCACGCTCGCGCGGATGCAGAGCGCACGGCAGCAGGAGGCGACGGCGATCGCGGCGGACGGTCAGCGCCGCGCCGCCATCATCCGCGCCGACGCCGACGCGGAAGCCGCGCGCATCTATGCGGAAAGCTTCAACAAGGACGCGGATTTCTACGACTTCTACCGCGCGATGCAGTCCTACAATTACACCTTCGGCCGCGGCGCGCAGGAGGGAGTGGGGGCGACGAACTTCGTGCTGTCGCCGAACAACTCGTACCTGCGCGAGTTCGAAGGGCGGGGACGATAGGGTATGGTTAAACAGCCTGGCATCGAAGCGTCCCCGGATCGGCTCACGGCCGAACTCCGGCTGCAATTTCAGGCGATACGCGCGAGCTTAGTGAAATTACAATGGCTGCTGGGCACGATCGTCGCGGGGCCGCTGGCGCTCGTAACCAAGTCCTTCTTCTGACTGGAGAGTGCCGCGTCGCCAGCACTGCCATCGCTCCTTGCAATCGACGGCCAGACTACACCATCTTGCAGTGTCGCATTCAAACGGCGTTCAGGCTTGATCCGCGATGAACGGGCCATCCGGGACGTCACCGAAGAGAGGAATACCCAATAGTGCGTTACGCCTATGCGATCACCGGTGCGCTGCTGCTGGGCGGCGCGACCGCTAGCCTCGCTCTCCAGCCAGCTCAGCAAGCCGCGCAGAACGATCCGGTCGAGATGCAGACGGTGGTGCCCCGCGCGGGGGCGCCGGGATCGTTCGCAGACCTCGTCGCCAAGCTGCAGCCGGCGGTGGTCAACATCTCCACCAAGCAGACCATCGTCCAGACGGCACAGGTGAACCCGTTCCAAGGCACACCGTTCGGCGACCTGTTCGGCCAGTTCGGCGGCCAGCAGGGCGGCGCACCGGTGAAGCGGCAGGGCCAGTCGCTCGGCTCGGGGTTCATCATCTCCGCGGACGGCTATATCGTCACCAACAACCATGTGATCGCGCCCGGCGCGCGCGGCGCCTCGGTCGATTCGATCACGGTGATCCTGCCCGATCGCAAGGAATATGTCGCGCGCGTGATCGGCCGCGATCCGACCTCAGACCTAGCGCTGCTCAAGATCAACGCCACCGGGCTGCCCTACGTTCGTTTCGGCGATTCGACGCGCGCGCGGGTCGGCGACTGGGTGGTCGCGATCGGCAATCCGTTTGGGCTCGGCGGCACGGTCACCGCGGGCATCGTCTCGGCGGTGCATCGGGTGACCGGCGGCGGCGCGTCCGATCGCTTCATCCAGACCGACGCCTCGATCAACCAGGGCAATTCGGGCGGCCCGATGTTCAACTTGCAGGGCGACGTGATCGGCATCAACAGCCAGATCTTCAGCCAGTCGGGCGGCAACATCGGTATCGGCTTCGCGATTCCCGCCGAGGATGCCAAGCCGGTGATTGACACGCTGATGAAGGGCGGTGCGATCAAGCGCGGCTATCTGGGCGTCGGTATCCAGCCGGTCGACGACGACATCGCTTCGGCGCTCGGCCTGCCCAAGGATCGCGGCGAGCTGATCGCGCGCGTCGAGCCGGGCGAGGCCGCTGCGAAGGCCGGCGTCAAGGCCGGCGACGTCGTGCTTCGGGTCAACGGTACCGAGGTGACGCCAGACGAGACGCTCAGCCGTCTGGTCGCCAACGTTCGGCCCGGGCAGCAGGCGCGGCTCGACATCCTGCGCGACGGCAAGCCGCAGACGATCAACGCCCTGGTCGGCACCCGGCCGAGCGAGGAGGCGCTGGCGTCGCTCAACGGCAACGGGGACGACGACAACGGCTTGGGCGGAGACGATGACGGGGCGACCACGCCCGGCCAGCCTGCGGCTAGCCCGCTGGGCCTGCGCGTCGTGCCGCTCACCCCGCAGATCGCGCGGCAGGTGGGCGTCGACTCGACCGTACAGGGCGTTGCGGTTGCCGGGCTCGACCCGTCGACCGACGCCGGGCAGAAGCTCAAGGCCGGCGATGTGATCACCGCGGTGAACTTCACGCCCGTGCGCACCGCGGCGGATCTTGCTGCGCGCGTCGGCGCGGCGAATGCGCAGGGTCGCGATCAAGTCGTGTTGTCGGTGCAGCGTCAGCGCGTGAGCCAAGTGGTTCCGGTCAAGATCAAGAAGTAGCCCTCTTGTCCTCCCAGAGCTTGCTCTGGGAGGTGGCAGCCGCGCAGCGGCTGACGGAGGGGCTCGCCGCGTTAGCGGTATCCGGCGCCACGCCTCTCCCCGAGCAAGTTCGGGGAGCACTAGGTTGCTACCTTTGCCTTCCCGCATCCTCCGCGATACATCCGCGTCAGGCCTAGGAGGGCATATGGCGGACGGCATCTACATCGGCAGCGGCCCGAGCGGCGCAAACCCGCAGGTGCTGACCCTCAAGCGTGCCAACCGCCATGGTCTGATCGCGGGCGCGACCGGCACCGGCAAGACCGTCACCCTGCAAGGCATCGTCGAGGGCTTCAGCCGCGTCGGCGTGCCCTGCTTCGTCGCGGACGTGAAGGGTGACCTGTCGGGCCTCGCCATGGCAGGTTCGCCGACCGCTAAAACTCACGAGCTGTTCGCCGAACGCGCGCGGGAGATCGGCGACGCCGACTGGTCTTACCGCGACACTCCTGTGCAATTCTGGGATCTGTTCGGCGAAAACGGCCACCCGATCCGTACCACCGTCAGCGAGATGGGGCCGCTGCTGCTTTCGCGTTTGATGGGGCTGAACGAGGTGCAGGAGGGCGTGCTGTCGATCGCCTTCCACGTAGCGGACACGGAAAAGCTGCTGCTCATCGACCTCGATGATCTCCAGGCGATGCTCGCCGAGTGCGCCGGGCGTGCCGACGAGCTGACCACGGCCTACGGCAACGTTTCCAAGCAATCGATCGGCGCGATCCAGCGTTCGCTGCTCCAGCTCAGGTCGCAGGGCGCCGAGCATTTCTTCGGCGAGCCCGCGCTCGACCTCGACGATTTCCTGACCACCGACGACCAGGGCCGCGGCACGGTCAACATTCTGGCCGCCGACAAGCTGATGGCGTCGCCGAAGCTCTACGCGACGTTCCTGCTCTGGCTGCTGTCGGAGCTGTTCGAGCACCTTCCCGAGATCGGTGACCCCGACAAGCCGAAGCTGTGCTTCTTCTTCGACGAGGCGCATCTGCTGTTCAGCGATGCGCCGCCCGCGCTGCTCGACAAGATCGAACAGGTCGTCCGGCTGATCCGGTCGAAGGGGGTCGGCGTTTATTTCATCACCCAGAACCCGATCGACATTCCCGACCAGGTCGCAGGGCAGCTCGGCAATCGCCTCC
>CAXTNG010000282.1:0-4824 GCA_964245475.1 uncultured Sphingomonas sp. | reverse complement strand
TCGTAATACTTCGCCCAGGTCTCGCCCGCTGCCTGCGCGTCCCTGATCTTCTTGCGATAACGCGCGTTGAGCGGCTCGCCGCCCGAGAAATTGTAGGCGAGCCCGAACTCGTCGACGACCTGGCGGATCGCGCGGCTCCAGGGTGTCGCGATGTTGCCCGCGCCGCTAGTGTCGGGCACACGCCCGAGAATGCGGGCGCAGCGCTCCAGTTGGGCGCGAAGCTCGCGCACCGCCTCATCGTGGACGACGTCGGCCGTGGCGAGATCGAGGCGGAAGCGGCCGTCGAACTCGCCGCCCTTTTCGACCAGCGACGGCACCGCCGCAGCGCCGAGCACCGGCGCCCCCCACATGTGCATGTGCCAGCCGAGCGAGAGCCAGGGGTAGGCGCGCAGCCGCTCCAGCGCGTCCTCGGTGCCCGGCGAATCGAGCATGATGTCGACGGACGTCATCGGGCCTTTGTCGAGCGCCTCGAAGGTGCCGATGTTGCATACCTTGGAATGGCCCACGTCGTCGGCGCGGATGATCATCTTGCGGTGCCGTCCGGCGGGTGCCTGTGCGGCGGCACGGCCGGCAAGCGCAAGCCCCGCACCCGCGGCTATCGCGCCAAGCACCTGCCGCCGATCGGTGTCGCTCCGACTCATCGCGCCTCTCCCGATATCGTTGGTAACGCTCCAAGGCTGTCACGTCGGCGATGGTCGAGCCGTATAAGAAACGGCTTCGCCGCCAGCGGTTTTGCTGTTTGGCGTAAGAGCGGCCTCGGCGTAGAAGACGCGGGTGGCGGGTCGAGGAACATGGTGCTGCGGCTGCTCGCGGTAATGACGATCGCCGCGGCGGCTCCGGTCGCCGCTGAAGCCCAAAGCGCGCTTCGGATCGAGTCGCGCGACGAAGCGCTCGTGCGCGATGCCGCGGAATATGCGCGCCGCTATGCCGTGCCGCCGGAGCAGGCTGCGGGCGAGCTGCGGGCGCAGATCGAGTCGGTGTCCATCACCGATGCGCTGTCGCAGGAGTTCGCCGGACGGCTGCTCGGGATCACGATCGACCACGCGCCGCGGTTCGGGATCGGCGTGCTGCTCACCGGCGACGAGGCGGTCGTGCCGCGGACGGTCGCACTCGGCGGAATCGATGTACCGATCGTCTTCCGCACCGGTGCCCGCGCGACGCACAGTGCGCTCGTGTCAGCGATCGAGCGCTATCAGGGAGCGATCCGGGCCAGCCTGCTGCGCCCGCCCGGGATCGGCATCGACGCGCGCACCGGTGAGCTGCTGGTGCTGGTCAGTGAGGTCGATGTCGCCGGGTCGAGCGGGATGGAGCTGGGCGAACGGCTGGCCGCGATGACCGGCGTGCCGGTGCGTGTCGAGCTGGCGGGTGCGCCCGCCAACATGATGATCGGCGGCGGCTCGCGCGTCATCGGCCCGGCGGACGGCGTCCGCTACGTCTGCACGACCGGCTTCGCGGTCACCGACGGTACGCGTGACGGAGTCGCGACGGCGGCGCATTGCCCGGACGAGCTGAGCTACGTCGTGCCAGGGCAAGCGGCGGTGGCGATGCCGTTCGTCAGCCAGTTCGGCTGGGGCTATCAGGACGTGCAGATCAATGCGAGCCCGGCGCCGATCGAGCCGCGCTTCTTCGCCGACAGCGCCAAGACCATCGCGCGCCCGGTCGAGGCGGCGCAAGGGCGGGCGAGCACTCGGGCCGGCGACTTCGTCTGCCACCGCGGCGAGCGCACCGGCTACAGCTGCGCCGAGGTGCTGATGACCGACTTCGCCCCCGCGGGCGACCTGTGCGGCGGCGCATGCCTGCCGACCTGGGTCGCGGTCGAGGGCCCCACCTGCCGCGGCGGCGACAGCGGCGCGCCGGTGTTCGCCGGCACCATTGCGCTCGGGCTAGTCAAGGGCGGCACCTATCGCGCGGACGGGTCGTGCGCGATGTATTACTACATGTCGGTCGATTACCTGCCGCCCGGCTGGTCGCTGCTGGAAGCCGGTGCTGCGGGGCCGCTGGTGCCGATCGCGCCCGAGCTGGAGGGCGCCAGTCAGGCGATCTCCTTGAGCGGGCGTGACGGGTCCGCGAGCGCATCGGCATCCGGCCTCATCCCGTTCACCACGAGCCGCTTGCCGCCGACATAGTCCTTGACCGCATTGACGCAGTCGAGCGCGACGACTTGGCCCGCCTTCAGGTAGACGATCGAGAAGCTGCGCGAAGCGGGGTCGCCGCGCACCACCTCGGCGTCATGGCCCGCCGACAGGCCGACGGTCTGCAGCTTGAGGTCGTACTGGTCCGACCAGAACCACGGCACCGCGTGATAGGCCTCGGGCTCGCCGGTGATCGCGCGCGCGACGACATTGGCCATGTCATTGGCGTTCTGCACCGATTCCAGCCGGATCGGCAGCCCGTCGGCGAACGGGTTGGGGTGCAGCGCGCAGTCGCCGATCGCGTAGATGTCGGGGAGCGAGGTGCGGCAATGCGCGTCGATCGCGACGCCGTTGCCGCCTTCTGCGTTTGCCGCCAGCAGCGGCTCGACCGCGGGGACGATGCCGATGCCGACGATCACCATCTCGCACGGGATCACCTCGCCATTGGCGAGATGTACGCCGGATGCCCGCCCGTCCGCGCCGGTGATGCTCTCGACCGCGGTGCCGAGGCGGACGTCGACGCCATGCGCGCGGTGCTCGGCCTCGTAGAAGCGCGACAGCGCGACGCCGGCGACGCGCGCGAGCACGCGCTCCTGCGCCTCGAGCACGGTCACCTGCTTGCCCAGTTTGGCGAGCACGGCGGCGGCTTCGAGGCCGATATAGCCGCCGCCGATCACGCAGACGCGGGTCGTCGTGGCGAGCTCGCCCATCATCCGGTCGACGTCGGTGCGGCTGCGCACCGAATGGACGCCGGTCAGGTCGTGGCCTGCGCAGCTCATCCGCCGCGCATGCCCGCCCGCGGCCCAGATCAGCGTGCCGTATCCGATCGTCGCGCCGTCGTCGGTCGCGACGGTGTGCGCCTCCGGGTCGACGCCGACGACCTTGCGTGCGGTCAGCATCGCGACCTCGCGATCGGCCCAGAAGCTCTCGGGACGGATCAGAATGCGCTCGAACGTCTTGTTGCCCGACAGATAATCCTTCGACAGCGGCGGGCGCTCGTAGGGGATTTCCGGCTCCTCGCCGACGACTGCGATCGTGCCGGTGAACTTGCGCGGCCGCAGCGCCGCCGCCGCCTGCGCCCCCCCGTGGCCTGCGCCGACGATGACCACGTCGTAGGTGTCGCTCATGCGAGCCGCTCCGCATGCCAGGCCAGGTGATCGGCCATGAAGGTGGCGATGAAATAATAGCTGTGGTCGTAGCCTGGCTGCAACCGCAGGGTCAGCGGAATGCCGGCCGCTTCGCACGCCGCGCGCAGCAGATCGGGGCGCAGCTGCTCGGCAAGGAACTGGTCCGCGTCGCCCTGGTCGACCAGCAGCGCCGGCGCGCGCGCGCCATCCGCGATAAGCGCCACCGCGTCGTGTCTGCGCCAGGCGGCTCGGTCGTCGCCGAGATAGCCGCCGAGCGCCTTCTCGCCCCACGGCACCTGGCTAGGCGCAACGATCGGCGAGAAGGCGGACACCGCACGATAGCGGCCGGGGTAGGTCAGCCCGATAGTGAGCGCGCCGTGGCCGCCCATCGAATGCCCCATGATCGACCGGCGGCCGAGATCGACGGAAAAGTGCTCGGCAACGACGTGCGGCAGCTCGTCGGTCACGTAGCTCCACATCTGGTAGTTCGCCGCATAAGGCGCCTCCGTCGCATCGACGTAGAAACCCGCGCCCACACCGAAGTCATAAGCGGGATCATCGGGGACGCCGTCGCCGCGCGGCGAGGTGTCGGGCGCTACGAAGACCAGCCCCAGCTCGGCGCAGGCGCGGCGGAATTCGCCCTTCTCCGTGACATTGGCATGGGTGCAGGTGAGGCCGGACAGATACCAGACGACCGGCAGCTTCGCCTTATCGGCATGCGGCGGGACGTAGACCGAGAAGGTCATGTCGGTGCCGGTGCTTGCCGATGCGTGGCGGTACACTCCCTGCGTGCCGCCGAACGCCGTAATGGTCGAAACCGTCTCGATCGTCACGCGGTGACCGTCTCGTCGTACGCGGCGGTGGTCTTCGCGCGCACCTCGTCGGCGGTGACGCCGGGCGCCAGTTCGACGAGCCGGAACGGCGTTTGGTGATCGTGGCGCTGGAACACCGCCAAGTCGGTGACGATCATGTCGACCACGTTCTTGCCGGTGAGCGGCAGGGTGCAGGCCGGGATGAACTTGGGGTCGCCGTTCTTGGCGGTGTGCTCCATCACCACGATGATCTTCTTGACGCCGGCGACCAGGTCCATCGCGCCGCCCATGCCCTTGATCATCTTGCCGGGGATCATCCAGTTGGCGATGTCGCCGTTCTCCGCCACCTCCATCGCGCCGAGCACGGTCAGGTCGATATGCCCGCCGCGGATCATCGCGAAGCTCTGCTCGGAGCCGAAATAGGCGGACTGTGGCAGCTCGCTGATCGTCTGCTTGCCGGCGTTGATCAGGTCCGGGTCGACCTCGTCGTCATAGGGGAACGGGCCGATGCCGAGCATGCCGTTCTCCGACTGGAGGGTGACGGTCATGCCGTCGGGAATGTTGTTGGCGACCAGCGTCGGGATACCGATGCCGAGGTTGACGTAATAGCCGTCGCGCAGCTCCTGCGCGGCGCGCGCGGCCATCTGGTTGCGGTCCCAGGGCATCAGATTTCACTCCCGGCAGCGGAGGCCGCGGCGTTCTCGCGCGGGCGGGTCAGGCGGAACTCGATCTTCTTCTCGTACGGCGCGCCGA
>CAXTNG010000281.1:2933-4838 GCA_964245475.1 uncultured Sphingomonas sp. | reverse complement strand
CGGGTCGGCGACCAGCGTGTCGTTGGCCTTGAGCACGACGATCGCCCCGTAATCGCGCGCGACCTGCCGGGCGAACCGTTCGGGATCCTCGCCGATCGCCTCGATGTCCGCGCCGGTGAGCGCCGCCATCTCGCCGTGGTGCGGGGTGATCACCAGCCGCCCGGCGAAGCGAGCAGCTTCACCGCGGCAGCGGGACAGCGCGCGGATCGACGCGGCGTCGACGACGATGGCAGCGTCGGCATGAGCGTCGTGCAGGACGCAGCGCGCAACCCGCTCGGCGGCATCATCGTCGCCGATTCCGGGTCCGACGACCAGCGCATCGCAGGAGCCCAGCGGTTTGGCGAGCGCTGCGGCGCAATCGGCGGCGATCTCGCCCGCATCGTCCTCGGCGAGCGGGATAATGCCCGCTTCGGGCACCGCAATGCCGAGCGGCAGCGCTGCCGATGCGATCGTCGCGATCTGGAGCTTGCCCGCGCCTGCACGCAGCGCCGCTTCGCCGGTAAGCCGCAAGGCGCCGGGAACGCTGCGCCCGCCGCCGATCGCGAGCACCCGTCCGCGGCTGTTCTTGTTGGTGCCGGCCCCGTGGACGGGGGGCGGGTTGGCGGCGATCCAGCCGCTGTCGATCGGGGTGACCCCGCTCACCCGCGCGCGCCGATGCCGCGGGCGGGCTCGGCGGTGACTTCCGCCTCGCGCGCGACCGGGGCGGTGGCATTGTATCGGACGAGAGTCAGCGCGCCGTCGCCGGGCTGATCGGGATCGAAGCGGTATTCGGTGACCGAGCAATTGGCGACGTCGCCTGCCTTGTCGATCGCCAGGATCTGCGCCTCGTCCATCTTCTCGACGATGTACCGGAGGCAGAGCACGACGACCTGATGCGCGACGATCATCACCGGCTTGCCCGCATAATGGAGCGTGATCGTGTCCATCACCGCGCGCAGCCGGAAGATCACGTCGCACCAGCTCTCGCCGCCCGGCGGGCGGTGGTAGAATTTGCCGAGCAGGCGGCGGAACTCGACCTGGTCGGGGTGGAACTCGCCGATGCCTGCGCTGGTCAGCCCGTCGAGGATGCCGAACTCCTTCTCGCGCAGCCGCTCGTCGACGCAGAAGCCCTCACCCGCGAAGCCGCCGCTCTCGCGGAACAACCGCGCGGTCGCCTGCGCGCGGGCATAAGGCGAGACAAGCAGCACCTCGGGCCGCTCGTCGACAGGCATATCGGCGAACCAATGGCCGAGCGCACGCGCCTGCTCCTCGCCGCGTGGGGAGAGCGGCACGTCGACGTCACGGACGTCGAGCGCGATCCGCGCGGCGCCCGACGCCTGCGCCTGGTCGCGCGCGACATTGCCTGCGCTCTCGCCGTGGCGGACGATCCACAGGCGGCTCGGCCAGCGCCCGGCCATCAGCGATACCCTCTCATCATGCCGGTTAAAGGCCCGAGCCGCGCGCCTGTTCCTTGGCCTGTTCCGCACACGCCGCCGCGAACGCGAGCAGGCGCTCGGCTTCGGCGAGGTGCAGCCGCTCGGCCATCGCGCCGTTCACGCGCACCGCGCCCTTGCCGCAATTCTCCGGGAGCGCGAAGGCGGCGACGATCGCGCGCGCCTGCGCCACGTCGCCGTCGCCGGGCGAGAAGGCGGCATTGCACGGCACGATCTGCGACGGATGGATCAGCGACCGCCCGTCGCAGCCGAATTGTACGGATTGCGCGCACGACCGTGCGAAGCCTTCCGCGTCGTCGAACGCGTTATAAACCGCATCGAGGACATGCAGGCCGTGGACCCGCGCCGCCGCGACCGCCTGTGCCAGAAAGGGCAGGAACGGCGCGCGATCCGGACCGGGGCGGGCGCGCATCTCCTTGGCGAGATCGTTGAAGCCGAGCACCAGCGTCGTCAGCGGCGCCCCGCTCCCGGC
>CAXTNG010000281.1:930-2923 GCA_964245475.1 uncultured Sphingomonas sp. | reverse complement strand
CCCGCGCGCGCGGTCTCGACCATGATCCACAGCTCCTGGGCACCACCGAGCCGCCCTGCGTAGCGGCGCACGTCGTCGGGGCTGTCGACCTTGGGCGCGAGCACCGCGGCGAACGGCGCCTCCGCGGCAGCCGTAAGGTCATCGGCACCCCAGGGCGTGTCGAGGCCGTTGACGCGAAGCACCAGCGTCCTCTCGCCGAACCCGCCCTCCGACGCCGCCGCGACCGCCGCGTCGCGGGCTCGGGCCTTCTCCTCCGGCGCGACCGCATCCTCCAGGTCAAGGATCACCGCGTCGCACGGCAGCGTCCGCGCCTTGGTGATCGCGCGCGGGTTGCTGGCGGGCATGAACAGCGCGCTGCGGCGGAGGGTGATGGTCGGCATGCTTCTTCCCTCCGTCACCCGGCCTTGTGCCGGGGTCCAGTCCTCGGCACGCAATGCGGTCTAGGCATGAGTCCAGCCCTTGCGGCACCCTGGACCCCGGGACAAGCCCGGGGTGACGAAGGAGGGCTGGTATACGACTTCAAAAATCGGGTATGCTCCCGCCGACCCTGCCCGAGGACCCCCCGCATGGACCTGTCGTTCACTCCAGAAGAAGAAGCCTTCCGCGACGAGGTCCGCACTTTCCTGGCGGAAAAGGTGCCTCCGCGCGTCGCCGAGACGATCCGCGACGGCAAGCGCCCGTCCAAGGTCGATATGGTCGAATGGCATGCGATCCTCAACGAGCGCGGCTGGCTCGCGAGCCATTGGCCGGAGCGGTATGGCGGGCCGGGCTGGTCGGTGATCGAGCGCTTCATCTTCGATCACGAGGCGGCGATCGCGAATGCGCCACGGATCGTGCCGTTCGGAGTCAATATGCTCGGCCCGGTGCTGCTCCAATACGGGTCGGAGGAGCAGAAGGCGCACTGGCTGCCGCGCATCCTGTCGGGCGAGGACTGGTGGTGCCAGGGCTATTCGGAACCGGGCGCGGGCTCTGACCTTGCCGGGCTCAAGACGACCGCGGTCAGGGATGGCGACCATTATGTCGTGAACGGGCAGAAGACCTGGACCACGCTCGGCCAGTACGCGAACATGATCTTCTGCCTGGTTCGGACCGATCCGGCCGCCAAGAAGCAGGAGGGCATCTCCTTCCTGCTGGTCGACATGACCACGCCGGGAGTCGAGGTGCGGCCGATCGTGCTGCTCGACGGCGAGCCGGAGGTGAACGAGGTGTTCTTCACCGACGTCCGCGTGCCGGCCGAGAACCTCGTCGGTGCGGAAAACGACGGCTGGACCTATGCCAAGTACCTGCTGACCTACGAGCGCACGAACATTGCGGGGGTCGGCTTCTCGGTTGCCGCGTTCGAGCGGCTGAAGCAGATCGCCGCGCAGCAGAAGAAGGATGCCGATCCGCTGTTCGCGGCGCGGATGGCGCGGGTCGAGATCGACCTCGCAAACATGCAGACCACCAACCTGCGCGTGCTGGCCGCCGCGGCAGGCGGCGGGGCGCCAGGGGCGGAAAGCTCGATGCTCAAGATCAAGGGCACCGAGATCCGGCAGGAGATCACCGCGTTGACCCGGAAGGCGTTCGGACCCTATGCCGCGGCCTACATTCCCGAGGCGCTGGAGGCGGGCTGGAACGGCGAGCCGGTCGGCCCGCCCGGCGCGCTGACCGCCGCGCCCGGTTATTTCAACAACCGCAAGCTCTCCATCTTCGGCGGCTCCAACGAGATCCAGAAGAACATCATCGCGAAGGCGATCCTGGGCCTATGAACTTCGAGCACACCGACGACCGGCGGATGCTCGCCGACACGCTGGCGAAGGCGCTCGCCAACACCCCGATCGAGACGCGCAATGCGGCGGCCTATGGCGACGAGGGGCATGTCGCGAGCGCATGGGCGCAGCTCGCCGAGCTCGGCATCGTCGGAGCCCTGTTCGGCGAGGAGCATGGCGGCTTCGGCGGCTCGGGCTTCGACATCATGGTCGTATTCGAGGCACTCGGCCGCGCGCTCTCGGTC
>CAXTNG010000281.1:0-920 GCA_964245475.1 uncultured Sphingomonas sp. | reverse complement strand
TGCCAGCATCGTCTCGGGCGAGGCGATCGGCTCATTCGCCGACGATGACGCGACCGATCCGGTCACGGCGGCGCAGAGCGGTGACGGCTGGACGCTGTCGGGCACCAAGGCGGTGGTCAGCCAGGCGCACGCCGCCGCGCTGTTCGTCGTCACCGCGGGCGAGGATGTGTTCCTCGTGCCCGCGGACGCGCCCGGGCTGACGGTACGCAGCTACGCCCGGATCGACGGCGGTGCGGCGGGCGAGGTGAGCCTGGCGAACACCCCTGCCACCCGCCTCGGTGGTGCCGAGGTGCGCGACGTCGCGATCGAGGCGGGGCTGCTCGCGCTGTCCGCGGAGTCGCTCGGCGCGATGGACTGTGTGAAGGAGGCGACGGTCGGCTATCTGCGCAACCGCAAGCAGTTCGGCGTGCCGATCGGCAAGTTCCAGGCGCTCCAGCACCGCATGGCGACGGTGCTGCTCGAGATCGAGCAGGCGCGCTCAGCGGTGATCAACGCGGCGGTCGCGTTCGACGGCGGCAACTCACGCGCCTGCGCGCGCGCACTCGCCGCCGCCAAATACACGGTTGGTCGCACCGGCACGCTGGTCGCCGAGGAGTCGATCCAGATGCACGGCGGCATCGGCATGACCTGGGAATATGCGGTATCGCACTACGCCAAGCGGCTGGTGATGATCGATCACCAGCTGGGGGATGAGGACTTTCATTTGCAGCACTTCATCGCGCTGGGGCGATAGGCTCGCCCGCCCCACACCCGCCGTCACCCCGGACTTGTTCCGGGGTCCAGCGTGCGGCAGGCAATTCCGCTAGAGGCGTGAGCGCACCGCCCGCGGAGCCCTGGACCCCGGAACAAGTCCGGGGTGACGTTGGATGGCTGGAATAATGACCACCCTCCCCATCCACACGGTTCTGCCCGCCCTGCTT
>CAXTNG010000280.1:0-4839 GCA_964245475.1 uncultured Sphingomonas sp. | reverse complement strand
CGTCAAGGTCGAGCTTCGGCAGCCTGAACGGCCCGCCGGTCGAGGCGGGGAGCAGCCGGTCGATCGCGCCGAGCGACAGCCTGCCGCCGACCAGCCGCCCGCGCAGCCTGAGATGCCCGGCGCGCACCCCCGCCAACTCGGGGCCGTGCGCGGTCAGACGGGTGCGGGTCTCGATCCAGTCGGCGACGAGATCGGGCGCGGCCGGATCGCCGACGACGACGTTCGTCAGCCGCTGGCGCCCCAGCCCTAGGTCCGCGATCGTGTAGCGCACGGGGACCTTCGCCGCGGCGAGCGTGTCGTCGACGTAATGCGCGGCGATCGGCTTGCGCATGAGCCACAGCGCGAGCAGCGCGGCGATGAGGACGAGGGCAGTCGCCAGCGCGACCCGCCGCCGTCGCGACCATGCTGCGAAACGCGCCACCATCGCCGGCGCAATTGCACGGTCGCGCCGCGCCGCATAGGCTTGGCGTGATGGGGGACGTGGAACTCGATGCCGCGGGGCACCGCGGGCGCCTGCGCAAGAGGCTGGCGGAAGGCGGCGGCGAGGCGCTGCTCGATCACGAGCTGATCGAGTATCTGCTCGCGCTCGCTATTCCGCGGCGCGACACCAAACCGCTCGCCAAGGCACTGCTGCGCGAATTCGGGACCCTAAGCGGCGTGCTCACAGCCGACGGCGAGGCGCTGGCGAAGTTGGACGGGATGGGCGAGACCTCGGTCGCCGCGATCAAGATCGCGCACGCCGCCGCGATCCGCCTGCTGCGCGGCGAGGTCGCGGCACGCCCGGTTCTGGCGAACTGGCAGGCTTTGCTCGACTATCTGCGGGCCGACATGGCGCACCATGCGATCGAGCGCTTCCGGGTGCTCCACCTCGACACCCGCAACATGCTGATCCGCGATGAGGTGATGAGCCGCGGCACGATCGACCAGGCCGCGGTGCACGTCCGCGAGGTGATCAAGCGCGCGCTCGACTTCGGCTCGGCGGCGATCATCCTGGTGCACAACCACCCGTCGGGCGACCCGTCGCCGAGCCGCGCGGACATCGACATCACCCGCGCCATCGCCACCGCGGGCAAGCCGATGGGAATCGCGGTGCACGACCATCTGATCGTGGGAACCGCGGGCCATGTGTCGCTGCGTGCGCAGGGGCTATTGTAACCTAGTCCTCCCCTGCATTGCAGGGGAGGACAGGGTCGTTAGGACTTGGCAGAAGTCAGAAATCCTGTGAGCTCTGCCTTGGTCAGCGACTTGCTCTTGTCCTTGTCGGCCTGAGCGAAGGCGGCCTGGTTCCACTTCTTCGTGGCAGGCGCATTGGCGTCGGTCTTGGAATCACTTTGCGATTTCAGCGCGACCATCCAGGCAGCGAACTCGGGTTCGTTGAGCTTGCCGTTGCCGTCCTTGTCATAGGTCGCAAACTGCTGGTCTACGACCTGGGCGATCTGGTCGGGGGCTGCGGGTGCGGCAGCGGGCTCCGCCGCAGCAGGCGTCGCCACATCTGCTGCCGGCGCCGCGTCGGTGGTCGTGGTCTGCGCGGGCGCGGCGGGCGCCGGGTCGGCGGCGGGCGTCGTCTGGGCAAAGGCCGGGCCGGTCAGCGCCATCGCGGCGCCGAGCAGGGCGTATTTCAACATTAAAATTCTCCTTCGTTGCGACGGGCCCGGAAAGCGCGAAGGCTGGTAAAGCCGGGCCCTGTCTGCCCCTGAACAATCCTCGACCCCCGCAGCAGGTTGCTCCGCTCGTCCGTTTGGCGGGGCGGCTCGCCCCTGCTAGAGGCGCCGCGCCCGCATTCGAGGAAGCCCATGGTCCCCCGCTATTCCCGCCCGCAGATGGCCGCGATCTGGACGCCGGAGGCACGCTTCCGCATCTGGTTCGAGATCGAGGCGCATGCCACCGACGCGCTCGCGGAGCTCGGCGTGGTGCCGAGGGCGGCGGCGGCGCGGATCTGGGAGGCAGACGCGGCGGCGGGGCCGTTCGACGTCGCGCGGATCGACGCGATCGAGGCGGAAACAAAGCACGACGTCATCGCCTTCCTCACCCATGTCGCCGAGCGGACGGGGCCGGAGGCGCGCTTCCTGCACCAGGGCATGACCTCGTCCGACGTGCTCGACACCGCGCTCTCCGTGCAGCTGGCGCGCGCGTCCGACATCCTGCTCGCCGATCTCGACGCGCTCCTCGCCGTCATCGAGCGGCGCGCGCGCGAGCACAAGATGACGCCGACGATCGGCCGCAGCCACGGCATCCATGCGGAGCCGGTGACCTTCGGGCTGAAGCTGGCACAGGCCTATGCCGAGTTCGACCGCTGCCGCACGCGGCTGCGGCATGCGCGTGCCGACGTGGCGACCTGCGCGATCTCCGGTGCGGTCGGCACGTTCGCCAACATCGACCCGTTCGTGGAAGCCTATGTCGCCGGCAAGCTCGGGCTGAGCGTCGAGCCGGTGTCGACGCAGGTGATCCCGCGCGACCGGCACGCGATGTTCTTCGCGACGCTTGCCGTGATCGCCGGCTCGATCGAGCGGCTCGCGACCGAGGTCCGCCACCTCCAGCGCACCGAGGTGCTGGAGGCGGAGGAGTATTTCGCGCCCGGCCAGAAGGGCTCGAGCGCCATGCCGCACAAGCGCAACCCGGTGCTGACCGAGAACCTGACCGGCCTCGCCCGCATGGTGCGCAGCTACGCGCTGCCGGCGCTGGAGAATGTCGCGCTGTGGCACGAGCGCGACATCAGCCATTCCTCGGTCGAGCGCTACATCGGCCCCGACGCGACGATCACGCTCGATTTCGCGCTCGCCCGGCTGACCGGCGTGATCGACAAGCTGGTCGTCTATCCCGAGCGGATGGGAAAGAACCTCGACCGGATGGGCGGCCTCGTCCACTCGCAGCGCGTGCTGCTCGCGCTTACCCAGGCCGGGGTGAGCCGCGAGGACGCCTACCGGCTGGTGCAGCGCAACGCGATGAAGGTGTGGGCCTCCGACGGTGCGCTCTCGCTGATGGAGCTGCTCAAGGCCGACCCGGAGGTGATCGCGGCGCTCTCGCCGGCGGAGATTGAGGACCGGTTCGACCTCGGCTATCACCTCAAACACGTCGACACGATCTTCGACCGGGTGTTTAGGGCAGCCTAGTTGCACGGGCTGCAACTGTGATTGCATGCAACACTGTTGCACGTCTGCATAGGTGCGCTCATATCCGACTTGCCGAGTATGAATTCGGCAAGGAGACCCAACCATGCGTATGTTCGAAACCGTGACCAGCACGATGCTGGCGATCGCGGCGCAGGCGCTGGTGGTCGGGGTGGTCATCACCACCCTCTGATCCATCGGCCATTCCGCCCCTCTTTCCTGGGGGGCGGGCAGGCCCAACCTTTCCTAACGCATTGTCAACCGTGCCCGTCGTACCGCCGACCGCGTGAGTCCTGCAGACCGCCCCGGCTCCGCCCCCGAGCGCATTGATGCGCTCGACGTGCTGCGCGGCGTCGCGGTGTGCGGCATCCTGCTGATGAACATCTGGGGCATGGGTGGTGCGCGCGAATATCCGCTGACAACCTTCCCCGCCCGCCCGAACGCCGAATGGGTGACCTGGGGCGTGCAGACCGTGTTCGTGCAAGGTGCGATGCGCGGGCTGTTCACGCTGCTGTTCGGCGCGAGCATGCTGCTGATGCTGCGTGCAGCCGATGGCGAAGCGGGCCGCTCGGCGCCGATTGACGTCTGGGCGCGGCGGGCGCTGGTGCTGATGGCGCTCGGCACGCTGCAATGGGCGGTGCTGCTGTGGCCGGGCGAGATCCTGTGGAATTACGGGGTGAGCGGGCTGTTCCTCCTCGCGTTCCGCACCGCGAAGCCGCGCACGCTGCTGATCGCCGCCGCCATGCTGATCGCAGGGCTGTCGGCGGACACCGCGCATTGGACCTCCGAGAAGGTCGTGCAATATCAGCAGGGCCACGCGGCGATCGCGCTACGCAACGCGGGCGCGCCGCTGTCGGTGGAGCAGCAGGAGGCGGTCGGCGCTGTCGAGACACAGCGCGCGGCAGTCCACCCCGGCCCGAGCGTCATCGCCGAGCGCGTCACGCAGCGCACCCACATGCCCTCGCTGCTGCGCTGGAGCGCGAATTACTGGGCCGGCGAGAACATCGGCATCACTGGCTGGCTGAACCTCGCGGAGAGCGTCGCCTTCATGCTCGTCGGCATGGCGCTGTTCCGGTTGGGCGTGCTGACCGGCGCGGCACCCGCGGCGACCTACGGACGGATGATGCTGCTCGGCTATGGCGGCGGGCTGGCGTGGCGACTGGTGCCGGTGCTGCTGGCGGCGCGAACCGGCTGGGACATGGGCGACCCGGCGGTCGCGATCTGGCAATGGACGGTGGCGCTCGCAATGTTCGAGCCCGCGCGGCTGCTGGTGACGCTGGGCCACGCCGGGCTGGTGCTCTGGCTGCTGCAACGGGGCACGCTCGGCAGCGCCGACACGTTGCGCGCGCTCGGGCGGATGGCGCTGACCGTCTACTGCCTCCAGTCGCTGATCGGCTCGGGGCTGTTCTACGGCCTCGGGCTGGTCGGGCGCTTGTCGCTGCTGGAGCTATGGGGCATCGCCGCGGCGATCTGGGTCGCGACGGCGATGTTCTGCCGCTGGTGGCTCGCGCGCTTCGAGATGGGTCCGGTCGAGCGGGTGCTGCGCACGCTGGCCTACGCGCGATGGACCGAGCCGCGGAGCTGGGGTCGGACGGCGGCTTACTCCGCGACGTCACACCCAGGCCGGCGAGCGACCGACATCCTTTAATTTGTCACCCCGGACTTGAACTACTCCTAACCTCCCCGGAACGGGGAGGGGGACCAGCCGCAGGCTGGTGGAGGGGCAGTTCCG
>CAXTNG010000279.1:0-4847 GCA_964245475.1 uncultured Sphingomonas sp. | reverse complement strand
CCTTGGAGGCGCCGTAGGCGCCCCAATAGGCGCGGGGCTGGCGAGCGACGGAGGAGGTTAGCGCGATAACGCGGGCCCCCGCCGACTTGCGGAGCATGGGGTCGAAGGCGGCGAGCAGGGCGGCCTGTGCGCTGACGTTGAGGGTGAGGACGGTCGCCAGCTCCTTGGCGTCGATCGCGGGCACCGCCGCTAGGCTGCCGAGGGTAGCGGCGTTGAGGACCAGCACGTCGAGCGCCTCCCAGCGGCCGGAAACCGCCCCGGCGAGCTTGGCGATCGCGTCCGTCTCGGTAAGGTCGAGCGGCGCGATCGTCGCCGAGCCGCCGGCGTCGAAGATCGCCTGTTCGAGTTCCTCGAGCAGCGCGAACTGGTCGACTTCCGCGGTCTCGTCATAGTCGGTGAGCATGGTCGGATAGTCGCCGGTGAAGCAGGCGTCGCAATGCTTAGGGCGCACGGCGGCGCGGCCCGCCTCGCCCAGCGCGCGGTAGAGGCCGTCGATCGAGACGAAGGCGAGGCTGTCGGCATGGATGTAGCCGGTCATCTCCGCCAGGTCGTGATTGGCGGCGAGCAGCTTGGCGCGCTCGGGCGTGTCGACGCCGTAGAAGCAACTGTGCCGCGTCGGCGGCGAGGCGATGCGCATGTGCACCTCGGCGGCG
Organism: uncultured Sphingomonas sp.; assembly: GCA_964245475.1. GTDB lineage: Bacteria > Pseudomonadota > Alphaproteobacteria > Sphingomonadales > Sphingomonadaceae > Sphingomonas. The sequence continues at coordinate 4,194 of CAXTNG010000279.1, read as the reverse complement.
CCCGCGTCGCGCATCATCTGGACGATCTTGAGGCTGGTGGTGCCGCGGACGATCGAATCGTCGACGAGGATGATGCGCTGGCCGGCGATCAGCGCGCGGTTGGCGTTGTGCTTGAGCTTGACCCCCAAGTGGCGAACCTGATCGCCGGGCTGGATGAAGGTGCGGCCGACATAATGCGAGCGGATGATGCCTAGCTCGAAGGGGATCCCGCTCGCCTGCGCATAGCCGATCGCGGCGGGGACGCCTGAATCGGGCACGGGGATGACGAGGTCGGCGTCGACCGGCGATTCCTTGGCGAGCTCGGCGCCGATCTGCTTGCGGACCGAATAGACCGAATGATCGTCGACGATCGAATCGGGGCGCGAGAAATAGACCCATTCGAAAATGCACGAGCGCGGCGCCATCGGCGCGAAGGGGCGGATCGAGCGGACCTCCGTGCCCTGGACGATGACCAGCTCGCCGGGATCGACCGAGCGCTCGAAGGTGGCGCCGACGACGTCGAGCGCGACCGTCTCGGAGGCGAAGATCACCGCCCCCTTCTCCGGGTCGCCGAGCCGTCCCATCACCAGCGGGCGGATGCCGAGCGGGTCGCGGCAGGCGATCATGCCCTCCGGCGTCATCACGATCAGCGAGTAGGCGCCCTCGACCTGCTTCAAGGCGTCGATGAAGCGGTCGAGCAGGGTGCGGTAGCTCGACGTCGCAACGAGGTGGATGATCGTCTCGGTATCGCTGGTCGACTGAAAGATCGAACCGCGGCGGACGAGCTCCTTGCGGAGCTTCATCGCGTTGGAGATGTTGCCGTTGTGCGCGACCGCGAAGCCGCCGGTCTGAAGCTCGGCGTACAGCGGCTGGACGTTGCGCAGCGCGGTCTCGCCGGAGGTGGAGTAGCGGACGTGGCCGCAGGCGACCCGGCCGGGAAGCGCGCGGATGACGTCGTCGCGGTCGAAGTTGCCGGCAACATGGCCCATCGCGCGGTGGGTATGGAAAGCGTGGCCGTCCCAGGTGGTGATCCCTGCTGCCTCCTGCCCGCGGTGCTGGAGCGCGTGGAGGCCGAGCGCGACGAGCGCGGCGGCGCCGTCGGCCTCCGACACGCCGAAGATGCCGCATTCCTCGCGGAGTTTGTCCCCATCATCATGGGCTTCGTAGGGGTGCGTGGTCAGCATCTCGGCTCGCCGGGGGAGTCGGAGCGGGCATATAGGACGCATGCCCGCACTTGTCGCCCCCGACGCGGCGAGCCGGGGGCAGCCGCCGAAGTTGACACCAGGTTGACACTATCGCGCATCGCCGGCGGGTCTCGATCGCTTCTCGGCTTGGGCAGCGGCGTCCGCTGATCGCCGCCGCCCATATTGCTGCATCAATGAGAAAGAGCAGCCGCTGATCGCCTCGAATCGCGCGACTATGGCACGCCACGCTGCTTGTAGGACAGCGTGATCCGACCAACTGCCGCCATGACCAACAATTGCCCCTTGGCAATCTCCACGCATTCGATAGATTATGGCAGAATAGTGGCGAGAATGTGGAGGGGTGGTCATGGCAAGATGCTCGACGACGATCGCATTGGTCGGCGTGCTGCTCTCGACCGGATGTAGCAAGGCTGGGCCGGATGGTGGCGCAACGGCGGACAGCGCGGTCCGGACGACCTCGAAAACTCGGGAGTGGAGCGTCGGCGGCATCGTCAGCGGGAAAAGCGAGACGATCACGACCGAGCCTTCCGTTCCGCCGCCTCCGATGGAAGAGCCGGCGGAACGGCAGGAGCCGCAACCTGGGCTACTCACCGCGGGAGACACGGACGACCTGATCAACGCACGCCAATATGCTGCCTATGCGGGACGGTTCTTGCAGGCGCACGACGACGTGCTGCCGTTCGTCGATACGCGGCGTCGGATCGCGATCCGGATCGTGGACGGGCAAGGCCGCGGGGTGCCTGCGGCGCAGATCGAGGTGACGCACGCAGGATCGCCGCTGCGGCTGACGACCGCGGCCGACGGGACCGCATCGGTTTATCCCGGCTTCGATCGGGTACCGGCGCGTGCGACGGTGACGGTGCGCTCGGCGGCAGGCGATCTCAGCCGCACGGTCGACCTGCAACAGCCCGGAGGCGTGTCGATCGCGCTGCCGGGAGAGCGCCGGTCCGTGCAGGCGCTCGATCTGGCGCTGGTCATCGACACCACCGGCAGCATGGGCGACGAGATGGCGTATCTGCGCGCCGAGCTCGACGCGATCGTCGCGCGGCTGAGGCGAGACGCAGGCAACCTCGATCTGCGGATCGGCATCGTGCTCTACCGCGACCAAGGCGACGATTATGTCGTGCGTTCGGTGCCGCTGACCGGCGATATCGGATCAATACGCGCGACCTTGGCAGCTCAGGACGCGGACGGCGGCGGCGACATGCCCGAGGCGATGGATGCGGCAGTTGCCAGTGCGGGCCGGCTGCAATGGCGCGCCGATGCCGCCAAGGCGGTGCTGCTGGTAACCGACGCGCCGCCGCACGAGGAGAATATAGGCCGCGCCTTCGATGCCGCGCAGCAGCTGCGTACGAAGGGCGTGCAGGTCGTGCCGGTCGCGGCGAGCGGAATCGACGACACGGCGCAATATGTGCTGCGATCGATCGCGGCGCTGACCCAGGGGCGCTATATCTTCCTGACCGACGACAGCGGCGTCGGTGATAAGCATGCGGAGCCGGACGTCGCCTGCTATGCGATAACGCGGCTGGATCAGCTGATCGCGCGGGTGCTTGCTGGGATCGTGCGCGGCGAGCGGGTGGAGGCGCAGCCTGCGGAGGTGATCCGCACCGTCGGCGATTACCGGCAGGGGCGGTGCTTGCCCGCCGCGCAGAGCTGAAGGTTCCGTTCGGCAAGGCGGCGCCATAGGGGTGCGCATGGCCGACCGCGCCGAGACCCCCGCGTCGATCCGAAGTTCGACGCCGCAGGGCTGGTGACCGCCGTCGCCACCGATTGCTCGGGCGTGCTGCTGATGGTGGCGCATATGGATGCCGAGGGTATTTGCCGCCACGCTGGTATGGGACGATCGTGTAGGACGCAGACCCGGGGACCAGGACCGACTTCCGGCATCGTCATTGGCGCGCGGGCGTCCCTCCACCGAAAACGCGCGGGTCGAAGGTTGCCGGAAGCTCGCGCGGCTCGGCAAGCGCCACCATCCCCGAGGCACCGTCGGGACGAGCCGGGGTGGAGGCGACCTGCGCGGGCGAGCGGAGTGCGAAGCGCATGTCCTCCGCCAGGTATGCCTGAACGACCGTATCGGGCGGGAGTTGGGCGCTGGTGCCGTGGATGAGGAAGCCGAGCGGGCTGACGAACAGGATGGTGGCGACGGAGGCGGCCGTGCCGCTCGTCCCCTCGTCGTTGGCCTGGCCGCTGAGCCGGACGGGTCCGGTCGGCGTGTCGATGTAGAGCAGGCGGATGTTCAGCTTACCCTTTCGGCCGAAATGCCCGTTGCGCTGCATGGCCGCGACCTCACCCACGGCGACCGACCCCGCCGGCACGACGACTTGGCCGCGGAAGGCCAGACTCTCGGCCACCTCCAGGTAGATGCGGTCGCCGGCCTTGTTCTCCTTGGTCGAGAGCTGCGTGCGCGTGCGCAGCGCGATCTGCGTACCCATCGGGAAGTAATAGTTACCCGCCGTCTGGTCGGCCGCGGCCGGCGCGGGCCAGTAGGTGACGGACTGGGCCTGCGCAGGCGTCCAACCGAGCGCGGTCGATGCAAGGCCTGCGATCAATATCGACTTCATGAAGCATCCCCTGCTTGCGTGCGGGGCTCCGGATACGTGGCGATCCTTCCGATGCCGCCAACGGACATGGTTGCAGCTTTCCTAATCCCATCGCTTCCAACCCGGCCGCGCGGCTCGTAGAACGGTCGCCATGGCCGACCGTGACGAGACCGACCGCTTCGATCCGAAGTTCGACGCCGCGGGGCTGGTGACCGCGGTCGTCACCGACCGCGCGGGCGCGGTGCTGATGGTGGCGCATATGAATGCCGAGGCCATCGCCGCCACACAGGCGAGCGGGGAGGCGACGTTCTGGTCGCGGAGCCGGGGGCGGTTGTGGCGGAAGGGGGAGATTTCGGGGAATATTTTGCGCGTGGTCGAGATGCGGGTGGATTGCGACCAGGATGCGCTGTGGCTGCTCGTCGAGCCTGCCGGGCCGGCGTGCCATACCGGGCGGGCGAGCTGTTTCTACC
>CAXTNG010000278.1:0-4861 GCA_964245475.1 uncultured Sphingomonas sp. | reverse complement strand
CGCGCCCGCTCTGGCCGATAGTCGGCGCGGCGCTGATGCTCGGCGCATCCGGCTATGCCTGGCAGGGCCGCCCGACGCTCGCCGGCGCCGCGCCCAACCCGGCCGCCGAGGCGCCGCCCGACGACCTGGAGATGATCCAGCTCCGCGATACGATGCTCGGCCGTTTTACCCTAGACAACGCCTATCTGGTTGCTGCGGACGCGATGAGCGCCAGCGGCGACGACAAGGCGGCGATCCGCGTAATGCTCGGCGGCATCGGCAGGCTGCCGCAGAGCTTCGTGCTGTGGACGGCGCTCGGCAATGCCTATGCGCGCCACGATGGCGGGCAGGTGTCGCCCGCGTCGCGCTTCGCATTCGAACAGGCACGGCGGCTCGCCCCGCATCAGCCCGGACCGGTGTTCTTCGAAGGGCTGGCCTTCGCGCGGACCGGCGACCTCGCGGCGGCGCGGCCGTATTGGCTTCGGGCGCTGCGGATGACGTCGGCGGGCGTGTCGTACCGGGAGGACATCGCGATCCGTCTGGCGATCCTCGACCGGATGGAGGCAATGGAGCGGGCGAGGGAGGGGCGGTAAGGAACTGCCCCACCGTCACGCATCGTGTTTCTGTTCGTGCTGAGCGAAGTCGAAGCACCTGGGACGCCCATGCCCTTCGACTTCGCTCAGGGCGAACGGAGGTGGTCAATCGAGTATGCGTCTATCGTGGAAAAGCCCGAACGGCAGGGCCTACTTCCCCCGCCCGGTCTTCTCCTGCAGCGCGTCGATCGCTTTCGAGGCGTCCGCCTTGGTGAGCCCGTCGTCGAACTCCTCATGCGCTTCTTCGGACAGCGTCTTCAGGTAGCTCGCCTGCGCGCCGGTCATCGGCTCCTCGCCGGTGGTCCAGTCGTCGGGGTCCTTAACGGCGTTGGAGGTCGGGTGGGTCTTGGGGTTCTCGTGCTCGGCCATGATCGGCTCCTTTCAAGCGCTTAGAACCCCTGCGTTCCTTATCCGTTCCCTACGCGCGCAAGCGCGATCAGCCTGACCACGCCTCATATGCCAGTCCGAGGTCATCTGCGACGGCCTTGTAGGCGATCTTGCCCTTGTAGACGTTGAGCCCTGCGGCGAGGTGCGGGTCCGCTGCCATCGCCGCCTCGGCGCCGCGGCTCGCCAGCTTCATCGCATAGGGCAGCGTCGCGTTGTTGAGCGCGAACGCCGACGTGCGCGCGACGGCGCCCGGCATGTTGGCGACGCAATAATGAATCACCCCGTCCACCTCGAACACCGGGTCGTCATGGGTCGTCGGGTGCGAGGTCTCGAAGCAGCCGCCCTGGTCGATCGCGATGTCGACCAGCACCGAGCCACGCTTCATCGTCCTGAGCATCTCGCGGGTGACCAGCTTGGGCGCGGCGGCGCCGGGGACGAGGACGGCGCCGATGACGAGGTGCGCGTTCCTCACCGCTGCGGCGATCGCCGCCTTGGAGGCGTAGGCGGTCTTGATCTGGCTGGAGAAGAACATGTCGAGCTCGGCCAGCCGGCTCATGTTGATGTCGTAGATGGTGACGTCGGCGCGCATGCCGACCGCCATCTGCGCCGCGTTGATGCCGGAAATGCCGCCGCCCAGGATCGCGACGCGCGCCGGCGCCACGCCGGGCACACCGCCGAGCAACACCCCGCGGCCGCCCTGCTCTTTCTCGAGGTAATGCGCGCCGACCTGCACCGACATGCGGCCGGCGACCTCGCTCATCGGCTTGAGGAGCGGGAGCCCGCCGCCGGGCGCGGTCACCGTCTCGTACGCGATGCAGGTCGCGCCGGATGTCATCAGGCCCTCCGCCTGCGGCTTGTCGGCGGCAAGGTGGAGGTAGGTGAAGAGCAGGTGCCGCGGCTCGAGCATCGCCACTTCGCGCGGCTGCGGCTCCTTGACCTTGACGATCATCTCGGCGGCCCGGAACACGGAAGCCGCATCGGGAAGGATGGTGGCGCCGGCCTCCACGTAAGCGGAATCGTCGAAGTCGATGCCGCATCCGGCCTGCGTCTCGACCACCACCTCGTGCCCCGCTGCGACCAGCTCGGCGACCGATGGAGGCGTGAGCCCGACGCGATATTCGTGGTTCTTGATCTCTTTCGGAACACCGACCTTCATGACACCCTCATCGTATCCGTTGATATGGATCACCATAGCGCGCCGCCGCCGCCGTTGCACCGCTTGTTCGCGGCGTGCTAACTGCGCACGCCCGGTCGGGATTTCCGCTCAGGCGCGCGTTTCTCCCCGAGGCCGATGCATCCATGACCTCCGCCGCCGACGTGACCGAGTTGCCCAAGCCGGGCGACGCGGGAAGTCATGCAGAGGCGCACGCCCAGGGCCACGCGCATGGCAACCAGCCGCTGTGGAAGCTGTCGATCGGCGCCATCGGGATCGTCTTCGGCGACATCGGCACCAGCCCGATCTACGCCTTTCGCGAGACCTTCGTCGGCCATCACAGGCTCGCGCCGGACCCCGCCCGTATCTATGGCGTGCTCAGCCTGATCTTCTGGTCGCTGATGATCGTCGTGACGTTCAAATACGTCGCGATCATCATGCGCGCCGACAACAAGGGAGAGGGCGGCAGCCTGGCGCTGCTCGCGCTGATCAACCGGCAGAGCTCGGGCCGGCGCTGGTCGGCACCCATCGTGCTGCTCGGCGTGTTCGCGACCGCGCTCTTCTACGGCGACAGCATGATCACGCCGGCCATGTCGGTGCTGTCGGCGTCGGAGGGCCTGATCGTCGTCAGTCCCGCCTTCCAGCCCTGGGTGGTGCCGATGGCGGTGGTCATCCTGATCGGGCTGTTCTTCCTCCAGGCGGTGGGCACGGCTAAGGTGGGGGCGCTGTTCGGGCCGGTGATGATCGTCTACTTCACCACGCTCGCGGTGCTCGGCGTGATGCACATCGTCAAAATGCCGGGCATCATCCTCGCCGCGCTCAACCCCATGTATGCCATCGGGTTCTTCCAGATCGACGGCCTGCGGGCGTTCCTCGCGCTTGGCTCGGTGGTGCTTGCGGTGACGGGTGCGGAGGCGCTGTATGCCGACATGGGGCATTTCGGGCGCAACCCGATCCGCTACTCTTGGCTGATCTTCGTGCTGCCTGCGCTGATGCTCAACTATCTTGGGCAGGGCGCAATGATTCTCGCCGACCCGGCGCAGGCGAGCGAGGTAATTAAGAACCCGTTCTTCTTCCTGCCGCCCGAGAGCCTGCGACTACCGCTCGTCATCCTGTCGATCCTGGCAACGATCATCGCCAGCCAGGCAGTGATCTCCGGCGCATTCTCGCTCACCCAGCAGGCGATCCAGCTGGGCTTCGTGCCGCGGCTCAGGATCAACCACACGTCCGAACGCGCGCAGGGGCAGATCTACATTCCAGTCGTCAATTGGGCGCTGATGACCATGGTGCTGCTGCTCGTGCTGTTCTTTCAGTCGTCGAGCAACCTCGCCGCGGCCTACGGCATCGCGGTCACGGGCGCGATGTTCATCGACAGCGTGCTCCTGGGCGTGGTGTTGATCTACCTGTGGAAGTGGAACAAGTGGCTGGCGTTCCCGCTGCTCGGCGTGTTCCTGTTCGTCGACATCGCCTATCTCTCGTCCAATCTCACCAAGGTGCCCGCGGGCGGCTGGTTCCCGCTGCTGGTCGGGTTCATCATCTTCACCTTCCTGACCACCTGGGCGAAGGGGCGGCAGCTGATGATGGCGCGGCTGCGCGAGGCGGCGATGCCGATCAAGATCTTCATCGATTCGGCTGCCAGCTCCGCTTCTCGCGTGCCGGGTACCGCGGTGTTCATGACCTCGACCGCGGAGGGCGTGCCGCACGCGCTGCTCCACAACCTCAAGCACAACAAGGTGCTGCACGAGCGGGTGATTCTGCTGACCGTCAAGATCGTCGACCAGCCCTACTGGCCCGAGGAGGAGCGCGCCAAGACCGAGCCGCTCGGCGAGGGCTTCCACCGAATCGTGCTCCGCTACGGCTTCATGGAGGAGGCGAACGTGCCCGCGGCATTGAAGGAGGTCCGGGCGTGCGGCGCCGAGGTGAAGATGATGAACACCAGCTTCTTCCTGTCGCGTCAGACGCTGCTCGCGTCGGAGCGGCCTGGGATGATGATCTGGCGCGAGAAGCTGTTCGCCTGGATGCTGCGCAACGCGGAAAGCGCGATGGAATTCTTTCGCCTGCCGTCCAACCGCGTGGTGGAGCTCGGCAGTCAGGTCGAGATCTGAGAAACCCCCACAAAGTGATACTTTGTGGGAACCCCGCATGACCCCGGCACCGATCATCGTGACGGCGCTGTTCGGGCGTGCAGACCAGGCTTGGCTGAATGCAATGCGCACCGCGCATTTCCCGCCCGAGCGCAACCTGCTGGCCGCGCACCTGACGCTGTTCCATCACCTGCCGCCGTCCGCCGAGGACGAGCTCAAGCATCGGCTGACGGAAGAGACGCGCGGCATCCGGGTGCCGCAGGCCAAGGTGGCGGGGCTGATGTCGCTCGGGCGCGGGGTTGCGTTCCGGATCGTGTCGCCCGAGCTGGTGGCGATCCGGGCAAGGCTGGCGGACGCGTTCGCGGGGCTGCTGACGCCGCAGGACGCGGGCGGGTGGCGACCGCATGTGACGATCCAGAACAAGGTCCAGCCGGCGACCGCGAAGCTGCTGCTGCAGACGCTGGAACGCGACTTCCGGCCGCGCGCGATCGAGGTCGCGGGGCTGGCGAGCTGGTGGTATCGCGGCGGCCCGTGGGAGTCGCTCTCCCGCCACATGTTCGCTTGACCGGTTTTCGGGCCGTTCCTATAGGCCCGCTTCCTTCACAGCTGAGGCGGAGTAGCTCAGCTGGTTAGAGCACGGGAATCATAATCCTGGGGTCGGGGGT
>CAXTNG010000277.1:0-4875 GCA_964245475.1 uncultured Sphingomonas sp. | reverse complement strand
ATCTGGGCCTCAAGCTCGACGATCCGAGCTTCACCGCTCCGATCTACGCCAACCTGTTCGACGACGAGGACGGCGACACCCACAGCCTCATCTGGTCGCGCCCGACCCGCCGCAACGACTGAGCGGCACCGAGCAGCCCCGCCCGGTTCGACCGGGCGGGGCTTTCGTTTCGCTTGTGCAGGACAGCTCGCGATGGCCACCAACCCCATCTTCGTCTTCGGCTCCAACCTCGCGTGTCGCCACGGCAGGGGCGCCGCGCTCTGGGCTCGCCAGCACCGAGGCGCCATCTAAGGTCGCGGGATCGGGCCGCAGGGGAACGCCTACGCGATCCCGACCAAGGATGGCCAGTTGCGCGTATTGTCTCTGACCGCGATCGGGGCGCATGTGCGCGACTTTCTGAGCTACGCCCGCCGCCGGCCTGAGCTCGACTTCGAAGTTACCACTATCGGCTGTGGACTCGCAGGCTACCGGCCTGAACAAATCGTGCCGCTGTTCGCTGACGCTCCAATCAACGTCATCCTGTCCAAACCATTGCAGGAGGCTCTTAAGCCGTAAACCGATCACAACTATAGTCGTTTCATTCGGTCCATTTTGGTGTTAGTTATTAACTAACCCGGATAAGTGGATGCTTATTCGCGCATAAGCTGACGGCGTGTTGCGCGTCTTGGCACATTCCTCTTAGCTTCCGACTCCAGGCAGCATCGAGGAGTATCGCGATGCCAGGATATCAGCGGCTACGTTTGCCGCCCGACTATCAGGCGCTGCTGGGATTAAACGCCCGCGGGTTCGCATGGGAGTGGCTCCGGCGCGTTCCCGACTTCCGCGCGATATGGAATGCGGCAGACGGCGCCGCCACGCGAGCGGACGCAGCCGCCGACGCGGTAATCCGACGCTCCGCGCGGCCGCTGGTCGACTTGCCCCAACACCCACTGGCGAGGAGGTGGTCCCCTTGGGGACTGACCTTTTGCGCCGAAACCTGACACGCCCGCGTCCAGTGCGCCCGCTGTTGCTTGGCGGCCCGAACTCGACACGTCGATATTGACGCTCGTGCGGCCAGTGCCTTGGGCTCGGGCGCTGGGCGATCTCCGCTTCCAGCCCGAGCGCTGGGGCGATCGCGTGATCCGGATCGCGGCACCGGCAGGCTCTCACCTTCTCGTGCGCCGCCACGGCTCTCCCGAGCTTCGGCTCTGGCTACCCGAAGCGCTAGCGCCGGTCCCAGGCGCGCCGTTCGGGCTTTACCTACATCCTGATCGGCAGCTTGCGGATCGCGCGCGCCTGGCGGCAACATTCCAGCGTGCCATCGGACGAGGCACGCCGATCCGTCCGACCCCATACGCCGAGGCTCACCGGCAGGCAGCGATGCTCCGCCTTCACGATCTCGCGCAGAGCGGCGCGTCGCTGCGCGACATGGCCGCTCTGCTGCTCGACACGATGCCTGACGACTGGCGGTCGAGTTCCGAGCGGTCGGACCTGCGCCGCCTGCTGGATGCGGCGGAAGCGATGATCGCAGGCGGATATCGACGTCTACTCGGGTCACGGCACGTAGCTTAGCCGGACCCGATGCGTCGATGTGGTCGCATTCGGCGCCCCCCGATATCGGCCACCACCGGCCTCCTTTTGTGACCGATCATGACCGGGTTCGCGAGGCGCTTAGCAGCGGCCTCGCTTCCTCGAGCCAGGAGCCGGTCATGCCCGACATCATCAAGGACACACGCTATCTGCGAACCAAGGAGGCGGCCCATTATGTCGGCCTCGCTGCCCGCACGCTTGAGAAGCACCGCACCTATGGCACCGGCCCCGCTTACCGGAAGATCGGCGGCCGGGTCGTCTACACGCTCGAGGACTTGCGCGCTTGGGCGGATCGCGGCGCCTGCGCCTCGACCTCCGATCCCAATAATGGCTCGGTTTTGCCTGCCGCGCGCCGGCCCGACGATCACGAGCCGGAGTGCCGCTGATGCCGAGCTCGACCCCGCCCAACGCCAGCACGAGCGCGGCGTCGGCTCGCTCGCATCGCCGTCCGCTGCGCATCGGCTGCCTCGCCTCGGCCGGCGCGGCGCTCGTTTTGCTGCTCTCGCCATCGGTGCATCGACCGCAGCAGCGGCTGCTGTGGAATGCTTCGGCCAGCGTGCCGCTGGGACTCTATCAGGTTCAGCCTGGAGAGCGTCCGCAGCTCGGCGATCTGGTCGCTGTGCGACCGTCGCCGGCGCTCGGCCGCTTTATGGCGGCTCGCCGCTATGTCGAGGCCAATGCGCTGTTGCTGAAGCCCGTCGCGGCCGCGAGCGGCGCGACCGTGTGTCGGGAAGGTGCCCGCGTAACGGTCGACGCGCGCACCGTCGCGTTCGCGTTGCCGCGCGACCGCTTTGGTCGTGCGCTGCCAGCCTGGTCTGGCTGCCGCAAACTGCGCGCCGATCAGCTCCTGCTGATCGCGCCGGCGCGAGCGGCGTCCTTCGACAGTCGCTATTTTGGGCCAGTGGACCGAGCCTCGATCGTCGGCCGCGCACGCCCGTTGTGGACTTGGTCGTGAAGATCGCTCCGCGATCTGCCGCCGGCGCGCTGGCGCTGCTGTCTGCAACCGCGCCGAGCGCGGCGCAGCCCCAAGCGCCGGCGACCGCAGGCACATGCCGGGCGCAGGTGCCGGAGGCCGCGAGCCGCTCCGGGCTTTCGTCCGAGATCGTCATGCGGGTGATGATGGCGGAGTCCGGCGGACTCGCCCGCGCCGTATCACCGAAAGGAGCGATGGGCTGCATGCAGATCATGCCGGCGACCTGGGTCTATCTGAGCGCCCGCTACGGCCTTGGCACTGATCCGTTCGACGCTCGCCGCAACACGATCGGCGGCGCTTTATACCTCGCGGAACTCACCAGGCGTTATGGCATGCCGGGCGCGCTAGCCGCCTACAATGCCGGACCGGGACGATACGAGCGCTTCGCCACGAGCGCGGTGCCGCTCCCGGCCGAGACAATTGCCTATGCCGCGCGCATTGGTCGGAGGCTGCTGACGGGGAGCGTGGCACCACCTTATGTCCGGTGGCAGGAAGCGAGCTTGTTCTTGGGGCGCAGATCGGCCGCGACCGGCGGCGCGTCGCCAGCTGATGGGCAAGACGGTCGCGCCGGGTCGCCCAATCAACTCTTTCCCATTGCCGGGTCGCGCGGCCGCCCGTTCACCGATCCGCGCTAGATCACGATCGCACCCGCCCTATCTAGGCTGCGTGACGACTTGGAACCTCGACACGCTGCGTGCTCTCGACCTCAAATACGCGAAGGCGGGCGTGCATCTCCATCAACGCCCGTTCCGAGCTGCGACGGAGATTCTCGGCTCGGCGTTTTCGATGGGTGTCGGCGGCGATCCCGAAGTCCAGACGATCATGGCGGCGTATCGCGCGATGGTGCCGGAGGTGGACAGCAGCTGGCCCGGCATGGGCATCGGCCTTGCCGCCGTCGTCGACCAGGTTCGCAAGATCACAATGCCCGTCGTGTTCGGCCGGCAACCGCTCGATGTCTGGCGCGCGCTTGACTTCGCCGACGAAGGGGCATGGCAGCTATGGTGCCGAGGCGACGAGCGGATCGCAGCTGAATCGCACTTCGCCCTCGCCGATGTCCACGACCTCTCCTACGGCCTCGACGACATACGCGGCGGCGGCGGTGCGGACCTAGACCTCTGGAGGATGGCGACGTCCAATCTTGCCGACGCCGCGAACACGCTGCCGAGCGCGTTCAGCGTCGACTCGGTGCTCCAGCCGATCTGCATGGTCGTCGAATTGTCGTTGAAGGCGGCGCTGGTTCGCAACGGTGCCGACCCGAACAGCTTCAAGGGAAAGGATGGCCACGACTTGGCGAAACTTGGCGCGCGGCTTGCGGCCGAGTTGCCGCACCGCGACGATTCGCGCGTCGCGGAGCTGATCGGTCATTTGCCGCCCTATGTCGCCAGCCGATACAAGCCGGCCGGCCTGTCGCGATACGACGTCGTGCGCCTCGCGCTCGGCGTCCAGTTCGTTGCTGCGTCAGCGGCACGGCGGTTCAGCGACCGCGACCTTGCGGCAAAGATGGAAGCGGGTGGATGGCCGGCGCCGCGCCCGCCACTTTTTAACAGCTGAATGCCACCTGCGCGCGCCCGATCTAAGCAGACCGGTGAGGAGCGTGAATGCGATGATCAGGCAGCCGGATCGCGTGAAGCTGCGAGCTTCTTGCGCGCGGCGTCTTCCATCTCGGTTGCAAATGCGCGCGCGCCCCGCCGTCGGTACAGCAGCTTCGATTCCGGCCCGCCGTCGCCCTGGAGACGAGCGGCGAGGTCGAGAAACGCACCGTACAGCATTGCACGGTCGTCGTCGGCGAGCCCGACCAGGCCAGCTTTCTGCACGAGCCCGCCAAGCTCGATTAGATGCTTCGTTCGTTCGCGTCTCGCCACGACCCACGCCCGCGTATCGGCTCTCGTCCGCGCCGTCTCAAGCCGGTTCCGAGCCTGGATCAGCCGCCTTGCCGCCCGCATCACCGCCACCAACGCGTCGCGTGGATCGCCGGCTCGTGTCGCGAAAGAACTGCTCGCCGCGCGCACCCCACTTCGTGATGGTGCCCTTGTCCTTTTCCGCCACCACCGCGATCAACGCGCCGGCGAGTATGTCGGGCTGCAGGGCATCTGCGCCGGTTGCCACGATCAGCTCGCCGAACTGCTGAACCTTACGCTGGCCGAGCAGCTTAGCGCGCTCGTTCAGCGCCTTCAGCTCCGCGTCGAAATCCCTTACCTTTCGCATCGTCGCATCTCCATCTGCGCTGTCGATGCGGATTAGCTGGGCGGCTTCGGGCCCGGTTCAACGCCTCTAATCTCTCAGGCGTGCTCTAGCGCATGAGAGCGCGCTTATACGTCGTACCGACGTCGCGG
>CAXTNG010000276.1:0-4914 GCA_964245475.1 uncultured Sphingomonas sp. | reverse complement strand
CCGGGCGGTGCAGTCGATCCGGTAGGCAAGGTCGATCGCGGCTGGCAGTGCGTCGGTGTCGGCGGGCACGAAGGTGTTGAAGGCATTGGCCTGATCGGTCGCCGGCTGGCAAAGCGAGTACAGGTGCACCGCTCCCCGACGCAGCCCCGCCTGCGGCAAAGCCGCCCAATTCGCTTCGAAGCTCGCCTCGCGCCGGTCGGCGCCGGAGGTCGCGACCAGATAGGCGAAGTCGGCGCCGCTCGCGCGCACGCTGCCCCATTCCACCGGCGGAGGATCGGCGGGAAGGTCGATGCCCTGCAGCGGATAGCGGACCGGCGACGGCCGCCAGTTCGTTGCCCAGGCCCAGGCGCCCACGCCCGCGGCGCCGATCGCGGCCAGCCCCGCCGCCGCCCTGAGCAACGCACTAGCCACGGATGTGAAGGACGCAGATCAGCGTGAAGAGACGCCGTGCGGTGTCGAAGTCGACCGCGATTTTGCCCTCCAGCCGCTCGATCAGCAGCTCGGCCGCCTGATTGTGGATGCCGCGGCGTGCCATGTCGATCGTCTCGATCTGCTGCGGCGTGGCCGCGCGGATCGCCTGGTAATAGCTGTCGCAGATCGCGAAATAGTCCTTGATCGGCCGCCGGAACCGCCCGAGCGCCAGGATCAGCGTCTCCAGCGGGGTGCCGTCCTTGCGCCTGATCGCAATCGCGAGCCGCCCCTCCTCGACCGCGAGCGCGATACGGTACGGGCCGGCGTAGCCGTCGGGGTGGACGCGCTGGGGGGCGAAATGATTGTCCTCGATCAGGTCGAAGATCGCGATCCGCCGCTCCTGCTCAATGTCGGCCGAGCGCCAGATGATGGTGTGCTCGTCCAGCTCGACGTCGATGATCCGCGGATCGGCCATGGCGGCGGATAACCCGGAAACGGGCGCGGCGTCACGAGGGTTTGTGAAAGTGGCCCTAGGCGACGCCGAGCAGTTCCAGCGTCGGGACCAGCGTGTCACGGAACACCGCCACGCGATCCGTTGCCGTGTCGCTGCCGCTCAAGGTGATCGCCTCCAGCGGGATGCCGACCCGCCAGGCATCGAGGAACAGCTGGTCGCCGGTGCTCAACGGCACGCCAGCACCGGTCACGGGCGAGGCAAGCGCGGCAAACGGCTCGCCCGTCCGCAGCGAATCGAGCGCAGAGGCGTTGAAGCGCTCGGTGGCTGCTCGGCGTGCGGGCTCGCCTGCTTCCGCGAGCGCGAGTCGGATGTAGCCGAAGGCAAGGAGCAGGCCGATCGCCTCGCGGACGGGTTCCGACATCGTTGCGGCGAGTTCCTTACCCGTCATCACGCGGCTTGCCAGCGCATCCAGCAGCGCGGCGAGCACGTCCGGCGCGGCATCGCCTGCTTTTGCCACCGCATCGATCGCGCATTCGGCACGCGGCTTGGCCAGGATGAAGCGGTGGCCGGCGAACCAGGCGTCCAGCTCATTGGGGCCGATGGCGATGCCCTCGCGGACGAACAGGTCGTAGCGGAAGCGGCGGTCGGTCATCATATCGCGCATCTCCTGCGCCGCCGCCGGATCGGCGATCCCTGCGAGGAGTGCACGCTGATCGACCGTGAGGGCGACGGCGTCGAGGTCGTCGATCGCACGACCCTGGCCGACATAGACAAGCCCCGCGGGCGCCAGCTCGGCGGCGACCTCCCGCGGATGGAACAGGGTCCAGTCGTCGTTGAGATACTCATGCGCAAGATAGGCACGGTCGGCGCGCTCGAGCAGCTCGAGCTGGGCGACCGCGGCGGGGGCGTTACGGAAGTAATCGGCACCGGCGTCGCAGAGACGGCGCGCGACCGCCAACGCGCGGGCGGCGCGCTCGATCGGTGTGCCCTCGTGGCCCGCAGCGGTGACGAGAAGGCGGCGGAGCGGGAGGATTGCATCCCAGCCGGGGTGACAATTGTAGCTGATCGTCACCAGCCCGCCCGGCGCGACATGGCGGGCGAGAAGCGCGACGATGCGCTCGCGGTTGGCCCGGCTGACCCAGGACCAGATGCCGTGCACCACCACCATGTCGAATTGCGGCAGGTCGCGATTGAGCAGGTCGGCGAAGCTCGCCTCGATGAAATGGGTGTTGTCGAGCCCCGCGGCGGCGGCCGTCGCGCGGGCGTTGCGGATATGGGCGGGCAGGAAGTCGTTGCCCCAGATTTGCGCGTGCGGGTTGGCGGCGGCGACCAGCGCGGGCGTGAAGCCGTTGCCGCAGCCGACGTCGAGGTAGGTGAAGGGCCGGTCGAGGTCGGGCGGGCGGACGCCGGCGAGCAGCACGGCGGTCGCTAGGTTAGACGGGACCAGGCCCGGATGAAAGTTGCTGACATATTCCACGCCGGTGACGTAACCTTCGCCCCAGTCATCGTTGGTCGTGGTCATGCCGATCCCCCTGCTATGCCCTGCCGGTAGCACACGCGCTTTGTTTATCCACAGTTTGCCGGCGCAGCGCGATTGTGCCGGGGACAGGCAAAGGTAAACGGGGGCATGGCCACCCTAGCGCTCGCGAGTCTCCCCCAGCCCGAACCCCAGCAGCTGCCGCGCAACGTCGAGGCGGAGGCGGCGATGCTCGGCGCGATGATGATCGACAATCGGCTTGCCGACGATCTGGTCGACCGGCTCGAGCCGGTGCATTTCTATGAGCCACTGCACGGGCGCATCTTCGCCGCGATCAAGACGCTGCGCTCCAACGACATGCTGGCGACGCCGGTAACGCTGCGTCCGATGTTCGACGCGGACGAGGCGATGAAGGAGCTGGGCGGCCCGGCTTATCTGGCGCAGCTGACCGGATCGGGAGCGGGGCTGATCGGCGCCCGGCAGTTCGCCCAGCAGATCTACGATCTCGCAATGCTGCGCGCGCTGGTGACGGTGGGGCGGACGCTGGTCGACCGGGCGATGGACACCAGCGAGGAGGTCAACCCGCGCGCGCAGATCGAGCTGGCCGAGGAGGAGCTGTTCAAGGTCGCATCGGACGGCGGCGCCGAAAGCTCGGTCAAGACCTTCGCGCAGGCGACCACGCTGGCGGTGAAGATGGCCGAGCGGGCATTGAACTCCGGTGGCAACCTGTCGGGCGTGACGACGGGGCTGGACAGCATCAACGCCAAGATCGGCGGCATGCACCATTCGGACCTGATGATCCTGGCCGGGCGCCCCGGCATGGGCAAGACCAGCCTTGCCACCAACATCGCCTTCAACGCTGCGCGGCGCTGGATGCGCGACATGGCGGACGGGATCGCGCCGGCCGATTCGGTGGGGGCCAAGGTCGCGTTCTTCAGCCTTGAGATGAGCGCGGATCAGCTGGCGACGCGTATCCTCGCCGAGCAATCGCGGATCAGCTCCGAGTCGCTACGCATGGGCAAGATCAGCAAGGCGGAGTTCGCGCAGCTGGCCGCGGCGGCGGCGGAGCTCGAGAATCTGCCGCTGTTCATCGACGACACCGGCGGCCTCAGCATAGGCGCGCTGCACACCCGTGTCCGCAGACTTCAACGGAAACACAATAACGAGATAGGGCTGGTGGTGGTCGACTATCTCCAATTGCTGACCGGCAGCGGGCGCTCGTCCAACGACAACCGCGTGCAGGAGATTTCGGAAATCAGCCGCGGCTTGAAGACGCTTGCCAAGGACCTCAACGTGCCGGTGCTGGCGCTGTCCCAGCTCAGCCGCGCGGTCGAGCAGCGCGAGGACAAGCGGCCCCAGCTCTCCGACCTGCGTGAATCGGGCTCGATCGAGCAGGATGCCGACATGGTCTGGTTCGTCTACCGCGAGGATTATTACGTCGCGGCGAAAGAGCCCAAGCGGCCGGTGGAGGGCGACGACACCAAGATCTTCGAAGACCACGCGCGCTGGGCGACCGACATGGAGCGCGTCTTCGGCCTCGCCGAATTGATCGTCGCCAAGCAGCGCCATGGTGCGACGGGCAAGGTGACGCTGAAGTTCGAGCCGTCGATCACGCGCTTCTCGGATTACGCGGGATATTGACCGGCTGGTACCGGAGCCTCAGAATGAGAGGCGGCTTGCCCTAAATCAGGACATACATACCTAGCAGGCGGCGGCGGACGCAACCGGCGGACGGGCGTCACTCAACCGGAGGCATTCGGATGGCATAAGCCGGATGCCAACCAGTGGCGCCAAATCCACTACATCCCGCTTGACGACACCCACACCGACGATCGTCGTTCCGTTCCGCAGCACCAATCCGTTCACGTCGTCGCGTGCATGCATGCCGAGCGCCACCACGCGCGGATCCTTCGCAATATCGCCGTCTGCAATCCAATATGGCGGCAGCACCTGAGCTTCACTCCAGTTCGGTGCCTTCATGTCAGCCATGCGGAGCAGGCGATGCGGCGAGGCGAGCGCCTGTCTCGCAGCGGTCTCGAACGCGGACCCATCCCATGACCGATCGCTTGATCGACATCCCAGAAGGCTCAGCAGCGTTGCCACGACCGTCACGATCCTCATGGCTTTCTGACGCGGTCGTCATTGATCAGCTTTAGCTCGCTAGCCCACAGCGCGGCCTCGCACCACTTAACAAGCTCGCTGTCCTTGGCGTTTGGATTTTTGCCGCCGATCGCTGCACCCACCTTGTTGTTGTGCATGTCCATGTCGCGTTCCGCCGCGGGATTGCTGGTGCCGGACTCATGGGCGGTGGAGTACGCCAACGCGTTCTCTTCATCCACGTCACGCGCCATCAGAGCATTCCAGTAACAGTGACGAAAGGCGTCTCCCGCCCCATTGTGCAGGCTACCCCTACCGAACATCTTGGCAGCCGTGGCTAACGCCTTCTCCGCATCGCTCTTGAACGTTAAAGCATTTAAAGGGTGTCGCTTGACATACTTCTGCTCGCTTGGAGTTAGATGTTTAGTTCCGGAGATAACTGGTGCGGGTTTGACGTGAACCGATTAGGCTCCTT
>CAXTNG010000275.1:1031-4930 GCA_964245475.1 uncultured Sphingomonas sp. | reverse complement strand
GCCGGAGCGGTTCGGCAACTGGAGCACGGCGTTCCGGCGCTTTCGCGACTGGCGGGAAGCCGATGTTTTCAGGCTTATATTCGACGCGCTCTCCGATGAGCCGGACCTGGAATACGCCATGGTCGATGCGACGATCGTCAAGGTCCACCGCCACGGGCAGGGCGCAAAAGGGGGACACAGAGCCAGGCCATTGGCCGCTCCAAAGGCGGTATGACGACCAAGATCCTCGCGCTGACCGACGCGTTGGGTAATCTGGTGCGCTTCCGGCTGATGCCGGGACAGCGCTACGATACCATCGGCATGCCTGCGCTGCTCGACGGGGTCGAGTTCGGCGGGTTGATCGCCGACAAGGCGTTCGACAGCGCCGCCATTGTTGCCGACCTCGACGCTCGCGGTGCCAAGATGGTCATCTCGCAGCACCCGCGCCGCGCCCGGCCGCTGCCGATCGACCGCGACCTCTACAAATGGCGCCATCTGATCGAAAACTTCTTCTGCAAGCTCAAGAAGTTCAAGCGCATCGCCATGCGCGCCTGCAAAACCGACCGCAGCTTCGAGGTCATGATCTATCTCGCCGCCGCCGTCATCAACTCACGGTGAATCCCCACAATCCCTAGTCTGTTCTGCTAATGTTCCGCAATCATGCGGATTGCCGAGTCGCCGAATCTGCCGCCCCGGCCGCTGCGCTGGCTGTTCCTCGACCTGAACAGCTATTTCGCCAGCGTCGAGCAGCAGCTCCAGCCCGCCTTGCGCGGCCGCCCGGTGATCGTCGCACCGGTCGGCTCCGACACCACCGTTGCGATCGCAGCCTCGGTCGAGGCAAAGAGGTACGGCATCTTGACCGGCACGCCAGTCTGGCAGGCAAAGCAGCTCTGCCGCGAGGTCGTCGTCACGCCGGCGCGCCACGACCGTTACGTCGAGTTCCACGATGCGGTGATCGCCGAGGTTCAGCGTCACATCCCGGTCACCCACGTCTGCTCGATCGACGAGGTCGCCTGCCGCCTGCTCGACAATGAGAACGGCCGCGCCGCAGCCGAAGCGCTCGCGCGGCGGGTTAAGGCGGGCATCCGCGCGCATGTCGGCGAACGGCTGACCAGCTCTGTCGGCATCGCGCCCAACCGCCTCCTCGCCAAGCTTGCCAGCGACATCCAAAAGCCCGACGGCCTCGTCATCTTCGAGGGTTGCGACCTGCCGCACGCGCTCTACGGACACGCGTTGCGCGAGATCGCCGGCGTCGGCGCGAAAATGGAGCGAAGGCTCGCGCTCGACGGGATCAACGACATCCGCCAGCTCTGCGATCGTCGCCCGCGCGAGGCGGGCCATGCCTGGGGCGGCGCCAACGGCGACCGGCTGTGGTATCTGCTCCATGGCGTCGACCTTCCCGAGAAGCCGACGCAGAGCCGCACGATCGGCCACAGCCATGTTCTCTCGCCGTCGAAGCGCGGCGCCGAGCCCGCCCGGCTCACCGTCCGCCGACTGGCGCTCAAGGCGGCGAGCCGGCTGCGCCGTAAGGGCTATCGCGCGCGCCTGCTCGTGCTCCACGCGCGGTTCGAGGACGACAAATCGAGCTGGCGCACCTCGATCAGGCTGCCCGCAACGCAGGACAGCTTCGTTGTCCTCGACCGGCTGGAGACCGTGTTTCCCCGCCTGCGCGAGGCGGGACGCGGCCGCCCCGGCGGGTTCCGCGTCCGCATGGTCGGCGTGACGCTGTGCGAGATCGAGCAGGCGGCGGGCGACCAGGAATCGCTGTTCGCGCATCTCGCCCCCGCCGATCCGCTCGCGCGCGAGACCCGCGGGCTTGCACTCAGCCGCGCGATGGACCGGATCAATGAGCGCTGGGGGCGCAACGCGGTCTCGGTCGGGCCGCTGGGCGGCGGGCGGATCGACCATGTCGGTGCCAAGATCGCGTTCGGCCGCATCCCCGAGTTGAGCGAGTTCCACGAATAAGGGGTTTCAACGACAAATTGATGCCTCCGAGCGCAGCCGCCGCTTGACGGCCCGTGCCCCATCCGCAAACATCGCGGCATGAGAAACGCCCTCCTCGCCCTCGTCGCCGTCGCCGCCCTCGCCGGTTGCAAGCAGAAACAGCCTGAAGTGGTCGACACCAATCCCGATCCGATGGCGAACACGCTGGCCACCGCCAAGCCGGTCGAGCTGCCGCCGGCGATCAAGGCGGAGAAGACGCTGCGCTGCAAGGACAACAGCCTCGTCTACGTGACCTTCTTCGAGGGCGACAAGATGGCGATGGTTCGTACCGAGCAGACCGGCGCCGCCACCCGCCTGACCGCGCCGGAGGCGGGACAGCCGCTCACCGCAGACGGTGGCTGGAAGATGACCGGCGGACCATCGAGCGTCGACATCACGATCCCCGGCAAGGGTTCCAAGACCTGCCACGCGTAACTACGCGATTGATGTGAATACCGGCGCCCGTACGAAGCCTCGTACGGGCGCTTTTTCATCTCCGGACCCGCCGCCGCGCGGCGATCAGCGCAATAGGCAGTCCCACCAGGATGCAGTGCGAGAACAGCGCGCTGGCAATCCCATACGCCGTGTGCGGTAGCGACGCGTCCGGCCAGCGCAGCGGCTTCACCAGCCAGTACATGACGAGCCAGAGCAGAATGCCGTAAGCAAGACCGGCTGCCACCGGTCGGCGACGCAGCAACGAGAGCCGTTCGCCACCAGCACATAGGCGGCAGCCATGCCGCTCATGATGGCATAATGCACGCCGAGCCCGGCACTACACGCCCTTGCCACCGCAGGCCATGACGGGCACGGTCGGCCGCATGGGAGCGAGCTAGGCGGCATGAGCGGGATGCAGCGCCTCGATCCGCGCATGGTGCTCGGTGCCTATGCGGTCGGCGTCTTCCCAATGGCGGACGCCCGTGACGCGCGTGACGTCTATTGGGTCGAGCCGCGGCGCCGCGCGGTGCTGCCGTTGGGCTCGTTCCACCTGTCGCGCTCGCTGCGCAAAGTTATCGCCGCCGACCGCTTTCGCGTCACTGCCGACACTGCTTTCTGCGAGGTCGTGCAGCTCTGCGCCGAGAGCGTCGCCGATCGCCCCGACACTTGGATCAACCGCGGCATCGAGCAGGTGTTCGCCGAGCTCCACCGCATGGGCCACACCCATTCGGTCGAATGCTGGGATCCGCAAGGCCGGCTGGTCGGCGCGCTCTATGGCTTGGCATTGGGCCGCGCCTTTTTTGGCGAGAGCATGGTGAGCCGTGCGACCGACGCCTCAAAGGTCGCGCTCGCCTGGCTGGTGGCGCGACTGCGTGTCGGTGGCTTCACCCTGCTCGATTGCCAGTTCCAGACCGCGCACCTCGCCTCCTTGGGCGCGGTCGAGATCGAACGCGAGGATTACGTCGCGTTGCTCGGCGACTCGCTGGCGGGCGTCGTCGGCTCCGCCGCCGGCGCGCTGCCGCCGGGCGACTTCGGCGCCTTCGACCGCGGCTGGACGTCGGTCAACGGCACCGTGTCGGGCCCGCCCTCGGGAAAGGACATCGCGCAGCTCTTGGCCCAGACGTCATAAACGGGGTGCTGGACGACATTGAGGTTCGGCCGCTCCTTGTAGAGCCAGCCGGAGAAGGCACGCCGCCAATGCGTATCCGCGCCGCGCACGTCGAGCTGGACGAACGCGCCGGTGAGCTGCTGGTCCTCCCAAGGCGCGGTCTTCTCGCATGCGCGCAGTCGCACGATCGCGTCGCCGACGCGCACCGCCTGGCCGGGCTTGAGCATCAGCTCGCGGCTGACCGAATTGCGCTTGTTGAGCAGACCGACGACCGCGACCCGCTCGGCCATCGGCGTACCGCCGGTGGGCAGCGCATCGGCTCCGGCGTCGACCGTTTCGATCGTCTCCGCCGGCGCGACGGGGGGAAGCTCCTGCCCGCCAGTGTCGGCGGCGG
>CAXTNG010000275.1:0-1021 GCA_964245475.1 uncultured Sphingomonas sp. | reverse complement strand
CCCCTCTGCCGGCTTTCACCCCTCGGGCGTCCAAGCTTCGTAGTCGCCGGTTGCTGCCGCGCGCTGCCCGCCCTTCTCCAGCGCGCCCGACGGGCGATAGGCGAGCGCGGTGCCGGTCATGTTCGGCACCGCCGGCTTCTGCCATGGGCGGGGCGGCGGCAGCGCCTGATCGGGCACGGCATCGACCTGATGGTGGAGCCAGCCGAACCATTCCGGCGGCACCCGGCTGGCGTCGTTCGCACCCTCGTAGATCACCCAGCGCCGCACCCGCCCACCGGTATCCTTGCCGCCTTCCCAATAGACGTTGCCCAGCGCGTCGGAGCCCATCCTGGTCATGCCCCGCAGGCCATAGAGCCGCGTGCCGAGCGTGGCACCGTTCCACCAAGTGAAGATCGAGCCGAGAAAGGAAATGGGCGTCAGCATACCGCCGGGGGGCAGGGGGTTCAATGCCGGATCGTCCCACCCTCCGTTCGTGAGCCAGGGCTATTTGGGCCAGCTGACCCGATCCCCCTCCTCGATACCCAGCGCCGCCGTCCGGCCCCCGACCAGCTCGAGCACCGCTGCCACCGGTTCCCCCGACGACACCAGAGTTTCGGAGAACGGAACGGTATTCTCCGCGATGCGCGCGATCGTGCCGTCGGCGCGGATGAAGATGATATCGAGCGCGGTCGGCGTGTTCTTCATCCAGAAGTTCGCCACCTGCGGCGCGCCGCCCCCCGCAGGATAGGGACGGAACAGCATGCCGCCGTCGGACGTGAGGTCGGTGCGATACATCAGTCCCTGCTGCTGCTCCGCCTCCGTCGTAGCCCGCTCCACTGTGAAGACGTGGCGACGGCCCGACCCTTCGATCGTGACCGGCAGGGTGTTCTTCGGCACCGGCGCGTGAACCGTGCTGCCGTCGCGGGTCGCGTACCAGGCCGCCCCGCCCCCACCCGCCGCGAGAATGAGCGCAGCGGCCAGGATCGGCTTCAAGCCGCCGGCTCCACCGCCACCGCAAGCGGCCCCTTGCGCCCGACGACGA
>CAXTNG010000274.1:0-4936 GCA_964245475.1 uncultured Sphingomonas sp. | reverse complement strand
TACTCCCGACCTCTCCCGCAAGCGGGAGGGGAGTAGGATGAGCACGGCGCCCGCTCACTTCCCCAAGATTTCCTTTTCCTTGGCATTCGCCGCGGCGTCGAGATCGGCGATCGTGCTGTCGGTCAGCTTCTGCAGGTCGGCCTCATGACGCTTGCGCTCGTCCTCGCCGAAGACGTTCTTCTTCTCGTCGGTCTTGAGCGCGTCCATGCCATCGCGGCGGACGTTGCGGACCGCGATACGCGCGCTTTCCGCATATTTGCCGGCGAGCTTCGCGAGTTCCTTGCGGCGCTCCTCGGTCAGGTCGGGGATCGGCAGGCGCAGCGTATTGCCATCGTTGATCGGGTTGAGCCCGAGACCGGCCGAGCGGATTGCCTTCTCGACCGGGCCGATGTTCTGTTTGTCCCATACCTGCACCGACAGCATCCGCGGCTCGGGCGCGGAGACGGTGGCGACCTGGTTGAGCGGCATGTGGCTGCCATAGACCTCGACCGTTACCGGATCGAGCAGCGCGGTGGACGCGCGGCCGGTGCGCAGGCCGCCGAGGTCGTGCTTGAGCGCTTCCACCGCACCGGCCATGCGGCGCTGGAGGTCGGACTTGTCATACGCCGGCATCGGCCATCTCCTGAGCTTGCACGATCGTCGACACGCCCTGCCCTGCCAGCACCGAGGCGAAATTACCGTGCTGGCGGATGTTGAAGACGACGATCGGAATGTTGTTGTCGCGGCACAAGGCGACCGCAGACGCGTCCATGACCTTCAGATTCCTTGCGAGAACCGTGTCGTACGCCACTGTGTCATAACGTTTTGCGCCCGGCACCTTCTTGGGGTCGGCGTCATAGACGCCGTCGACGCTGGTGCCCTTGAACAGAGCATCGCACTTCATCTCGGCGGCGCGCAGCGCGGCGCCGCTGTCGGTGGTGAAGAAGGGCGAGCCGACGCCAGCGGCGAAGATCACCACGCGGCCCTTCTCCAGGTGCCGCTCGGCGCGGCGGCGGATGAAGGGCTCGCAGACGCTGGCCATCGGGATCGCCGACTGGACGCGGGTGTCGACGCCGATCTGCTCCAGGGCATTCTGCACTGCCAACGCGTTCATCACGGTCGCGAGCATGCCCATGTAATCGGCGGTGGCGCGCTCGAAGCCCTTGGCGGCGGCCGACAGCCCACGGAAGATGTTGCCGCCGCCGACCACGACACACAGCTCATAGCCCTCGGCGCGGACATCGGCGATCTCCTGCGCGACGCGCGCGGTGACGGCGGGGTCGATCGCGAGGCCCCCTTCGCCCATCAGCACCTCGCCCGACAGTTTCAGCAGGATTCGTTTGAAGCGCGCGGGCGTCATGCGGTCTCGTGATCTTTCCGGGGAGCGACGCGGACCTTAGGCGCGGGGTGCAGGCGGAGCAACCGGTCGAAGGAGGCTGCACGGGATTTCCGCCGCTTCCGCAAACCGGTCGTCACCCCGGACTTGTTCCGGGGTCCAGAGTGCAGCAAGCGAAATCGTCAAGCCTCTGGCCGTCTCGCCTGCCGAGCACTGGACCCCGGAACAAGTCCGGGGTGACGGATGGGGGAGGAAGCAGTCAGCTCCTCCCCTACCCGATTAAGCCGTCGGCTCGGGCTCCTTGTCGCCCTTCTGCGGCACGCCGCTCGCGGCCGCGACCTCGGCGGCGAAGTCGGAGACCTCCTTGTCAATACCCTCGCCGAGCTGGAAGCGGACATAGTCCACCAGCTTGATCTCGGAGCCCGCATCCTTGCCAGCCTTGGCGACTACGTCGCTGATCTTGGTCTTGCCGTCCATCACGAACAGCTGGCTGACCAGCGCATGCTCCTTGCGGTACTTGGCGATGCCGCCCTCGACCATCTTCGCGATGATCTCGGCGGGCTTGCCCGATTCGGCGGCCTTCTCGGTCGCGATCGCGCGCTCGCGCTCGATCTCGGCCTCGTCGAGGTCCGCCTCGTTGAGCGCCTTGGGGAAAGCCGCGGCGACGTGCATCGCCAAGTCCTTGCCGAGCTTCTGGAGCACGTAGTCCGGCGCCTCGGACTCGAGCGCGACGAGCACGCCGATCTTGCCCAGCCCGTCCGCCTGCTTGTTGTGGACGTAGCCGACCACAGCGCCCTTCGACACCTCCAGCCGCTTTGCCCGGCGCAGCGACTGGTTCTCGCCGATCGTCGCGATGTTGTTGGTCAGCACCTCGGCGACGCTCGTGCCCGAGGGCATCGCCGCGGCCTTGAGCGCCTCGACGTCGCCGCCAGTCGCGAGCGCGATCTGGGTGACCTCGCGGACGAACTGCTGGAACTGGTCGTTCTTGGCGACGAAGTCGGTCTCCGAATTGACCTCGACCGCGGCCCCGGTGGTGCCGCTGGTCGCGACGCCGACCAAGCCCTCCGCCGCGGTGCGGCTCGACTTCTTGGCGGCGGCAGCAAGACCCTTGGTGCGCAGCCAGTCCATCGCGGCGTCCATGTCGCCCGCCGTCTCGTTCAACGCCTTCTTGCAATCCATCATGCCTGCGCCGCTCTTCTCGCGCAGGTCCTTGACCATTGCTGCCGTGATGTCGGCCATCTCAATGTTCCTTGTGCAAACAGCCGTTCGTGCTGAGCGAAGTCGAAGCACCTGGGAGTGCCCTTCGACTTCGCTCAGGGCGAACGGAGGTTGATGTCACGCTCCCATATAGGGGAGCGGTGACGGTTACGCGTCGATCTGGCGCTCGGCCTCGGCTGCGTCCTCGGACTGCGCGGGTGCGTCCTCGACGATCGGGTCGGTGGAGAGCGCGTCCTCGCGCGGCGGCTCGGCCATCGCGCCGAAGTCCTGGCCCGAGCGGCGCTGCTGCTCCGCACCACCGCGGGTCGCGGCGATCGCGATCGCCTCGCAATACAGGCGGATCGCGCGGCTTGCGTCGTCGTTCGCGGGCACCGGGAAGGCGATGCCGTCCGGCGAGACGTTCGAGTCGAGAATCGCGACGACGGGGATGCCGAGCGTGTTGGCCTCCTTGATCGCCAGCTCTTCCTTGTTCGCGTCGATCACGAACATGACATCGGGGATGCCGCCCATGTCGCGGATGCCGCCCAGCGACATCTCGAGCTTGTCCTTCTCGCGAGTGAGCTGGAGCACCTCCTTCTTGGTCAGGCCGTGGGTGTCGCCGGCGAGCAGCTCCTCCAGGCTCTTGAGGCGCTTGATCGAATTCGAGATCGTCTTCCAGTTGGTGAGCATGCCGCCCAGCCAGCGGTGGTTGACGAAATGCTGGCCGGCGCGGCGCGCGGCGTCGGCGACGGGCTCCTGCGCCTGGCGCTTGGTGCCGACGAACAGCACCTTGCCGCCCGACGCCACGGCCGACGACACGAACTCGAGCGCGCGTGCGAACAGCGGCACGGTCTGCGACAAGTCGAGGATGTGGACGCCGTTGCGGTCGCCAAAGATGTAGGGCTTCATCTTCGGGTTCCAGCGGTGAGTCTGGTGGCCGAAGTGCGCGCCGGTCTCGATCAATTGCTGCATGGTGACGACAGGAGCCGCCATGATTCTATTCCTTCCGGTTATGCCTCTGGAGAGCGGATGATCGGCGGTGGAACCGCGCAACACCGGGCTATGATGCTCCCCATGCGGGATTGAGGGGGGCGCCGTTAGCGGAAGTGCCGGCATGATGCAAGCGTTCTGCGCTTGTTCTTTTCTGCTTGACCAGAGAACGGAGAAAGAACATAAAGCGTTTGAAAGCGGAAGATGGTGCGATCGGCCGATATTCTGGAGCAACTGAACGAATAATCGTGAGACTTCACGGCGTTAACCGGAACCAAGCTGAATCAGGCGAGTTTCGGTTAGAATCGGGGATGAGGTTCGCGACGAGAAGGGAAGCGAACATGATGACGATGATGAGTGTCTTGGTGTTCATGGGGGCGTTCGCAACCGCCCTTGGGGTGATCGCAATGGCGATTGCGCCGCAGTGGCAGCGGATCGCCCGGTTGGCGATGGGCCATGTCGAACAGCCGTTCGCGCCGCTGACCGCGCTGGCGCATGCCGAGCGGCGGATCGCGGTCAGGCGCTGGTCGGCGACGTCGGCTGCGGCCGCACGGTGGCGCGAAGCCGCCTGATCCGCGCATAGCTCGCGATACTGAACGGAATCGCGAGCAGATAGACGGACGCGACAGCGCTGAGCGTGTGCCACGGCGCCGAGACCAGCGCCGCTCCCACCAGAACGACACCCGCCAGCGCCTCGAAGCGCACTGTGCGGCGCAGGCGGAACGACTTCCAGGAGTAGGTCGCCAGGCTCGACACCATCAGCGTCGCGACGAACGCGACCCAGGGTGCGACCAGCAGCGGCGAGCGCAGCAGCGGCTCGCCGGTGACGAACCACAGGAACATCGGCAGCAAGGCACAGCCTGCCCCGGCGGGCGCGGGGATGCCGGTGAGGAAACCCGCCGACTTGTGCGGCTGCTCGGTCTCGTCGATCTTGGCGTTGAACCGGGCGAGGCGCAGCGCGCAGAAGACGGCGAGCACCAGCGCCGCGACCCAGCCGACCCGTGGCAGATCGTGGAGCGACCACATGTAGAGGATCAGCGCCGGCGCGACGCCGAACGATATCGCGTCGGAGAGCGAATCGAGCTCCGCCCCGAAGCGGCTCTCACCGCGCAGCAGCCGTGCGATGCGGCCGTCGATGCCGTCGAGCACGCCCGCGACCATGATCATCGCGACGGCGCGCTCCCATTCACCGGTGATCGCGAAGCGCACGCCCGACAGGCCGGAACAGAGCGCGAGCGCAGTGACGGCGTTGGGGGCGACGGCGCGGAGCGGGAGACCACGCGGCGTGCGGCGGACGCGGGGTGGGCGGGGTTCGAGGCTCATGCCCGCCGGCTCGCGGGACTCACACTGGACATTGCAACCCCCCGTCACCCCCGCCGTGTGCCGGGGTCCACCGGTGGGCCGGCGCTGGACCGGAAACCACATGCGCTATAG
>CAXTNG010000273.1:0-4938 GCA_964245475.1 uncultured Sphingomonas sp. | reverse complement strand
CGTCCGGAAACAGGAACGGCGCCAGCCCGGCGACGAGCACACCCAGAGTGTGGCTGTTGGGCGCGAGCACCGCCCAAAGCTTTAGCATCGGCCGCATCGCGGCGGCGTAGCGCCCCGCAAAAGCCATGCGCCGGTCGAGCGGTTCCCGGCGATACTGCGCTAGCAGCCGCGTCGTGTCGCCAAGCCAACGCCGCTGCCGTCGGCAATACGCGAACCGGCCGGTGCGCAGCATCTGCGCGAACCAGCCCTCGCCGGCAGCCGCTGCAGCGCGTTGCGCGGCGAGCAGCTCGGCCGGCTCCTCCCGCGTGACACGCCCGCCGCCGGTCACGACATGGACGAAGACCTGCCGCTCGAAGTCCACGAGCGAGGACTGGACGGAATGGGACCAGCAGGCGAGCAGGCCGGCGACGGCGACCAGCCACACCGGGTCGTGCTGCCGCGCGACGGCCACATACCCCGCCGCCAGGTAGATCGCACCGAAGGAGAGCGTGTCGCAGAGGCCGTCAAGCGTTTCGCCCATCTCGGAGGTTCGCCCGGTCAGCCGGGCGAGCTGGCCGTCGGCGCTGTCCAGCACGCCGCTGACGAGAAACAGGGCGGAGGCGGCCAGGGCCCATCCCAGGCCCGGCAGGAGATACGCCCCAGCCGCCGCCATCGCGACGGCCAGCGAGGCCCAGGACACGTGATTGGGCGTCGCCGCCGTATGGCCAAGCCGCCGCGCGATCACCCCGCCCAACGGGGTATAGAAGCGGAGGTCGAAGAACCCCTCGATCTCAACCGGTTTGCCGCGCTCCGCCGTCATGCTCTTCTACGCACTTGCTCCGTCACCGGGGGGCAAGATCGCTCCCGCCCGGCTCGTAGCCTTCATGGCCGCGCGACGCCGGTCGAGGTGATGACGTTACTCTGAGTTTCCTTTCATGCGGGGCTTGGCGGAGGCGGGTCTCCCTCTGTTCGTCGTTTCCCGACTTCGGCGGTTGCCACCGCCCCTCTCACGCGGGCACAAGCCATGCGAGGAGAGCAGCCGTGACCGACGTCTATCCCGTCCCCGCCACATGGGCCGCCCGCACGCGGGTGGACGCGCGAGCCTACGAGGCGTTGTATGCCAGCGCCCGTGATGATGCGGACGGCTTCTGGCTGGAGCAGGCCAAGCGGCTCGACTGGATGACGCCGCCGACCCAGGCCGGCGACTGGTCCTACGACGCCGACGACTTCCACATCCGCTGGTTCGCCGACGGTGTGCTCAACGCCAGCGCCAATTGCCTCGACAGGCACCTCGCCGACCGCGGCGACGCAGTCGCGTTGATCTGGGAACCCGACGACACCGCCGAGGAGCCGCGCCGCTTCACCTACGCCGAGCTGCATGCCGAGGTCTGCCGTTTCGCCAATGTCCTGAAGGCACAAGGTGTGGCCAAGGGTGATCGCGTCACCCTCTACATGCCGATGATCCCCGAAGCGGCTTTCGCATTGCTAGCCTGCGCGCGGATCGGCGCGATCCATTCGGTGGTGTTCGGCGGCTTCTCGCCCGAGGCGCTCGCCGGTCGCATCGAGGATTGCGGCTCGAAGATCGTCATCACCGCAGACGAAGGCCGCCGCGGGGGCAAGCGAATCCCGCTCAAAGCCAATGTCGATGCCGCGGCCCGTCAGGCGCCGAGCCTGGAGCGTATCCTTGTCGTGAGGGCCACCGGCGCCGAGATACCGATGGGCGACCGCGACATCTGGTATCACGAGGCTGCCGCGAAGGTAGGCGCCGACTGCCCGCCCGAGCCGATGGCGGCGGAGGACCCGCTGTTCATCCTCTACACCTCCGGCTCCACCGGCAAGCCCAAGGGCGTGCTGCACACCACCGCCGGCTACCTGTTCTGGGCGGCGTGGACGCACGAGCTGTGCTTCGATTACCGGCCGGGCGACATCTTCTGGTGCACCGCCGATATCGGCTGGGTCACGGGGCACAGCTATATCCTCTATGGTCCGCTTGCCAATGGCGCGACCACGCTGATGTTCGAAGGGCTGCCGAACTGGCCGACGCCGGCCCGCATCTGGCAGGTCGTCGACCGCCATCAGGTCCACACCATATTTACTGCCCCTACCGCGTTGCGCGCGCTGATGAAGGAAGGCGACGGCTTCGTGCGGGACAGCAGCCGCGCGTCGCTCAGGCTCCTCGGCACGGTCGGCGAGCCGATCAACCCCGAGGCGTGGCGCTGGTATCACGAGGTCGTCGGCGAACGCCGCTGCCCGATCGTTGACACTTGGTGGCAGACGGAGACCGGCGCCGCGCTGATCGCGCCGCTGCCCGGCGCGACCGACCTCAAACCCGGCTCGGCGACCAAGCCGCTCCCCGGCGTCCTGCCGGCGCTGGTCGACGACAAGGGCAAGGTGCTCGACGGCGCGGCCGAGGGCAATCTCGTCATCACGCGAAGCTGGCCCGGCCAGATGCGCACGGTGTGGGGTGACGACGAACGCTTCTTCCAGACCTATTTCACCACCTACCCCGGCAGTTACTTCACCGGCGACGGCTGTCGGCGGGATGTGGACGGCTATTATTGGATCACCGGTCGGGTCGACGACGTGATCAACGTGTCCGGTCACCGGATGGGCACCGCCGAGGTCGAGAGCGCACTGGTCCTCCACCACCACGTCGCCGAAGCCGCGGTCGTCGGCATGCCGCACGACATCAAGGGTCAGGGCATCTACGCCTATGTGACGCTCAACAGCGATGTCGCGGCGACGCCCGAACTGGCGAAGGCGCTCAAGGACTGGGTACGCCGCGAGATCGGCCCGATCGCCGCTCCCGACGCGATCCAGTTCGCCCCCGGCCTGCCCAAGACGCGCTCGGGCAAGATCATGCGCCGCATCCTGCGCAAGATCGCCGAGGGCGACACCTCCTCGCTCGGCGACACCTCGACGCTGGCCGATCCCGCGGTGGTGGACGATCTCGTCGCCAACCGGGTCGCATGAGCCGGGTCGCGATGCTCGGCGCGGGCGCGTTCGGCACCGCGGTCGGCGCGGTGCTCGCACGCGCGGGGCATGATGTCGTCATGCTCTGCCGCACGCCTGAGCAGGCGCAGACGATCCGCGACACCGGCCAGAACGCGCGCTACTTCCCCGGTCAGCATTTGCCCACGGGGATGACGACGGCCACCGACTTCGCCGACGTGGCGGACGCCGATGCCTTGTTCCTCGCGTTCCCGGCACGCGTCATGGACGATTACGCGCGCATCATCGCGGACGCGCACCCCGACGCGCTCGTCGTCAATCTCGTGAAGGGCCTCCATCCGCAGCACTTCACCTTCGCCGAGCTGTTCCGTCAGCTCGCCCCGCAGGTCCGCTACGTCGCGCTGAAGGGTCCCACCTTCGCGCGGCCGCTGTTCCTCGGCGAATGGTCCGGGCTCACCTCGGGCGGCAGCGCGTCGTGCGTCGAGGCAGTGATCGACCTGTTCCACAACGCGCCGATCGTGTTCGACCGCACCGACTCGGCCGACGCGGTCGACGTCGCCAGCGCGCTCAAGAACGTCTACGCGATCGCACTCGGCCTGGTCGGCTCGACGGGTCCGTCGGAGAACACCGTCTACATGGCGGCGACGCTCGTGTTGCGTGAGCTGCGCGCGATCCTGACCGGCCTCGGCTATGGCGAGAGCGTCGTCACCAGTTTCGCCGGCGTCGGCGACACGCTGCTGACCGGGCTATGCGACACCAGCCGCAACCGGACATTGGGGCTGATGGTCGGCAAAGGCATCCCGCTCGACACCAATCGCTCCGACTTCCTGGCGGAGGGCGTCCGCGCGGTCGCGGCGATCGAAGCGCATCTGCAGGGCATCCACACCCCCATCCTCCACACCGTCGCCGACGTGCTGGCGGGGCGGAAGACGCCGGTCGCTATCTTTGAGACCTTTGGGCTGCATTGATCCGACGCGCCACCACCACGCCGGTGAGACCGATGACGATGCCGACGATGCCGGGAAGATACTCGGTGAACTGGGGCCAGTGCATTCAGCTTTCCTTCCGCATCACGCCGAGGAATTCCCAAGCTCCCCACCATAGCACGGCGACGCCCACGTACCAACTTACCGCCGCGACGCTCAGCGAATTCTCAAGATAGGTTTTTGCCAGCGCCGCTGCCAGTAGCACGCTGCCCAACCGCGCAAGCGTGGAACTTACGACCTTCATACGCTCGTTCAGAATGAGCTGTGTAGAGTTGATGCCTGTTTCGGCTCTGATCGGATCGGTCATTCGGCCGCTACCTCCCTTTCGGCAGCACCTTGAGCGTCCAGTCGCGGTCGGGCTTCAGGTATTTCGCCGCGGTCTCCTGTAATGCTTCGGCGGTAATCCCCCGGATGCTGTCACCCAACCGCTCGGTCGCGGTCACCCGGCGAGGGTCGAAGGCCGCGCCCGCCAGTTCGCGCAGCCAGAACTGGTTGCCGCTCGACGCGCGGATGATCGCCTGGCTGTAAGGCAGCATCGTCCGCTTGAACTCATCCGCGTCGATCGGCTTGGCGACCAGGTCTGCGGCAATCTCGCGCGCCAGGCGGAAGAACAGGTCCACATTGTTCGGCGCCACCTGCCCGATCGCGATCAGCCGCCCGCCGTCGGCTAGGCCGACCGGCCATTGGCTCTGCACCGAGGGCGTGTAGCTTGCCCCCGCCTCCGATCGCAGCCGGTCGAACAGCCGGTCGCTGAACACCTGCGCGAGCACGTCGAGCCGCCGCGCTTCGGCGATCCCGTCCGCGCCGCCGCCGGTGGGCCAGGCGATCACCGCCGCCGCCTGGTTGTCCGCGCCCTGGTGGTAGCGCACCAGCGGCACCGCGACATGCGCGGGAAAGCGGACTGGCGCCGCGCGTGCATCGGCGGGGCGGGCCTTGAGCGCGCCGAAGGTCTTGCCGATCGCAGCGATCGCCTGATCCGCGCCGACGTTGCCGAACACCGACACCTCGATCGGCCCGGAGG
>CAXTNG010000272.1:0-4942 GCA_964245475.1 uncultured Sphingomonas sp. | reverse complement strand
GGGGCGGGGTGAGTGAGTACCAGTCACCCTTTCGCGTCCAGTGGAGCGGGCCGAGTCCCACCGCGCGACCGATCGCGTCGATATAGTCGGCGATTGCCGGAGCGCGATCGGCTGAGGCGATCTCAGGCCGCCCGCGCGGCGCGCTCCAGATCGGCAGGAACGCCGTCTCGACACGCCCGTCGGGGTGGAGGCGCATGCCTCCGATCAGCCCGTTGACCGCCTCCGGATGGAAGGGAGCGAGCGTGTAGGCCGGGTCGGGCTCGAAGCCGAACATTGCCTTGCGCCGCTGCGTCCATTCGGCGCGCGCGGGGTGGTCCTGCGCAGGGCTGAGCGCGTGGGTGACGACGCCGCCGTTGCCGAGGCCGTGGAAGATCGGCTTGCCGCAATGGAACTCGATGCCGCGCACGATATGCGCGTGATGGCCGACGACCACGTCGGCACCGGCGTCGATTGCCGCATGGGCGACCGGGCGCTCGTAGGGGGCGAGTTCGGCGAGGCGGTGGGTTATGCCCTTGTGCAGCGCGCAGACGACGAGATCCGCCTGCGCCTGGGCGGCGGCGATGTCGCGGGCCATGGCGGCGAGCGACTCCGCGTCCGCTTCGATCAAGTCGGCCTGCGGGCGCGAAGGGCCGCCATCGGCGGCGTGCACGCGGACATAGGCGCTGCCGGCGCGGGTGCCGGTCGCCAGCCGATCTCCGGATCGACGCAATTGTAGCTGAGCAGCGCGATTCGGCGGCCACCGCGCTCGATGATCGCAGGCGCGCGGGCGCGGTCGAGGGTCGCATCGGCGCCGGCGTGAGCAATGCCCAATCGCTCCAGTCCCGCGATCGTATCGGCGATGCCGATCGCGCCGCAATCGGCGATATGGTTGCCAGCCATCGACACCGCGCTGATCCCGGCACGGGCGAGCGCGGCGAGGTGCTCAGGATTGGCCCCAGGGGCGGGGATGTCGCCCTCCAGCTCCTGCCCGCGCGATGTGTGCGGCACCTCCAGATGCGCGATGGCGATGTCGGCGGCGCGTGTCGCCGGCGCGATGCCCGCCGTCCAGTGATCGGGCTCGGGCACGTCGAGGATGATGTCGCCGAGGAAGATGAGATCGATCGGCCGGGTCATACCGCACCCTGCGCTTGCAAGGCAGCGATCGTGCCGGCATCGTAGCCGAGCTCGGCCAGTACGGCGTCGGTATGCTCGCCGAGACGCGGCACGTCGGGCATCGGGCGCGAGTCGGTGGCGAAGCCAGGGCCAACGACCGCCAGCGACGGCTCGTGGCCGGGCAGGCATACTTGCTCCAGCGTCCCGCGCTGCGCGACGTGCGAGTGCGCGACGATCTGGTCGACACCGCGCAACATTGCCGCGGGCACGCCCGTCGCGGTGAGCTTCGTCTCCAGGTCTTCGGCCTGGTGGTTCAACAGGGCGCGGGTGAGCCAGTCCCTGACTTCGGCATAATGCTCGACCCGTGCGGCGTGATCGCAGAACATGGGATCGTCGATCATCTCGGGGTGGCCGAGCACCTTCAGCAGCGACTCGACCTGCGGCTGGTTGTTGGCGCCGAGCGCGATCCAGCCGTCCGCCGTGCGGTAGAATTCCGATGTCGCGACCAGCCGGAAACCGCGGTTCCCCGTCGCGACGGGCGGCTGGCCGGTGTAGGAGTGGACGGCGACGCTGGTGTTGACCAGCTTGAGCGCCGCATCGAGCATGGCCACATCGACATGCTCGCCCGTGCCGCTTGCGTCGCGCCGCCGCAGTGCCGCGAAGACGCCGATCACGGCGAGATAGCCCGCGAAACTGTCGATGATCGGCATTCCGATCTTCTGCGGCCCGGAATCGCCGGCGTTGAGCAGCGCGATGCCCGAGATAGCCTGAGCAATATGTCGTAGGCGCCCCATTGGCTGAGCGGACCCTCCTCGCCGAAGCCGGTGATCGACACCACGATCAGCTTGGGGTGACGCTCGCGCAGTTCGCCAGCCGGAAAGCCCAGGCGGGCGAGAACCCCCGGCCGGAAATTCTCGACCAGCACGTCGGCATTGGCGAGCAGCCGTGCGAGCACCTCGCGCGCCTGCGGCTGCTTGAGGTCGAGCGTCACCGACCGCTTGCCCGCGTTGATCGAGGCGAACGGGACGCTAAGGAGCGGCTCGCCGGCATGCTCGGTGTAATAACGGAAGCCGTCGCCGGTATGCGGCGGCTTCACCTTGACGACCTCGGCACCCAATTGAACGAGCATGTTGGTGCAGGTGGGGCCGGAAATGGCGTGGCTCAGATCCACGACCCTGAGGCCGTCGAGCGCGTTCATCGGGTGCGCTCTACGCTGAACACGGCCGGGTCGAGGCTCGCGCGGTCGAAGCCGAGCTCGGCGAGGATGGCGTCGGTGTCGGCGCCCGCCAGCGGCGCGGGGCGGTGCTGCGGCGGAGCGATACCGGAGATGCGGAAGGGGGTGCCGATCTGATCGACGTGCGCGTCGCCGATCGGGAGGCTGACGTGCATCCCCCGCGCCTCGACATGCGGGTGGCTCAGCGCTTCGGTGGGGGTCAGGACAGGCGCGACCTGGGTGTCCGCCGCTTCGAGCAGCGCGAGCCATGCTGCGCGCGGGCGGGTGGCGAATAGGGCGCGCAGGTCCTCGGCGATCGTGGG
This sequence comes from uncultured Sphingomonas sp., assembly GCA_964245475.1. Classification (GTDB taxonomy): domain Bacteria; phylum Pseudomonadota; class Alphaproteobacteria; order Sphingomonadales; family Sphingomonadaceae; genus Sphingomonas. The sequence goes on along the minus strand of CAXTNG010000272.1, from coordinate 2,314 downwards.
GTAGCGTGCGGTGTCGGCCTGCGCATCGGCATAGTCGGGCCGATCCACTGCGACACAGAAGCGACGCCAGTACGCCGGCTCCATATCCGTCGTGCACAGCCATGCGCCATCGGCGCAGTGCCAGACGCCTCCCTTCGGATGCCAGCGACCATCGGGCGGCGGCACGTTTTCGAGCGCGGCGCGGCCGAGTGCGACCATCAGCAGCGGCATCGACGCTTCGGTCATCGCGACGTCGACATGGCTCCCATGACCGCTGCGCTCGCGCGCCTGCAAGGCGAGTAGGGCTGCGATGGCCGCATGCGCGCCTGCCGGGACGTCGGCGACCGGCGCGCCGGGTAGCGTCGGCTCGCCACTGCCATTCAGGCGGCCGAGCACGCCGGCGAGCGCGAGCGCGGCCGGGTCGTGCCCCGCCTTGCCGGCGAGCGGGCCGTCCTGCCCGGCGAACGATACCGAGCAATAGATCAGCCGCGGGTTGATCGCCGCCAGCGCCTCGTAGCCCAGTCCCATCCCCGCCATCACGCCGCGCCGGTAATCCTCGACCAGCACGTCGGCGCGGGCGACGAGCGCCTCGATCACCGGTCTCGAGGCAGGGTGGCCCGGGTTGAGCAGCAGGCTGCGCTTGTTGCGGGTGTAGGTCGGGCGTGCGCGGCGGACGGCGTCGGCTTGCGGGTCGGCGTCCTCGCCGAACATCGCGGCGTGCTTGGCGAGCTCGCGCGGGTGCTCGATGCGGATCACGTCGGCGCCCATGTCGCCGGCGATCCAACCGACATAAGCGCCGGGCAGGAAGCGCGCGAAGTCGAGGACGGTCAGCCCGGCCAGCGGCATCACGCTCACGCCGCCAGGCCTTCGACGAAGGCGGTGATCCGCGCCTCGAGTGCGTCCTTGCCGGCTTCGTCGAGCGCGTAATTGTCGACGCCCAGCTCCAGCACAGGCACGCCCACGGCGGTGAGCGCGCGCAGCACGAACGGGTCGGCGTCGTCCGCAGCAATCGCCGCATCGATCGCGTGGGTCTTAGCCTCGTGGACGTGCCAAGGCCCAGCCCAGCTCGGCATGCGGAGCTCGTCACCCATCGTCAGGAAGCGGGCGGCGAGCGCGCGCAACGGATCGCGCCCGCGGTCGTGATGGCGGATATAGCCGTCGGCGGCGAGCGCGAGGTACATCGACCAGACGAACACCGCGCCGTGGCTCTCCTCCCAGCGCTGATAAAAGGCCATGTCGCTCCACAGCCCGCGGCCGACCCACATCAGGCGGACCCGTTCCTGCGGCACTGCCGCGGCGCCCGCAGCCACACGCTCGGCAACCTCCTCGTAGAAGGCCTTGGCCGCGTCGCGCGCCCATGCCGTTCCGCGGTGCCATTGCGGCACCATCGTCGCAGGCATCGAATCGACAATGCCGATCGGCGCGGGCACGGTGCGCGCGATCAGGTCGCGGGTGCGGCGGTAATAATCCTCCTGCTCGTTGACGAGGTCCATCACTTCGACGAGCCGCTCGCGCGACAGGGTGCGGCCGGTGGCGGCTTCGAGCTGCGCGACCACCTCCTCGATCTCGGCGACGAACAGGTCGAGCCGTTCGGGTTCGAGCACCTCGTCCCGCCGATCGGGCATGTCGTCCCACCAGCGGATCGGGAGGTCGAGCCGCGGGTCGGCGGTGCGTTCGTAGATGTAGGCGTGGCGCCGGTCAGGCCCGCCCATTCCTCGAAGATGCGGGGCGTGGGATCGGAGGAGGCGACGGCGTTGAGGAAGTCCGGTCTGGGCAGGCCGCCCCATGGGGCCTGCTCCGCATCCTCGTCCAGCGACGGCGATGCCTTGCGCGCTATAAGCTTCGACGTCGGTCGGGTAACCGGCCTGGCGGAGCAGCGCGCGGTAGCGGCCGCTTTGCTGCTTGGCGGCGACGATCGACGCCCACCATTGATTGACGACGAAGGGGATATCGAGTGCGCGAAGGATTTCCTGCGGGGCGTTGGCGTTGACCACCGCGAACGGCGCGCCGGCGGCAACAGCCCCGCGGCCCGAGGCGAACCAGTAGCGCTGATAGGTGCCGAACGTCGCGACCGAAGCGAGCGATTTGCGGCTGCGCTCCGGCGGGCGGCCAGCGGCGGGACGTGCAACCGGCTTCGCGCGCTGGGGCGTGCCGCCCGCGAGCGTCTCGGCGAAGTCGGGCCGGGGATCGGACGGGGTGCGCAGGGTTACGAACGGTACGCCCATCCGCTCGCACGCTGCCCGGATCGCGGGTGCGTCCCACGGCGCGGCCTCGTCGCCCGCGATCGAGACGTGCAACACGCATCTCGACCGGGCCTACGCGGCCATGCACCCGG
>CAXTNG010000271.1:0-4967 GCA_964245475.1 uncultured Sphingomonas sp. | reverse complement strand
CCAGAAGAACAGGATGTCGAAGCCGGAGACGAGGACGTCGTTGGGGTAGCGGCCGGCTAGGCTCCTCCCTAGCACGGGGAGAGGGACCGCCGGCGTAGCCGGTGGTGGAGGGGGAACGCCACCGGCGACATCGTTCGTGGCGAGGCCCCCTCCACCATGCTGCGCATGGTCCCCCTCCCCCTCCGGGAGAGGAGTTTGCTCCGGCCAGCCCATCGTCGCGAAGGGCCAGAGCGCGGAGGAGAACCATGTGTCGAGAACGTCCGGGTCCTGACGCAGCGCGACGTCGTCGCCCGCGTCCGCCTGCGCCTCCGCCGCTGTCTCGGCAACGAACACGCGGCCGTCGCCTGCGAACCAAGCCGGTATGCGATGCCCCCACCACAATTGCCGCGACACGCACCAAGGCTGGATGTTCTCCATCCAGTTGAAGAAGGTCTTCTCCCAGGTCTTCGGCACGATCCTGATCGCGCCCGATCGCACCGCTTCGATTGCAGGCCTGGCGAGCGTCGCCGCGTCGACATACCATTGGTCGGTCAGCCACGGCTCGATCACCACGCCCGAGCGATCGCCGAAGGGCACCTGGTGGACATGCTCCTCGACCTTGTCGAGCAGTCCCAAGGCGTCGAAATCCGCCACCACCTTCTTGCGCGCCTCGTAGCGGTCGAGCCCGCGGTAGTCGGGCGGGCAATTGTCGTTCATCGTCGCATCGGCGTTCATCAGGTTGATGAGCGGAATGCCCGCGTCCGGGTGGCGCTTGTACACCTCATAGTCGTTGTGATCGTGCGCGGCGGTGATCTTCACCGCGCCCGAGCCGAAGTCCATCTTGACGTAATCGTCCGCGATGATCGGGATCAGGCGATCGACGAACGGCAGCCATCCGCGCTGGCCGACGAGTTGCGCTTATCGCTCGTCGGCAGGGTTCACCGCGACCGCGCCGTCGCCCAGGATCGTCTCGGGCCGGGTGGTCGCAATGGCGATATAGCCTTCGCCGCTCTCCAGCGGATAGCGGAAGTGCCAGAAGTGCCCGCGCACCTCGCGCTGCTCGACCTCGAGGTCGCTGATCGCGGTCTGGAACCCCGGGTCCCAATTGACCAGGCGCTTGTCGCGGTAGAGCAGCCCCTCGCGATACAGGTCGACGAAGACCTTCAGCACCGCTTTGCTGAAGCCTTCGTCCATGGTGAAGCGCTCGTTGGCCCAGTCCATCGAGCAGCCCAGCCGGCGCAGCTGGCGGGTGATCTCGCCGCCGCTTTCCGCCTTCCACTCCCAGACTTTCGCGACGAACGCCTCGCGGGTAAAGTCGGTGCGCTTTTGCTGGTGAAGCGCGAGATTCCGCTCGACCACCATCTGTGTCGCAATGCCCGCATGGTCGGTGCCGACCACCCACAACGCATCCTTGCCCTTCAGCCGCGCATGCCGCGTCAGGATGTCCTGCAGCGTGTTGTCGAGCGCATGGCCGATGTGAAGGCTGCCGGTAACGTTGGGCGGCGGGTTGACGATCGTCCACGGCTCCGCGCCCGGCCGGTCGGGGTGGAACAGGCCATTGTCCTCCCAATGCGCGTACCAGCGGGACTCGATCTCGGCGGGGTCGAAGGTCTTGGGCAGCTCGGTCATGCGGGGGCTGTAGCCAACCGCACCCCCCTCGTCACCCCGGGCTTGACCCGGGGTCCCGCTGCCTCGGCCGGTGAGAAGAAGCGGGGTCCCGGCTCAAGGCCGGGGCGACGAAGGTGGATCAGTTCCGTGCTTTCCCCGTCCACCGATCCATCCACCCCAGCACCTCGGCATACCATTGCCGCGACTCCTTGGGGTGGAGAACCCAATGATTTTCGTTAGGGTTCACCAGCAGCCGCGAGGGCACGTTGCGGCGCTGGAGCGCGGTGAACGCCGCCAGACCCTGGGTGTAGGGGATGCGGAAATCCTTCTCGCCGGTGATCACCAGCATCGGCGTCTTCCACTGATCGACGTAATTCACAGGATTCCACTTCTCGAACGCCTGCGGGTCCTCGAAGTACGCCTTGCCGCCGATCTCCCATCCGTCGAACCAAACCTCTTCGGTCTCTAACGCCATCGCGCGCGCATCGAAGACGCCGTCGTGCTGCACGATGCACTTGAACCGATCGGGCCACTTCCCCGCGACCCAGTTCATCATATAGCCGCCGTAGCTGGCGCCGAGCGCGCAGGCGTTGTCGCCGTCGAGCCACGCGAACTGCGCCGTCGCGGCGGCAAGGCCCTTCTGCACGTCCTCCAGAGGCCAGCCGCCCCAGTTGTTGCGGATCGCGTCGGTGAAGGCCTGACCGTATCCGGTCGAGCCGTGGAAATCGACCGCCACCAGGCCGTAGCCGGCGCCGGCGAACACCGCCGGGTTCCAGCGGTAGGACCAGCTGTTGTTGCTCGACCCCTGCGGCCCGCCGTGGACCATGTACGCGACCGGCACCTTTCCCGTCGTGCCGTACGGCTTGACCGCATAGCCCAAGACAGTGTCGCCGTTCGCGCCCTTGAAGCTGAACCGCGAGACCTCGGGCAGGTCGATGCCGGCAAGCTTCGCCGCGTTGACATTGGTCAGCCGCACGGGCGCGACTGCGCCGACGCGGTAGAAGTCATCGGGCGCGGTCAGGCTGTTCATCGCCACCACCGGCCCCTGCGGCGTGATCGCGACCGCGGAGACGTTGCCCTGCTGGGTCAGCCGCGAGACCTGGCCGGTCGCGGCGTCGACCCGCCACAGCGGGTTCTCCTGCGTGTCCTCGGCGGTGACATAGAGCGACTTCGAGTCGGGTGCCCAGGCAATCGAGCCGATCGAGCGGTCCCAGCGCGCGGTCAGCGACACCGCTTTGCCGGTCGCAAGATCGCGCACGGTGAGGACCTGCCGGTCGGCCTCGTAGCCGGGGCGGCGCATCGCGAAATATGCGAGCTTGCGGCCGTCGGGCGAGACGGTGGGGAGGTTGTCGGTCGCGTCGTTCGCGTCGGTGAGGTTGATTGGCGCGGCCGAGCCGTCGGCGGGCACCTGGAAGATGTCGAGATTGGTCGACAGCGCCTCGATCCGCCCGGCCTCGCGCATCGCGAAGTAGAGCGTCCTGCCGTCGGGGCTCCACGCCACCTCCTCGCCGCCGCCCGAGGGCTTCGACGGCGTGTCGCCAACCAGCGCGCCGACGAGCGCAATACCGTTGCCGGGCGCGCCCGACGCGTTGATCGGCAGGACGAACAGCTGCTGCCGGTTGCCGTCGGCCCAGCTATCCCAATGGCGCACGAAGAGCTGGTCATAGGCCCGCGCCGCGCCCGCATCGGCCGCGCGCTTCTCCATCGCCGGCTCGAGGGTGGGCGCACCGGGCTTGCGGTCGGCCCAGACGACGAGGCGGTCGGCGGTCGGCGCGACCTTGAAGCCGTTGAAGCCGCCCTTGAACGTCGTCAGCTTGCGCGGCGTGCCGCCGGTGACCGGCACCGACCAGATGGCGTCGTCGGCGGAATAATACACGGTGGTACCGACGATCTGCGGGTCGTTCTCGTCGACCTGCGGATCGGCGAGCAGCTTTTCGGGCGCCGCGCCCGGCCTGGTCAGATCGAGCCGCCACAGATCGTAGCGGCCCTTATCGGCAGCGAGATCGGTCTCGCGTTGCGCCCAGACGAGCCAATGACCATCCTTCGAGGCGCTCGGCGTGCCGACACGGCTGAGCATCGTGACGTCGGCGATGGTGAGCGGACGGGCAGCAGCAGGAGCCGCCACGGACAAGGCGAGCAGGCTCGCGAGCAGAAGTGGTTTCATGCGCAACGGTACAGCACGGCGCGCCGCCGCGGGCAAGATCAGCGCGCGCCGGTAATCCGCTCGATCTCGCGTGCCACCATCGCCTCGACGACGGCGGGCAGGTGCGCGTCGAGCCAGTCGCTCAGCATCGGGCGGAGCATCTCGCGCACGAGGCCTTCCAGCGTGTTGTCGCTGCCCGGCTCGGGCTTGACCACCAGGCGGGTCAGTGCCTCCAGCGAGCCGCGGCTGGCGGCGGCGGCCTGCCGCGACACGATCGGCTCCGCCCGCGGGACCGACGCCGCGGCACGCTCCGGCGCAGGCGCCGGGATCGGCTCGCTCAGCTCCAGCACCCCATCGCTTCCGGAACCGCCTTCGTCCCCGCGCTCGGCGGCCGGAGGTGGCGGCGCCGGCGTCCGCGCAGGCTTGCGGGCGGGGGGTCGGATACCCTCGCCCTCCTCCGCGATGATCCGCTTGATGGAGGACAGGATCTCCTCCATCGACGGCTCCGCGCTGATATCGCCCATTCCGACCCTCACACGACGCCTATCACTGCCGGTTTGGCGACTGCGCGCCGGTTGTCAACGCCGGGTTCCGATCGACCGCGCTGTTCAGCGCCGGATCGAGCGGACGGGTGACGGTCGCGTCCTGTGCGGGCGTGTCCGTCGTGCGGGTCGCCACCGCGGCAGGCTCGCCGTCGCCGGCGAAGTCGTTGATCGTATGCCGCACGCGATTGTAGTTCGCCACCGGATCATAGAGCGGGCCGCCTTCCAGCCCCAGATCCTGCGCCTCGGCCTGTCCCATCGCGGCGAGCAGTGCGAAACCGGCGACATAGGCGTCGCGCCGCGCGGTCACCAGCGTCACCTGCGAGTTCAGCAATTCCTGCTCGGCGTTGAGGATGTCGAGGATCGTGCGGGTCCCCACGCTGTTTTCCGCGCGCACGCCCTCCAGCGACAATTTGTTCGCCTGCACCGCCACATCCGCCGAGGCGATCACCTGCTGGCTGGACCGGTAGACGGCATAGGCCGAGCGCGCCTGCGCGACCACGCCGCGCTCGGTCTGCGTCACGTTCTCGATCGCCTGGCTGCGCAGCGCCTCCGCGCGGCGGACCTGCGCGGCAGGGCGCCCCCCTTGGAACAGCGGCAGGTTCAGCGCCACGCCCGCGGTCGCCGATGTCCCGTTCTGCCCGACACGCACGCCCGTCCCCGCACCCAGCGAGCCGAGATAATTGTAGTAATTG
>CAXTNG010000270.1:0-4967 GCA_964245475.1 uncultured Sphingomonas sp. | reverse complement strand
CTCTACGACCGCCCGCACACGCCCACGCCGTTGCCTGCGCCGCTTGGCGAGGTCGCGCCGTGCAGGAACATCGCCGCCGACCTCCTCACGCTCATGGGTTCGCCCGACCTCGCCAGCCGTCGCTGGATCTGGGAGCAGTATGACAGCCAGGTCGGCGCCGACACCGTCCAGCACCCCGGCGGCGACGCCGCGGTGGTCCGCGTCCACGGCACGCCCAAGGCGCTGGCGATCACCACCGATTGCACCCCGCGTTATTGCTTCGCCGACCCGGTCGCCGGCGGCAGGCAGGCGGTCGCCGAAGCCTGGCGCAACCTCACCGCGGTCGGCGCGAAGCCGCTCGCGATCACCAACTGCCTCAACTTCGCCAACCCGCAGCGCCCCGAGATCATGGGCCAGATCGTAGGCTGCCTCGATGGCATGGCCGACGCCTGCCGCGCACTCGACTTCCCGATCGTGTCGGGCAACGTCAGCCTCTACAACGAATCCAAGGCTACCGGCGGCGGCAGCGCCATCCTCCCGACGCCCGCGATCGGCGGCGTCGGCCTTCTCGCCGACTGGCGGAAGAATGCGACGGTCGCCTTCAAGGAAGCCGGCGACATCATCCTCGCCGTCGGCGCCCGACCCGGCCATCTCGGCCAATCGCTATGGCTGCGCGAGTGCCGCGGCATCGAGGGCCGCGATGCGGGTCCGCCGCCGCCGGTCGAGCTTGATGCCGAACGCCGCGCAGGCGACCTGGTCCGCGCCGCCATCGGGCACGGCTGGCTCACCGCGGTCCACGACGTCGCCGACGGCGGCGTCGCGGTCGCGATCTGCGAGATGGCGCTCGCCGGCGGGGTCGGCGCGATGATCGACCGCAAGCAGCCCCACGACTGCGCCCGCTCCTTTTTCGCCGAGGACCAGGGCGTCTACATCGTCACCGTCGACGATCCCGCCCTGCTCGACTTCCTCACCGCCGCGCACGCGGCACAGGTGGAGGTCGAGCCGCTCGGCCGCACCGGCGGCAAGCGCCTGATCTTCGAACGCCCCGACCGCGACGACGTCGTCACCCTCGATGCCTTGCGCGAGGCGCACGAGGGCTTCTTCCCCAAGCTGATGGGTGCAGATGCGGCGCTCGCCTGACTCCCCAACGTCACCTCGGACTCGTTCCTGGGTCCAGCGCGCGGCTCGGTCATGACGCAAGCGTCTCAAAGCGCATCGTTTGCGGAACCCTGGACTCCGGAACAAGTCCGGGGTGACGGAAGCGACCGGCACCTTACATTGGACTACCTCCGCGGTATCGCGGTCATGGGCATCCTCGCCGCCAACCTGCCCGCCTTCGCCCTTCCCGAATCCGCATATTTCTCCCCCGCGGCGTGGGGCGGGACCGCGCCGACGGACATAGTCGCCTGGTTCGCCATCTACGTTCTGATCGAGGGCAAGATGCGCGGGCTGTTTGCGCTCCTGTTCGGCGCCTCGATGCTGCTCGTCGTCGAGCGAGCCGAAGCCGCGGGACGAAGCGGCGCCGCGGTCCATTACCGCCGCATGGGCGTGCTGCTCGCCATCGGCTGCCTTCACCTTTACGGCCTCTGGTGGGGCGACATTCTTGCCCATTATGCGCTGTGCGGCGCGATCGCGTACCTCTTCGTCCGCTTCCCGGTGCGTCACCTCATCGCGATCGCGCTGCTGCTAATCGGCTGGCAGGTGGTGGAGGACGCTGGCCTCTACGCCGCCGTGCTCGCCGCGCAGTCGCATCCGAGCACGGAAGGAGCAGACTTTCTCGCCGCCATGCGGACCACGTTCGGCAAACCACCGGCCGAGCAACTCGCTGCCGAGGTCGCCGCCCACCACGGCAGGTATGCGGACATCTTCGCCTTTCGCTGGGAATACGCCACGACGCCGTGGCAGCTGCTGACCTTCCTCGGCCCCGAGACGCTGGCGACGATGCTGCTCGGCATGGCGGGGCTGAAGTCCGGCTTTCTCACCGGCGCCTGGCCGCGCGCCCGCTATCGTCGCTGGGCGGCAGTTGGCCTTGGCGTTTCACTCCCGCTCTACGCCCTTGCAGGCATCTACACGATCCGTAGCGGCTTCGCGCTGCCTGAGGTCGTGCTCGGTGCGATGACGCTCCCGGCGCTCCTCCGCTGGCCTGCGATCCTGGGCTACGCCGCGTTCGGCATCCTCTTGATCCGACCTGACGGTCGCTTCACCGCGCACGTCGCAGCTGCCGGCCGTGCCGCGCTCAGCAACTATCTCGCGACCACATTGGTGATGGTCACCCTCGTCTACGGCTTCGGCCTTTTTGCCCGCCTCTCGCGCACCGAGCTCTATCTCCTCGCTCCGCCTGCGTGGGTCGCGATGCTCCTTTGGTCCAAACCCTGGCTCGACCATTACCGTCACGGACCCGTCGAATGGCTCTGGCGCTCGCTTGCCCGCGGTCGCGCCCAGCCGATGCGCCTGCGCGCCAAACCGAGCCCATGTTAATGCGAGCCATGCGCAAAGAGCTTGCGAGCGCCTCGCAATAGCGCTATAAGCTCCCACGAGAGTCGGGGAGTCCTCATGGTCGTCTGCGTGTGCAATGCCATTCGGGAAAGCCAGGTGCGTGAGTGCGCGCGGGCCGGTTGCTCGACCAGCTTCCAGGTGCACCAAGCGCTCGGCCTGCCGCCCAAGTGCGGCCAGTGCGCCCAGTTCGCGCGAGCTATTATCGACGCCGAGCGTGCGGCTGCGTAGCGTTCGCACTTGCAAAAACTCTAGGATTTCTGCGGGTTTCAGCACTTGAAACCCGCGCCCGCTTGCCGCTACATGGCCGTCACGAAAGGTACGGAGCCATGGCGATGAAAGGCGACCCCAAGGTCATCGATCTGTTGAACGAGGCGCTCAAGAACGAGCTGACCGCGGTCAACCAATATTGGCTCCACTACCGGCTGCTCGATCATTGGGGCGTCTACAAGCTCGCCCAATACGAGCGCAAAGAGTCGATCGACGAGATGAAGCATGCGGACTGGCTGTCCGAGCGCATCCTGTTCCTCGACGGCCTGCCCAATTTCCAGCTGCTCGGCCGCCTGCGCATCGGCGAGACGGTGGAGGAGGTCCTCAAGTCCGACCTCGCGATGGAGGTCGAGGCGGTCGCGCAGCTGCGAGGCGCCATTGCCTATTGCGAGGAGGTCAAGGACTTCATCAGCCGAGAGCTGTTCGCGCGCATCCTCGCGAGCGAGGAGGAGCATGTCGACACGCTCGAGCGCCAGTTCGAGATGATCGAGCGGATGGGCCTGCACAATTACGTGCAGCTCAACTCGATCGCCGAGGATGACTCGCCGAAAGCCGGCGCTGCGCCCTATTTGAAGGGTTAGGCCCGCCCGAACGTCGCAGGGCGCCGGCCGAAGCCGCCGAGCCCGCCGGTCAGCGGCTTGCGCTCGACGAGGGGGTTGGCCTCGCGCTCCAGCAACGCCAGCGTCTCCTCGAACAGCGGGCGCAGCTGCGCGACATGCTCGATCGCCTCGGTCGGCGTGTCGCGCGTCTCGACGCAGTCGCGCGCGATCTGCTCGATCGCCTCTGCGAGGTCGGCGAGCGGCTCCGCACCGAACTGGCGCGCTTCGCCTTTCAGCGTGTGGGCGGGGATCACCATCGCTGCCGCGCTGCCGCCGCGCATCGCCTGCTCGATTGCGAAGACCGACTTGACGCCGTCCTCGCGAAAGTAGCCCAGGATGCGGACGAAGCCCGCCCCCAGCAGGCTGCGCGCCTGGGTGAAGGCGGTCCAATCGACCAGGGTGCTGCCTTCGAACGACACGTCGTTTGCCTCCCTCCCTTCCGACCCCTGTCGCCGGAAAGGTTCATGTGCGGCTCTACGCGCGTCTGGTAAATTTTGTATTGCCGTGCCGCTCCGCATCGAACGGATTCTTGGGCGCGCGCAGCGTCAACCGCACCGGAACGGCGCCGAAACCGAGTTCGCGGCGCATCGAATTGACCAGGTAGCGCTCGTAGCTCGCGGGCAGCTGGTCGACGCGGGTGCCGAAGATCACGAAGCTCGGCGGCCGAGACTTGACCTGGGTCACATAGCGCATCTTGATCCGCTTGCCGCCTGGCGCGGGAGGCGGGTTGGCCTCGATCGCACGCTCGAACCAGCGGTTGAGCTCCCCGGTGCCGACCCGCTTCGACCATGCCTCGCGAGTCTCGAAGGCGGCGCCGATCAGCTGGTCGATACCCTTGCCCGTCGCGGCCGATACGGTCAGCAGCGGCACACCCTTCACCTGGCTCAGGCCATCCTCCAGCGCCGCCTTGACGCCGTTAAACAATGCCGACGGCCCTTCGGCGACATCCCATTTGTTGAGCGCGATGACGAGCGCGCGGCCCTCCTCCAGCACGCGATCGGCGATGCGCAGGTCCTGCGCCTCCAACCCCAGCGTCGCGTCGAGCAGCAGCAGCACGACTTCCGCGAAGTCGACCGCGTGCAGCGCATCGGCCATCGACAGCTTCTCGAGCTTGTCCTGTACCTTGGCGCGCTTGCGCATGCCGGCGGTGTCGATCAGCCTGACCTTGCGGGTGCCTCCTTTGGGGTCGGGCCACTCCCAATCGGTCGCGATCGAATCGCGCGTGATCCCCGCCTCCGGCCCGGTGATCATCCGCTCCTCGCCGAGCATCCGATTGACCAGTGTCGACTTGCCCGCATTGGGCCGCCCGACGATCGCCAGCTTGAGCGGCGCGTCGGGGCTCTCGTCCTCCGCCTCGTCTTCCGTGTCCTCGCGTTCGAGGAACGGCAGCAGCGCCTCGAACAGGTCGCCGATCCCCTCGCCATGCTCCGCCGACAGCTGTACCGGGTCGCCGAAGCCCAGCGCCAGCGCTTCGATGATCCCCTGCTCGCCGCTGCGCCCCTCCGCCTTGTTCGCGGCGAGCACCACCGGCGTTGTCGAGCCGCGCAGCCAGCGCCCGATCTCCTCGTCGAGCGGCACCACGCCCGCACGCGCATCGACCAGAAACAGCGCGACGTCGGCCTCGGC
>CAXTNG010000269.1:0-4999 GCA_964245475.1 uncultured Sphingomonas sp. | reverse complement strand
CCAGCGCGTCATCGGCCTCCTCGCCAGCGGTCCCGCCGGCCGCTTCCGCGTCGAGCACGTCTGCTGGGCAGACGAGACCGACGGGATGATCGTCGCGGCGCGCTGGCGGCTCGACGGCACGTCGTCGCCGTACGGCGCAATGGGCGAGATGCCCGCGGGCAGGCCCGTCGCGATGATCGGCATGTCGCATTTCCGCTTCGGTGCGAAGGGAATCGTGGAGGAATGGACGGTGTTCGACGATGTGGCGGTGCTCGCGCAGGCGTATCGCGCATGAGCTGGGATCAGGACCCGGAGGTGCTCTCGCCCGTGGGCCGCACGATCGGCGAGCAGCTGGAGGAGGGGCCGCTGCGCCAGCTGCTCGAAGGCTTCGATCCCGTCTACCGCGACGTGGTCGATTACATCCTCCGCTGCACCCACCGCATCTGGGAGGAGAAGAACGTCGGCCTGTGCCGCACCCACTATACCGACGACACGGTGATGCACACGCTCGCCGGCCCGGCGAAGGGGCTCGACGTGGTGACCCAGGGGACGGTGGGCACGCTCGCCACCTACGCCGACCGGGTGGTGATCGGCGAGGACGTGGTGTGGAGCGAGGACGCGCCGGGCGTCTATTATTCGTCGCACCGGATCACCAGCCGCTCGACCCATCTCGGCGACGAGGCGCTGATCGGCGCGGCGAGCATGCGCGGCACCGGCGTGACCACGGTCGCCGACTGCAGGATCGAGGCGAACCGGATTGTCGAGGAATGGCTGGTCCGCGACAATGCGCGTGCGCTGTGGCAGGTCGGCGCCGACCCGCGCACCGTCGCCGTGCTCCAGGCCGAGCTCGACCGCGAGGGCGACCAGGCGCGGCACGCGTGGCGGCAGGCCGCGATCGACACCGTCCGCAACGAGCCGAGCGTGGCCGTCGCCGATGACCATCCCGCCGGACTGCCCGCACGGATGCTCCGCCTCGCCTTCGCCGAGGATCTGTACGGCGATGCTGCCGCGGCGCTGTCGCCTTCGGTCGAGCTGCGCTGGCCGTCGAACCGCAACGGCTACGGCCGCGGCTACTGGATCGGCTGCGCGATGCAGCTACGCGCGATGCTCCACGCGCCCGCGTTCCGGCTGGAGCATGTCGCGGCACGGCCGCTGCCGCATGGCGATGTCGCGGTGGCGCTGCGCTGGTCGCTCGCGGGAACGCACGGCGGAGTCGGCGCCTGGGGGCCGCCGTCGGGCAAGGAGCTGCTGCTGATGGCGGTATCGCACTATCGCCTGCGCGCCGGAGCGATCGTGGAGGACGTGACGGTGTTCGACGAGGTCGCGGTGCTGCGCCAGATCGCGGGAGGGCTGGGCGCATGAGCGCGCGCGACACCCTGATCCGGCTGGCGCAGGGGCAGCGGCCCGGCGATCGGCTGCTCGGCGCATGCCGCCTGCAATGGGCGGGCGCGGAGGCGTTCGGCGAAGAGGCGGTGCTGGAGCTGTTCCGCGCCGCGCCGCTCGACCTGGCCGAGGCGCAGGCAGTGGAGACCGCAACCGGCGCGGCGCTGGTCGGCGAGGAGGCGGCGCTGGTCGCCGACGTCTATGACGGCCGGATCGGGCGGCTGTGGCGCGTCGGAGCGGGCGATGCGCCGGAAGCCGAGCCGTTCGTCGCCGTCGCCTTCGATCCCGACCTGCGCCAGGAGCGTGGGCACGTCTATTTGCGCGGCGAGGATTACCCGGAGCTGCCCGTAGCTGCGCACGAGGCGGTGCTCGCCGCGGGGCACGCGCTGATCGACGTGCCCGGCGCCCACCGGGCCCGCGCCTTTGCCGTGCGTGCGTTCGGCGACAGCGAGCGGACAACGGCGCTGTTTGCGGTGCACCAGCTCTCGGGCGGGCGCGTCCGCCAGGCGGGCTTCCACCATGCGGTGGCGCTGATCGACCCGCAGGGTACCCGGCACGTCCGCGACCCGCATCGCCCGCGCGACTGGACGCCGCGGTTGTGACCCCCGTCCTCCTGCCCGGCAACATGTGCGACGCACGGCTGTGGACGCAGGAGGTACGGCACGCGCTATCCGGTGCGGTTCACGCCGACACGACGCAAGACGACACGATCGCGGGCATGGCCGCGCGCGCTCTCGCCGCAACGACAGGTCCGCTGCTGCCGGTCGGCTTTTCGATGGGTGCGATCGTCGCGCTCGCGATGGCCGAGCAGGCTCCCGGGCGAATTGCCGGCGCGGTGCTGATCGGGCTCAACGCCGGCGCCGACCTGCCCGAGCGCGCCGCGCACCGCCCGGTGCAGCAGGCGGAGGTGCGCGGCGGAGGGCTGGAGCGCGTGCTGGTAGAGGAGCTCAAGCCCAACTATCTCGCCGCCGCGCGTCGCGGCGACCTCCCGCTGCTGGCGCTGCTCCGCGACATGGGGCTGGCGCTCGGCCCCGGCGTGTTCGTGGCGCAGAGCGAGGCGCTGCGTACCCGCCCGGACCTGACCCCCGTGCTCGCCGCGCTGGATGCCCCGGTCGCGCTGCTGTGCGGCGAGGAGGATGCGCTGTGCCCGCCCGCGTGGCACCGGCGCTGGCAGGCGCTCGCCCGCGACGCGACGCTCGACGTTCTCGCTGGCGCCGGGCACATGCTCCCGCTCGAAGCGCCGGACGCGCTCGCCGATGCCATCGCAACGTTTCTCGCAAGGATCCCCGCATGACCATCCGCACCACCCATGTCGGCTCGCTCCCGCGCTCGGCCGCGGTCACCGATCTCGTCTTCGCCGCCGAACGCGGCGAGGCGGTCGATCCGGTGCAGTTCGACCGGGTGATCGGCGATGCCGTCGACGAGGCGGTGCGGCGGCAGGTCGAGGCCGGGGTCGACATCGTCTCCGACGGCGAGATGGCCAAGATCAGCTATGCCACCTACATCAAGGACCGGATCACGGGCTTCGATGGCGACTCGCCGCGCCGCGCGCCGCAAGACCTGGAGGCGTTCCCCAGCTTCCTCGAGCGGCAGGCGAAAGGCGGCGGCACGCCCAGCTATCGTCGCCCGCGCTGCGTCGGCGAGGTGAAGCCGCTGACGCTGGAGCCGCTCCACGACGATATCCGCCGCTTCGATGCCGCGCTCGCGAAGCACGGCAGCCCCGCCGGCTTCATGAACGCCGCGTCGCCCGGCGTGATCGCGCTGTTCCAGCCCAACGACTTCTACCCCGACGACGACAGCTATCTTGATGCGCTCGCCGAGGCGATGCGGCCCGAATATGAGGCGATCGCCGCCGCCGGGCTGATCCTCCAGCTCGACAGCCCCGATCTCGGGCTCGGCCGGCACATGATGTACAAGGACCGGCCGGAGGGCGAGTACCTCCAGCGGATCGAGCGCCACGTCGCGGTGCTCAACCACGCGCTGCGCAACGTGCCGGCGGAGCAGGTGCGCATGCACGTCTGCTGGGGCAATTACGAAGGCCCGCACCATTGCGACGTCGAGATGGCGACGATCCTGCCGGTGCTGATGAAGGCGAAGCCGCAGGGCCTGCTGTTCGAGACCTCGAACCCGCGCCACCAGCACGACTGGGAAGCCTTTGCCGAGCAGTCTGCGGGCATCCCCGGAGACAAGGTGCTGATCCCCGGCGTGGTTGATTCGACCACCAACTTCATCGAGCACCCGCGCGTGGTGGCGAACCGCATCCGCCAGTTCACCGCTATCGTCGGCGCTGACCGCGTGATCGCGGGCACCGACTGCGGCTTCTCGACCTTCGCCGGCTTCGGCGCGGTCGACCCGGAGATCGTCTATGCCAAGCTCGCGACGCTCGCCGAGGGCGCGGCGATCGCCTCGCAGCGGCTGGCGGCGTGATGCTCAAGCAGCACCTCGCGGCCGGCGAGTTCCTGCTCGGCACCTTCCTCAAGACGCCCGCGCCGATCCTGGTCGAGGTGCTCGCGACCTGCGGGCTTGACCTGCTCTGCCTGGATGCCGAGCACGCGCCGTTCGACCGCGGCGCGATCGACGGCTGCATTTTCGCCGCGCGCGCCTGCGGCCTGCCGGCGATCGTGCGGACGCCGACCGCGGCGGCGGAGCATATCCTCAGCGCGCTCGATTGCGGCGCCGACGGTGTGTTGCTCCCGCACATCCGCTCGGCGGCGGAAGCAGTGGCCGCGGTCGCCGCGGCGACCTACCGGCCGGGCGGGCGCGGCTATGCCGGCTCTTCGCGCGCGGCGCGCTACGCCCTCGCGAGCATGGCCGAGCACCGCGCCGCGAGCGCCGCGCGGACGACGGTGATCGCGCAGATCGAGGATGTCGAAGCGCTGGCCGAGCTCGATGCGATCGCCGGGACCCCCGGCGTCGATGCGCTGTTCGTCGGCCGGATCGACCTGACGGTTGCGCTCGACGCCGCCTCGCCCGACGCACCGGAGGTGATCGACGCGGTCGATCGGATCATCGCCGCGGGCAAAGAGGCAGGGGTGCCGGTCGGCATGTTCGTGCCGCGCAACGAGGATGTCGCGGCTTGGCGCGCAAAGGGTGCAACCCTGTTCCTGCAAGGCTCCGACCACGCCTTCATGCGCGCCGGGGCGGCGGCGCTCCGGCGCGTGGTGGATGGCTGACGCCTTCCTTCAGATGCCGCGGACGACGAAGAGCGTCGCCGCGCCGCTGGCGGCATAAGCACGCGGGAGGCCGGGCGGCACGGTGATCGTGTCGCCGGCGCTGAGCGTCAGCGTTGCGTCGGGGGTGCGCACCTCGACCTCGCCCGACTGAACGAACGCGACCTCGGGCTCGTCGCGCGCGACCGGGGCCGATGCCCGATCCTCCAGCGTCAACCGGGTCAGCGTGAAGCCTTGCGTCAAGGGCAATTCGCCGCCGTCGCCGATCACCAGCGTCTCGCCGGGGCGCGGCGCGTCGGGCGCACGCGCGAGCACTTCCGCCTCGTCCTCCGGCCGCATGCGGCGGAGCGACGCCACCGTCTCGCGGCTGGTCACCGGCATCGGCGCGACGCCCGGCGGCGCCGTCTGCCCGGCGGCGGTGTCTATCAGCGCGCCGTTCTCGAGCAATTGGAGCCCATAGTCCTTGG
>CAXTNG010000268.1:0-5003 GCA_964245475.1 uncultured Sphingomonas sp. | reverse complement strand
CTCGTCTCCCACAGCGCTACCGCCTCGCGCTTGAACTCGTCCGTAAACCGACGCTCGTCGTACTCGCCATATTACACCTCCGGGCTCCGCAGAGCCTATCATCGGTGTCCGTCGATCCGAGGGAGGATCAATTGAGCCTCTGCGTAGCTCGTACGCGATGTCAGCGTTCGCGGCTTACGGAGGCTCAAGACCCAGCGCGGACCAACTCCGCGCGTTCGATCGCATCTATCGCGGCGCGACGATGTTCGCTGTTGCAATTCTTATCAATCGCTCCGCTAAGCGCGGCTCCGGTAAGCAAAGCGCAAGATCCAGCTAGCCGCCCGGTCGACACGCTTATTACGTGTGACCCGCAAGCGTCTGGTCGAACCTCCTTGCTATCTGCAGAAATTGTTCAATCGGCTTGGTCTCCCGCCAGTGCCGGTGAGCTCCACGATCCGCTACAGCGCGGCGGAGCCGTTCTGGTGTTCGATTGTGAAGGCCTTGGCCCTATGCTGCTGATCTAAAGCGGCATCAACGAGCCTCAGCCCAAAGTGTTGCGCCCACATGACAAATTGAGAGGCCCGCCACCTTCGTTAAGATGGCGGGCCTCGTCGCACTTGTGAGCGAACTCAGGCGAAGGCGACGCGCGTTGTCACCTTGCTCTTGCGACGGCGCATCACGCCGCCGGCCACGCCGAAGCCAAGCAACATCATCGCCCAGGTGCCCGGCTCGGGCACGCCAGCCGCGATCGCATCAATCTCGAACGCGTCGAAACCGGTCGAAGCGAACTGCGCCGACGTGATCTGCGACCCGCCTGCGGCGTTGTAGGTCACACGGCCGGTTGCACCCGCGTACGTCGACGGATTGGTCTGGCTGTTGGCCAGACCGATGATCTCGGCGCCCGTGAACAGCTGACTTGTGCTGTCGCTGAAGAACAGCCGCAGGGTGTTGTATGTGTCCAACGTGCCGAACACGAAGGAGAATACCGAAACCCCGGCGCCCAGACCTACGGTGAAAGTGCCACCGGCTTGGACCGCGAGATACTTGTTATTGTCCGGGTCTGGCGTAAAGCCATCGCCGGGCACGTTGCCTTGCAGGGTCAAGACGTTGCCCGTCGTTGACTCCGGACGAGCGCCGGACGTCTGAGTCGCAGCATTGTACTGTGTACCTGTCACGCCATTCTCGAACTCCTCGAAAATCGAGGCGTTCGCCGAAGGCGGAAGCGTGTACACGCCTTGTGTGTATTGGATGGACGGTACGGGAGCGGCCGATGCCGACCCAGCGACGGCGATGCTCGCGATTGCCCCAATGACGTACTTGCGCATTTACCTACCCCTGTGTTGTGCAAAGCAGCGGTCGACAAGACCAACGACCCATATCGCGGCGCCGTACTGTCCCGCTACGTCTTTGGACAAGGTCTCGACCATCGAGTCGAGTCGAACTTTACGGTTCAGCCTTACGCTTGCGTCATTACGATACAAAAGTGTCAGGAGATGAGCACTGTTCCTGGCGTGCAGCAGCGACATGAGCAATTTTGGGGGACGACATTGATCGTCGTTACGACTCCTTTCCGAGTCGCAACGGATTGTGTCACGCTGGTTAACTTACGTTGTCTCCTTGAGCTCTAACACCGTGCTGCGCAAGCGACGGTCT
The DNA here is from genome assembly GCA_964245475.1 of uncultured Sphingomonas sp. Classification (GTDB taxonomy): domain Bacteria; phylum Pseudomonadota; class Alphaproteobacteria; order Sphingomonadales; family Sphingomonadaceae; genus Sphingomonas. The sequence goes on along the minus strand of CAXTNG010000268.1, from coordinate 3,371 downwards.
GGGATCATTCCATGCGCACCAATGCAAGATCGAGGAGATGGACCCATCTCACCGAATGAAATACGTCGATTGCGGTGGTGCGACCCGCTGGGCCGCTCCCGCGCCGCAGCCTACATCTTGCGCATCCCAGGAGCATAAGTGAGAACAGAACGGGAACATAGCGCGTTCCGAACGGCCGCGGATACCTGCGACGAGCAGGCCGGTGGGCGCGATCGCGGCGTTATCGCGGCACGCGCGGGCAAGTAGCGTGTCGAGCTCGGCCGGCGTAATCTCCCGGCGCGGTACTGATGTGGAGCAAACGCTATATGGCAATTCTCGGCAATGCCGAAACTGCTTTTGCACTAATTGTCAGTGTGTGGGGCGGCGGTTCCTCCAAGCGTTAAAGGGGCTGGGGACCGCCGTGCGTGCAACGTTCGAGCGCATCGCCGCAGACCCGCGACACTTCCCATCGTTGAGCTAGCCGAAGCGCAATCGTCCAACGCAGCATTGCAGACTGAAGCATGGATTCTCAGCCTGTTCCCCGTCTGAACGGTTCAGCCGCCATCGCGTCCGAAGTCGCGGTGCTCGTCGCGCTGATCTCGGTCCAATGCTGCGCGGCTAGTTCGCCGGCTTCACTGAGCGCCGAGCGGCCGTCTGACGGTGCCTTGATGGGTCGACGGTCGCATGACGCACAGCCTTGCGGAGGGGGTGATCGCATTAGCCTTCCGGCTTCTCCGCAGCCGCTTTGCGTTCCTGGTCGCTGCGGCATGCACGGGCGTGAGCGCTAGGCCGGCAGCGCCGACGGCGTGTTACCCAATCCGGGCGGACGAAGCTGCCGCGGCCCCGGCCGATCGCGCCGGCTTGAGCATCTCAGCCCAGATCGACTGCATGTCCCGAGTGAGCGACAGACCGGCTAGTCGCCTGTCAGCCGATTGTGCGCCGCAGCCCTGATCATCGGCTTGCGGGCGTTCACCACCGCCGGCACCGCGATCATCGTCTCGGCGAGGCGCATGCTGCTGTTCACGCTCGCGGCCTATATGTCCCACCAGCAGAATGGCGCCGGCTTCTTCATGATGGAACCTTTCCGCACAAGATCGGCGATACTTATCATGCACCCGCCGATCCGGCGACGGACTAGCATCGGGGATCGTTGCTCCCAATTACTGCTACCCCGCGGCGTGCCCGTGCTCCAGGATCATCTGCTTCACGACGGCGAGCGGGAGAGGATGGGCGAAGTCCAATCCGGCGTGTCCATCCTTCGACCAGGCGATCCAACCCTCGACCGTCAACGATCGAGGAAGTGCCAGCGTCACGAAGCCGCCGAGCTGCGTGCGTCCTGGTGTGGAAAGAAGGCAGCCATGGGTCGACAGATCGACCAGCTGGGCAGCGACGGGGTCGACGGCGCCGAAGCGCGTGAAGGTGGTTGCGAAGTTCATCGGCCAACGCTCGGACTTACGCTCGTCACACTCGAGCCAAGCCGGCAAGGGTTTGAGGTTCGTAGCCATGCACGGGACCATATCCGCGGCTCCGTGCAAACGACGTGAACCACCGTGCTGAATAGGCCGTTAGCTATGACGTAGGTTGAGGTCCACGCGATCCACCATCGCCAGCGAGGCACCAGACCGGGGCTAGGCGAAGTCGCCCAGCTCCTCCGGCTCGCTGTCCGGGAGGCTGTGATCGGCCGACAGGTGGGGCGTCGTCGTGCCGGGTTTGGTCGACATGTCGGCGGGAGCTGCCGGTGCTCGAATATCTGACGGGAAAAGCTGGGATCGCTGTCGTGAGCTGGCGGACGCTGCCGCGTTGACCCCGATCGCCACTTTGCCACTATCGTCAGGCGATGCGCTCGGAGAACGCGCAAAATCCCTGATGCAGCTTGGAGCAGCCGATGATCAACTTGAACAGCGCCACCGCGGAGCAGCTGGATGCCGTGCCCGAGTTGAAGGGACACGACTTCGAGATAGCTCGCTATTGCGAGGAACGTGGCCGCTTTGGCAACCTGCGGCAGTAGAATGAGGTGCCGGGCCTCGCGGGCAAGTGGGGCGTCGGAGGCGTCGGTCTCCGTCAGCTGACGCGCAGGCCGCCGAGTATTGCGATTGGCGGGTGGCTCCGGCTACCGTCGGAGAGCAGCCGCGTTCTTTCACGTCCAATAAAGGATACGAACGAGCGGCAGATCGCGGGCGATCCGCTCCTTGAAGAACCACGGGCCGCAGCCGGCAGCCATGCTCCGTGGATGCTCGGCGGGATAGGGTGCGGTATGCGGATCGTCGCGACCGACGGGCCTTGAACGCCTGCGCATCCCGGATCTCGAGCGCGGTCGACTGGCCGTCGGCCTCGATCACCAGGCCGATGAGCCAGCCATCGTCCTCGGCGGCATCGACGGTGTGAGGCACGAAGACGAACTCGCCCGCGATCCGCCCCGGCCCGAAATGGTGCTCCTTTCGGCGGCCGCCGATAAGATCGTGCTTGAGCAGCGGCGCTTCGCCGACGAGCGCCTTGCTCATCGTCTCGGGCAGGCCGAGCGCGTAGGCGTAGCGATACGGAAGACCGGCACGGCCGTCGATCACCGGCAGCTCCTGCGGGGTCGGGTCGATCGTGCGCCTCTCCATCGTCCGTGCGGCCGGATCGGTCGTCCAGCGCTCGAGCCCGCGCGGCTGCTCGTCAGGCGCGGCGTTGTCGGCCGCGAACATGCGGTCGTACGCAATGACGTCGAGCGCGACGCGCCCGTCGGGCAGGTCGAAGGCGTTGGCGTGATGGAAGACGAAGCAGGGTTCGACCGGCATACAGATGATGTCGTCCGCCTCGCCGTCACGCGGCGGCAGGCCGATCCGGGGGCGATGCCCGGCGTTCCAGCGATATGGAAAGCCGTGGCCCGCGAGCATCCGACCGTACGGCAGGGCTATTCGCGCCGGTTCATAGACAAGGTGGCCGTCGCGCCTGACAAGATCATCATCTGCGGTTCGATCAAGCCGCTGACGGCGATCCCGATCATCAGGCACCAGCGGTGCCTTCCATTGCTCGGAAATGGTGCGGCACGCAGTCCCAAGCGAACCAGTCTCGCCACCAAATTCCCTGCTAAACGGGAATATACAGGGATATCGTGCTTTTTACGCTCGATTTATCAAAGCGGGCTCGCGAAATCCGCAAGATTCTGTTGTAGGCGAGGCTATTTTCCCTTCGCGAGGAACAGGGAATTTATCTGTCACGAACTGCGTAATGGTCGCGGCCTATCAGCGACCTTCTGATCTATGCGGGCGGTCTTTACATGCTTGCGGCGGGCGTGTCGGTGGAGACGCTGGCGGCGCGCGATCCGATCGGCCGGGCGGCAATGAGCCTTGCTCTGACGTCCTCCCTGTTTTCTCCTCCGGTTTGAGCGCGAGTTTTCCGGCATTGTG
>CAXTNG010000267.1:1212-5007 GCA_964245475.1 uncultured Sphingomonas sp. | reverse complement strand
GCTCAGGACGCCCTCGCGCTCGACCATCGCGCCCAAATCGGCGAGCAGGGTCTTGATCGCGCGGTGGCCGTCGAGGGTGCCGCGCTCGAGCACCGTGACGGGTATGTCGGGAGCGACGCCGTCGGCCATCAACTTGTCGGCGATGGCGGCGGCGGTGGCGACGCCCATGTAGATGACCAACGTGCGGCCCTGGCCGGCGAGACCGGACCAGTCCTGGTCGGACAGCCCCTTGCACTGGCCGGCGACGAAGCTGACCGCGGAGCTGTGATCGCGGTGGGTGAGCGGCAGCATCGCCTCCGCCGCGCAGCCGAGCGCCGCGGAGACGCCCGGGATCACCTCGACCGGCAAGCCGGCGGCGCGCACCGCCTCCACCTCCTCGCCGCCGCGGCCGAAGATGAACGGGTCGCCGCCCTTTAGGCGGACGACGACCGAGCCGGTGCGGACATGGGCGACGATCAGCGCGTTGATCGCCTCCTGCGGCAGGGTGTGCCGGTCGCGGCGCTTGGCGACTGAGATGCGGCTGGCGTGCGGCGGGGCGTAATCGAGGACGCGCGGGTCGATGAGGCCGTCGTGAACGACGACATCGGCCTGCCCCAGCGCGTTGACCGCGCGCAGGGTGAGGAGGCCGGGATCGCCCGGGCCTGCGCCGACGAGGATGACGCGCCCGCGCGCGGAAGGATCGAGGAGGCTGGCCATGACCCGGGCTACATGGCGGCGCGATCCGATGCGGGCAAGGCGAGGGTTGCTTGGGGCGCGGCTAGGATTGCTTGGGCGGGAAAGCGGCGCCGGGCCGCGTCGAGGGTACGCTCGTCGGCGCGGCGCCCTCGCGCTTATCCGCCGGCGGCTGCTGGTTGAGGAGCGCCATGACCAAGAACGCGACCGGGAAGATGAAAGAGACGCACCAGAGCACGCTCAGTGCCACCGGCAGGCGGAGGTGGAAGCGTGCACCGAGCTTCGCGACGCCGATGTTGCCGCCGCCGGTCAGGCCGGGCAGCAGCTTGCCCCGGTCCCGATCCCCGAGCACCAGTAGCCAGGACTGCCGCAACGTCCGGATAGCCTGGTCGGCGGCGTCAATCGACTGCTTGGCTGCCAGGGACGACAGTAGCCCGACCACCGCGATGCCGGCGAGCAGCAGGCAGGCAAACCCCTGCGGCCACGCGGCGTGTATCTGCGGCCCGTGTTCCGCGAAGAAGGTCGTGATGATGGCTGTGACGACGATGCCGTAAGTCGCGATCAGGAACGAGTGGAGCTGGATGAACCAGCCCACGCGGTTGTTGATGAGGTCGTCCTCATGGACGACGTATTCGCGATAGATGCGGTAGATCGCGATGTCGCCGTCGCCGAGGCCCTCTGCCCTGATGTCCGCGGTGCCTAGCATCTCGCCCACAGATCACCCATCCCTCAGGCCGATGCCGATCGAGGCGCGGGCCGCGTCGGATTCGCTGCTGACCACCGGATAGGCGCAGTAATCGGCGGCATAATAAGCGCTCGGGCGGTGGTTGCCGGACCAGCCGATGCCGCCAAAGGGGGCGCTCGACGACGCGCCGTTGGTCGGCTTGTTCCAGTTCACGACGCCGGCGCGGATGTTGGCCCAGAAGCGGTCGTAGAGCGAGGGTGTCTGGCTGATCAGGCTCGCGGACAGGCCATAGCGGGTGTCGTTGGCGACCGCGATCGCCTCGTCGAAATCGTCGCAGCGGATGACCTGGAGGATCGGGCCGAACAGCTCGACGTCGGGGCGGTCCTGCATCGCGGTGACGTCGATCAGCGCGGGGTAGAGGAACGGGCGCGCGTCGATCGGGCGCTCGAGGTGACGGAGTGCGCGCCCACCCTTCATCAGCAGCGTGAGGAAGCTCTCGGTGAGCTCGTCGGCGGCCTCGTTGTCGATCACCGGCCCCATGAACGGGGCGGGATCGGCATGGGGCTCGCCGACGATGATCCGGCGGGAGAGGCGGACGAGTTGGTCGACCAGCGCGTCGTAGAGCCGCCCCTCGACGATCAGCCGGCGCGCGGCGGTGCAGCGCTGGCCGGCGCTGGTAAAGGCGGACTGCGCCACCAGCACCGCGGCGGTGTGCATGTCGGGCGTGTCCCAGACGATGATGGGGTTGTTGCCGCCCATCTCCAGCGCGAGGATCTTCTCGGGCTTGTCGGCAAAGGCGCGGTTGAGCGCCAGGCCGGTGCGCGCCGAGCCGGTGAACAGCAGGCCGTCGATCCCCGGGTGGCCCGAAAGCGCCCGGCCCTCTTCCGCGCCGCCGACGAGCAGGCGGACGCAGCCGTGCGGCACGCCGGCGGCGTGGAGGCATTCGACCAGCATCGCGCCCGACGCCGGGGTCTTCTCCGAGGGCTTGAACACCACTGCATTGCCGGCGAGCAGCGCGGGGACGATGTGGCCGTTGGGCAAGTGCGCGGGGAAGTTATAGGGGCCGAGCACCGCCAACACCCCGTGCGGCTTATGACGCAGCGCCATGCGGCTGCCCATCGGCGCGTCGAGGCGGCGCTGGGCGGTGCGGTCTGCATAGGCTGCAATCGCGATCTCGACCTTGGCGATGACGCTCTCGACCTCGCCGCGCGCTTCCCAGATCGGCTTGCCGGTCTCGCGCGCGATCAGATCGGTGAAGGCGTCCGACTTGGCGCGGACGACGTTAGCGAAGCGGCGGAGCGTCTCGGCGCGATAGGCGAAGGGCCGCGCGGCCCATGTGGCCCAGCTCTCGCGCGCCAAGGCGACTTCGGTGTCGGCATCGCCGCACGCGCGGCGCCACAGGATCGCGCCGGTAGCGGGCTCGGTCGAGACGATCTCCCCATCGGCCATGTGCGCGATCGTCTAGTCCCTCTGGTCGGACGAAGCTTGTGCCCGATCGTTCCCGCCCATGTCCAGCGCCGCCCCCAATGCGCGTATCTGCGTTACCTTCGCGTGAAAGGGCTGCCAATCGTCATTCTGCTCGACGGCGGACCAGATCGCCTCGACCTCGTCGATCAGCATCGAGCAGGGCTCGCCGGACCAATGCGGGTGCGAGCGGTCGGCGCGGGGGTGGTGCTCGGCAAGCGCGGCGCGCACCGCGTCCCATTTGGGGCCGTAGCCCGGCGGGAGCGAGCCGGCGAAAGCGTCGTGGAAGAAGCGGTCGACGCCAATACGGGTTTCGTGGAGGGTGCGCTCGACCGCGGTGACGGTTTCGCGGTCCTGCTCGGGAGCGAGCGGCTCGACTCCCAGGCGCCACAGGATCGCGGCGGCCGCCTCGCGCGTGTAGATGGGGGCGAAGCGTTCCAACGACGCGATCAGCGCGTCGTTGTCGGCGATCGGCCGCAGCGCGATCGCGAGCTGCATCGCGTCCCAGTGGATTGCCTCGGGCTGGCGGCCGAAGGCGTACAGCCCCGCGTGGTCGAAATAGGCGGCGGTGAAGGCCGGGTCCCAGGCCGGGGCGAAGCGCCACGGGCCATAGTCGAAGCTCTCGCCGGTGACGTTGATGTTGTCCGAGTTGAGCACGCCGTGGACGAACCCCGCGGCCATGTAGCGCGCCGCGAGGCGGGCGGTGCGGACGACGACGAGATCGAGGAGGCGGATGGGGTCTTCGCCATCCTCGCTATAGAGCTCGCGCAGTGCGTAGGCGGTGAGGCGCGTCAGGTTCTCCTCGTCCCGCAGGTACGCCAACCGCTGGAACGTCCCGATGCGGACATGACCGTGGCTGAGGCGGACCAGCACGGCGGAGCGGGTGGGGGAGGGCTCGTCGCCGCGCTCCAGCGCCTCGCCGGTCTCGATCAGCGAGAAGGTGCGACTGGTCGGCACGTTCAGCGCCTCCAGCA
>CAXTNG010000267.1:0-1202 GCA_964245475.1 uncultured Sphingomonas sp. | reverse complement strand
AAGCGAGCACTTCGCGCATGCCGCCCTTGAGCGTCAGACGGCCGTCGCCGAAGCGGCTCCACGGAGTTCGGCCCGAGCCCTTGGTGCCGAGGTCCAACAGGCGACCGCGGTCGTCGCGGAGCTGCGCGAAGGTGAAGCCGCGGCCGTCGCCGATCTCGGGGTTGTACACGCGGAACTGATGGCCGTGGTAGCGTAGCGCAAGCGGCTGCGGGAGCGTGCCGGGGAGGGGCTCGAAGCGGCCGAAATGCGCGATCCATTCGGCGTCATCGAGGCTTGCGAGGCCGACCTCGGTCGCGGCGCGGTCGTTGCGGAAGCGCAGCCGGGTCTCGGGAAAGCGTGCCGCCTCGACGGGGTCGTAGAAGCCGCCGCCAAGGTCAAGGAGCTTGCGCTCAGGGCGATAGGCTTGCGGGCTTGGAGGCATCAAGGGATATGAGGGGCGGCACGGCGGGCATGCAACATGGCAGCGTATGAAAATCTCTACTGGATGTCGCGCGACGGCGTGCGGCTGCACGCGCGCGACTATCCGGGGGATGCGGGCAGGCCCGCGATCCTCTGCCTGGCCGGGCTAACCCGCAACGCGCGCGATTACGCCGCCTTCGCCGAGCGGCTCGCGGGCGAGTGGCGGGTGATCGCGGTCGACTTCCGCGGCCGAGGCGAGAGCGGACATGCCAAGGACCCGATGAGCTACCTGCCGGCGACCTATGTCGAGGACGTGACGGCGCTGCTCGATGCGCTGGGCATCGAGCGGTTCGCGACGGTTGGGACCTCGCTCGGCGGGATCGTGACGATGCTGCTCGCCGCGGAGGGCCGACGGCCAGTCGGCGCGCTGCTCAACGATGTCGGGCCGGAGATCGAGGCGGCCGGGCTGTCGCGCATCCGCGGCTATGTCGGGCGGGGCAGCGCCTATCCCACCTGGATGCACGCCGCGCGCGCGATCGCCGAGGCGCAGGCGGATGTGTACCCGGATTGGGAGCTGGAGGACTGGCTGGCGATGGCCAAGCGGCTGCACCGCTTGAGCTCGTCGGGAAGGGTCGTGCTCGACTACGACATGAAGATCGCCGAGCCGTTTCGCGTGCCGGGGAACGAGGCGGGGCCGGATATGTGGGGGGCGCTTGGGGCACTCGAAGGGCTGCCGGTGCTGTTGGTGCGCGGCGAACGGTCTGACGTGCTGGGCGCGCGGACAGCGGCGCGGATGGCGGCGG
>CAXTNG010000266.1:0-5025 GCA_964245475.1 uncultured Sphingomonas sp. | reverse complement strand
CCACCGTCGCTGACGGCTTCCCGTCCCGTCCAAGCTGCGCGAAGGCGGTGAGGATCACTGTTCGCGCATCGCGCTCGAAGTGCGGAAGCGGTTTGCCGTCAGAAATGGAACGGTGCGACCGAAACGATCTCGCCGACCGAAAGGGCATCCGTAACCAAACGCAGCGGGCGAAAATCCACATCACTCTCACGAGCCGCGATCAGCGCGGCGAAACGGCGGTACAGGCGGGCATATTCGGTATTCGCACCGTCCCGGACCGTGACGCCGTCGATCGCCAGGCGCCGTCCGCCCTCATGAAGGGTCAGCGTGCCCTCGTCGGTCTCGACCGTGATGTCCCATCTTTGCGGACCGGTGCGCAGGAAATCGCATTTGGCCGACACGGGGACCTCGTCGTCCAAGACCATTGCCAGCGATGCGGCGATCGGCGCGGCCCGGTTCGCGGGTATCTCCAGCGTCGCGGACGCGACCCGCAGCGTTCCGGGGAGGATGGCGGTCACGATCGACAACGCGTTGATGACGGGATCGAAGACACCGAAGCCGCCCGCGGCGAGCAGCCACTCCTGCCCGGGATGCCAGACGCAAATGTCTTCAGCCCATTCGATCCGCACCGACGCGACATGCCGCACGGCCAGCCAGTCGCGCGCGGCATCCACCGCCGACGCCTCGCGCGAATGCCACGCGGTGAACACCGTCACGCCGCGCCGCGCGGCGTGGTCGGCCAGATCGGCGACCTCCGACACCGTCGTGCCCGGCGGCTTTTCTAGCATCACGTGAAGTCCGGCGTCGATCGCCTGCCGGGTGAGGATGTGCCGTCCGAGCGGCGGGGTGCAGAGCGTCACCGCCGACACTTCGTGCCCGCCCGCGATGAGACCGGCGATCTCGCGATGGCCGGGCACACCGTCGAGCGCGCCATCGTGGCTCGCGGTCGCCGCAAGCGTGAAGTCACGGTTGCCGTTGATCGCGGGGATGTGCTGGTCACGCGCGATCTTGCCGATGCCGACGAGGCCGAGCCGAATCGGGGTAACGTTCGACACCGCGCCGCCGGACATCTGCACCTCCAATTATCTTACAAATATTGTTCGTACTCGCCGGTCAGCCTGCTATCAAGCGTGCGCAGCGGCGCGGTCGCGCGGGCGGGGAGGAGCCGGAATGTCTGAACGATGCGTCGGAAAAGTGCGAGCATGACCGCGGAAGAACCGACCCGTCTGCGGTCGCGCGCCTGGTTCGACAACCCGGCGAACGCCGACATGACCGCGCTCTATCTCGAACGCTATCTCAATTACGGGCTGTCGATCGAGGAGTTGCAGTCCGACCGCCCGATCGTGGGCATCGCGCAGACCGGCAGCGACCTCGCGCCGTGCAACCGCCATCACCTCGTGCTCGCGCAACGCGTCAAGGACGGCATCCGCGAGGCGGGCGGCATCCCGCTGGAATTTCCGATCCACCCGATCCAGGAAACCGGCAAGCGCCCGACCGCCGGGCTCGACCGCAACCTCGCCTATCTCGGACTGGTCGAGGTCCTGCACGGCTATCCGCTGGACGGGGTCGTGCTGACCATCGGGTGCGACAAGACCACGCCCGCCTGCCTGATGGCGGCGGCGACGGTCAACCTGCCCGCCATCGCGCTGTCGGTCGGGCCGATGCTCAACGGCTGGCACAAGGGCGAGCGCACCGGCTCGGGCACCATCATCTGGCGGGCGCGGGCGATGCTCGCGGCGGGCGAGATCGACTATCGCGGGTTCGTGGCGCTCGTTGCCTCATCCGCGCCCTCGACCGGCTTCTGCAACACGATGGGGACGGCGACGACGATGAACGCGCTGACCGAGGCGCTTGGCATGTCGTTGCCGGGCTCTGCGGCGATCCCTGCGCCGTATCGCGACCGGCAGGAATGCGCGTGGGAGACCGGGCGTCGGATCGTCGAGATGGTGCGGGCCGACCGCAAGCCGTCCGACATCCTGAGCCGCGCGGCGTTCCTCAACGCGGTTCGCGTCAATTCGGCGATCGGCGGATCGACCAACGCGCCCATCCATCTCAACGCCATCGCGCGCCATGTCGGCGTCGCTCTCACCTTACAGGATTGGGAAGAGCACGGCGCGGCCACGCCGCTTCTCGTCAACCTGCAGCCCGCCGGCACGTATCTCGGCGAGGATTTCTACCGTGCGGGCGGGGTGCCGGCAGTGATGGGCGAGCTGTACCGGGCCGGACAGCTCGACGGCGGCGCGGTCGCGGTCAACGGCCGGACGGTCGCGGAGAATTGCGCCGCCGCGCGGATCGAGGACGAGGACGTGATCCGCCCGTTCGACCGGCCGCTGAAGCCCGCCGCCGGGCTCGTCGTGCTGCGCGGCAACCTGTTCGAGGCGGCGGTGATGAAGACCAGCGTGATCGATGCAGCATTTCGCAAGCGCTTTCTGTCCGACCCGGCCGACCCCGACGCGTTCGAGGGCGTCGCGATCGTGTTCGACGGTCCGGAGGACTATCACGCGCGGATCGATGATCCGGCGCTCGGCGCGGGCGAACGCTCCATCCTCGTGATCCGGGGAGCGGGACCGATCGGTTATCCCGGCGGAGCGGAAGTCGTGAACATGCGCCCGCCCGCCGCCCTGATCCGGGCAGGAGTGGAGGCGCTGCCGTGCATCGGCGACGGCCGCCAGTCGGGGACGAGCGGGAGCCCCTCGATCCTGAACGCATCGCCCGAGGCCGCGGCGGGCGGCGGGCTCGCGCTGCTGCGCACCGGGGACCGCGTGCGCATCGACCTCGGCCGACGCACCGCCGACATGCTCATCGACGAGGCGGAACTGGCGCGTCGTCGCGCCGAACTGGACGACGCTGGTTACGCATATCCCGCATCGCAGACCCCGTGGCAGGAGATCCATCGCAACATTACCGGGCAGTTCGCCGGGGGCGCGGTGATCGAGGAGGCCGTCAAATATCAACGCGTGGCGCAGCGGCACCCGGTGCCGCGGGACAGCCATTGAGCACCGGCACGATACCGGTCCGCGTGGTCGAACGCGACCGCCGCGACCTGTTGGGCGAGGGACTGTTATGGTCCGCGCGCGACGACGCGATCTATTGGACCGATATCGTCGGCAAGCGCCTCAATCGCCTGAGCCTGCGCGACGGTCGGCTCGACGCCTGGGACATGCCCGAGATGATCGGTTGGGTCGTCGAACGCCGTGACCATCCCGGCTTCATCGCCGGGTTGCGGAGCGGGATCGTCGCGCTGACGCTCGATCCGCTGGTCGTCACGCCGATCGTCGCGCCCGAGCCGGACCTGCCGGGAAACCGCATGAACGACGCGGTGACGGACCGGTGGGGCAACATCTGGGCGGGAACGATGCCGCTCGGATGCGACAGGCCGACCGGGTCGCTCTACCGGCTCGACGCGGCGCATCGCCTCGAACGGGTCGATACGGGCTATACCGTGACCAACGGACCGGTCGTCAGCGCCGACGGCGACTGGCTTTATCACACCGACAGCGTCCCCGGCCGCATCTACCGCTTCCCGCTCGACGCGCACGGGCGGGTCGGGGCGCGCGAGACGTTCATCGCGTTCGAACCCGGCTGGGGCAGCCCGGACGGGATGACGGTGGACAGCGATGGCGGGTTGTGGGTCGCGCAATGGGGCGGCGGGAGCATCACGCGCTTCACGGCCGAAGGCGAGCGCGACCGCACGATCGCGCTGCCCGCGTCGCAGATCACCAACATCACTTTCGCGGGGCACGAACTCGACCGCATGTTCGTGACGTCGGCGGCGGAGGGCGTGGACGAGCCGCTCGGCGGCGCGCTGTTCGAGGTCGATCCGCAGGGCTTTTGCGGCCTGCCCGTGCAGATGTTCGGCGGCTAGGATGCGGTGCCCGTCATGCCTCGCCGGGTATCCGGTCGATCAGCACCAGCACGTCGTCGATGATGCGCGCCATGGCGGTCCGTGCCGCCGGGGCGTCGCGTCGCTCGATCGCGTGCACCACCGCCCCGTGCGCGGCAAGATCGGCGGTACGCCCCTCCATGCGGTTAGTGAAGCGGATCGAGGTGCGCAGCGCGGTCGCGACCACATCGCGGAACTGCGCGAAGAACGGGTTGGCCGAGGCCTGCAGGATCGCGAGGTGGAAGGCGATGTCGGCATCCAGCGGGTCGTCTTCGCCGTTCTCGGCGGCGGTCATCCGCGCGAGCCCGGCGCGGATCGCGTCCAGACCCGGCTGCTCGGCGTTGAGCGCCGCGAGCGCGGCCGCGGCCGGTTCGATCGCGCCGCGCAGCTGGCTGAAGTGCAGCAGCAGCTCGAGCGAGAAGGCGCGCTCGAGCAGCCAGCTCAGCACGTCGGCATCGAACAGATTCCATTGGCCCGGCGGTTGCACGATCGTGCCGCGACGCGGGCGGGCGCTCAGCAATCCCTTGGCCGTGAGCATCTTGACCGCCTCGCGCGTGACGGAACGGCTCACCTTGTGCTGCACGGCGAGTTCCGCCTCGGTCGGGAACGGCGTGGCGTCGTAGGCACCGGTCACGATCGCCTTGCCCAGATGATCGAGCAGGCTCCAGGTCAGGTTCCGCCTGGCCGGCGCGCGGGCCTCGCGTCGGACGAACGTCATGCTGCGGTCCGGATGGGGTGCATGGCATGGGTCAATAGACGCAATGGCACGGCGGCGGAAGCCGGCACCGCAACGGGAGGGGACAGCGCGTGATGCGATTGGCAACCATCGATATCGCCGTCGTGGCGGTGTATTTCGTCCTCATTTTCGGCCTCGCGCAATATGTGTCGCGCGACCGGACCGGGGCGCGGAAGACATCCACCGATTATTTCCTCGCATCCCGCAGCCTGCCGTGGTGGGCGATCGGTGCGTCGCTGATCGCGGCGAACATTTCCGCCGAGCAGATCGTCGGCATGTCGGGATCGGGCTATGCCATCGGCCTCGCGATCGCATCGTACGAATGGATGGCGGCGGCGCCGCTCCTGATCGTCGGCAAGTACTTCCTGCCGCTCTTCCTGCGCAACGAGCTCTACACGATGCCCCAGTTCCGCGAGCAGCCGTACGG
>CAXTNG010000265.1:3470-5026 GCA_964245475.1 uncultured Sphingomonas sp. | reverse complement strand
TGGAGCGGGTGAAGGGAATCGAACCCTCGTCGTAAGCTTGGGAAGCTTCTGCTCTGCCATTGAGCTACACCCGCGGCCTCCCGTGTCTGGCACGGCGGCGGAAGGCCCGTCAAGGCACCTCGGCCTTACTGCGCCTCGTTGTCCGCGACCGTCTCGGCGGCCTCCTCCTCATCGCGATTGGCGCGGGCGGTCATGCCGGTGGTCGAGGCATCGTCCATCACCTGCTCGCTTGTGTCGGCCCTCGGCTCCGCGGGCAGCTCGGCCGAGGTATTGGCAATCACCGGCTCCGGCGTCGGCGTTGCGCGAGCAGTGGGGCTCGGTGCCGGTGTCGGCGAGGCCGCCGGCTCGACGTAATTGTCGCTTACCGGCGCCTCCGGCTGCGAGCGCGAACATGCCGCCAATGTCAGGGCCAGCAATACGACGCGGACCTTCATCGCACGATCCCCTGCTGCGCGACCACCACGGCCGAACGCCGCTCGACCTTGCCGGCGAGCTGCCCGTCCCATCTGTACGGATCGTCGCGGAAGCCCACCTGCCCGTTCGCCCCCGCAAACGCGGTCCAGTACATCAGATAGACGCTGACCGGCTCGGCCATCGTCGCGCGCACCGTCTTGCCCGCCGCCACCGCCGCATCGATCTGCTCGGGCTGCCACTGCGGCGTAGTCTTCATCAGCAGATACGCAAGTTCGGCCGGCCTCTCCAGCCGCACGCAGCCGTGGCTCGCCAGCCGGTCGAAGCGCGAGAAGCCGGACTGCGCGGGCGTATCGTGCAGATAGACCGCGAAGTCGTTCGGAAAATCGAACTTGAACCGCCCCAGCGCGCTTTGCTCGGAGGCCTGCTGCAACCGCCGGTCGGCGCCCGTGCCGATGATCCGGAAGCCGTTGCGCTTGAGATAGCCTGGGTTCTTGCGCTCCTTGGGCCACAGCTCGGCATCGGCGATCGACGTGGGTACGTTCCACGGCGGGTTGATGACGATGCTGGCGATCCGCGACACCAGCATCGGCGTCTCGTTGCCCGGCCGCCCGGTCACCGCCTTCATCGACATGACCGGGGCATCGCCATCGAAGACGGTCAGCACCGCCGCGGCGACGTTGACCTGGATGCGTTTGCGGTCGAGCTCGGGCGGAAGCCAGCGCCAGCGCTCCATGTTCGCCATGATCTGGGCGACCCGGCTCTCCACCGGCACGTTCAGCGCCGCCAGCGTCTCGGCACCGACCTGTCCCGTAGGGTTGAGCCCATAGCGCCGCTGCGCCCGCCGCACCGCCTCGAGCAGATCGGCATCGAACCGGTCGCCGCCGTCCTCGAGCGTCGAGTCCTCGATCGCCAGCCGCTCGCGCAGCCTGGCCACCGCCGGGCCCCGCTCGCCGAACTTGGCGCCTGCTGCAAGCACCTGCCAGCCACCCCCCGCCTCGACTGCCCGATAGCGCGCCAGTCCGGCCGCGAGTGCGCCGATCAGACGCGGCGTGAGCCGGCCCTCTCCGAGCCCGAGCTCGACGAGGTCGTCGAATGTCCGCTGGCTGCGTGCGGCCGCGGAGATCCCGCACTCCACCACCGTG
>CAXTNG010000265.1:3236-3460 GCA_964245475.1 uncultured Sphingomonas sp. | reverse complement strand
CCCAGGCGGCGAGCCGGTCGCGCTTCACCGCGTCGGCGAAGGCGGGCAGCGGATCGTACGCGGTCGGCCGGATGCCCCAGTCCTTGCCGAAATCCTCCGCCGCCAGCCGCCCGCTCCTGACCGCGCGCGCATGGTCGAGTGCGGCGCGGATGATGCCGGTGCCGTCGGATGAGTCGAGGTCCGGCCCCCGCTCCAGCCGCAGCCCCTGCGCCAGCTCGTCATCG
>CAXTNG010000265.1:1603-3226 GCA_964245475.1 uncultured Sphingomonas sp. | reverse complement strand
GATCAGCCTGGCAAGCTGCTCCGCCTGCGCCGCGCTCAGTTCGGGCAGCGGCGCCTCGACCGTAAGCGGCGCGACCGGCGGAGCCTGCACGACCGGCGGCATTGGCGCCCCCGGCTCCTGGCCTAGGGCCGCCCCCGCCGGAAGCGCAATCAACGCCGCCGTCAACCACGGACCCCCAAACCGCCGCGCTGTCACCGTTACACCCACACCCACGTCCTCGCACCGTCGCGTCGTTGCTATGCCCGAGGCGTGATGCTTCGCCAACCGACTGCGGCGGAAAACTTTGGGAAACCGATTAGGCAATCGTGAACGTCACAGAGCGCCGTGCAACGTCGACCGCGATCAGCGTCACCTCGACCTGCGCTCCCGGCGACAGCCCCTGCCCCGCGAGGCGTGCGGCCACCGGTCGATCGGTCAGCTGCACCCGCGCGCCATGCTCGTCGGCGTCGGTCACCAGCGCGGCGAAGCGCTGCCCCTCCGATCCCGCGAGCAGCACCGCCTCGGCGAGCTCGATGACTGCCCGGTCGATCTTGCCGGCGAGCGCATCGGCCTTCGCCATCACGGCCGGCAGCCGCTCGAAGGCATCGCTCACGACCTGTGGCACCGGCCGTCCGTTCGCCACCGCCAGTGCCGCGCGAACGACGTAGCGGTCTGCCAGCCGCCTGAGCGGCGCGGTCGCATGCGCATAGGTCGCCGCCATCGCCGCATGCCAGGGTACGACGCCCGCGCGATACGGCGCATAGCTCGCTCCCTGCCCTGCCCGCCGCACCGCAAGCATGAACGCCGCCTGCTTCGGGTCATGCTGGTCCAGCGTCCGCTCGAACGTGCCGAGCGGGTCGCCTTCCGCCCAGCGCAGTCCCAGCGCCCGCGCCGTCAGCCGCAGCCGCGCCACCGCGCGCGCATCCGGCTCTGCCATCACCCGGAACAGCCCGGTGCCGTGCGCCTGCAGCGTCTCCGCCACCGCCATGTTGGTGGCCAGCGACAGCGCCGCGTTGCGCTCCTCGGACTCGAGCCGCGGCCGGAACTGCAACGCGAGGTTCCCGTCCGCGCCCCGCGTGACTTCCTGCTCGGGCGGATCGACCCGCGCCGCCCCACGCGCCGCCTCCGCCGCCTGGATGCGCCGCGCCAGCTGCTCGAAGCCCTCGGGCAAGTCGGTCGCCTGCACGCTGCCGTGCGCCAGCTTGGCGCGGCTGCGGATCACCACCCGCTCCACACCGTCGAGCCGCACCGCGCCGTCGGGCGCGACGCGCACGGCGAAGACCACCGCCGGCCGCGGCCCGCTCGGCAGCAGGCTCGCTGCGCCCTCGGCGAGCACCGGCGGGTAGAGCCCGGCCTTGCCGTCAGGCAGATACAAGGTCTCGCCGCGCCGCCAGGCTTCGGTATCGATCGCCCCGCCGTCATCGACGAACCATGCGACATCCGCAATCGCGTAGCGCAGCAGCAGGTCTGCCCCGCTCGCCTCGATGCAGAAGGCCTGGTCAAGATCGGTCGACGAGGCCGGGTCGAGGGTGACGAAGGGCAGCGACGTGCGATCGGCATGCTCGCCCGGAGCCCGTTGCGCCGCCGCCTCCGCCGCCGCGAGCACCTCCGGCGGGAAGGACTCCGGCACCACGAACTCGGCGC
>CAXTNG010000265.1:0-1593 GCA_964245475.1 uncultured Sphingomonas sp. | reverse complement strand
CATCGCCCCCGTCCTACACCGGCGCATCCGCCCGGTCACGGCCTGCACCGAAACTGCACAGCACCCGCACGCGATCGGAACAGCGCCCGCAACACCTCCTGCGCACCGCAGCCGCAGAACGGCGACGATCTGCCGGGAGCCATGCATGCGCCACACCTTTCTGCGAAAAGGCCTATGCGCTGTTGCGCTCATCGTGCTGGCCGATTGGCTGTTCTACGGCGAGGAGCCGGGCTGGACGCTCGGCGCCTTTGCTCTCGCCTGGATCGCCGGCCTGCTCGCAGCCGTCCCGGCGCTGCGGCGGCTGATGCCTGCGGCGATGCTCGCGCTCGGAGCGGTGATCGGCGTGGTGCTGATCGATGACCCGAACCCCCTCGCCTGGGTGCTGTTCTGGGTCGCCGTGGCGAGCGCCGCGCTGCTCCCGCGCCACCGGTTCGACGACGCCGCACGCTGGGCCGTCCGCCTCGCCGCCTATGCGCTGATCGGCCTCGTTCGCCCGATCGCCGACGCGCTCCGCCTCGCGCGAAGGGGCCTGCCGGGCGGCATCGGCAGGCTCCTCGTGACGCTAGCGCTGCCGATCGGCGGCGCGCTCGTCTTCGGCGCGCTGTTTGCGGCGGCTAACCCGGTGATCGACATGGCGCTCGACCGCATGGAGCTCCCGCCCATCGGCCAGACGATCTTCCATCTCATCTTCTGGGGCGCGGTGCTCGCCGCCGTCTGGCCGAGCCTCCGCCCGCGCAGCCTCCGCATTGACGCGCTGCCTTCGGTCACGATCGGCGTGCTTCATCTCCCGGTCGCCACGCTTACTCTATCGCTCGCTACCTTCAACGCGCTCTTCGCGGTCCAGAATGCGCTCGACATCGCCTTTCTGTGGAGCGGCGCGCCGCTGCCGGCCGGCGTTACGCTCGCCGAATACGCGCACCGCGGTGCCTACGCGCTGATCGTGACAGCCCTGCTTGCCGGCGCCTTCGTGCTGATCGCGCTCGCGCCGAGAAGCGCCGCGGCGCGCAGCAGTACCGTGCGGCGGCTGGTCGTGTTGTGGGTCGCGCAGAACGTGCTGCTCGTCGCCTCCTCGATCCTGCGGCTCCTCGACTATATCGCCGCCTATTCGCTGACCGAGCTGCGCATCGCCGCGCTGCTCTGGATGGGGCTTGTCGCCATCGGCCTGGTGCTGGTTGCCGTCCGGCTGATCCGGAACAAGAGCGCCGCCTGGCTGCTCAACGCCAACGCCGCCGCGGCGGTGATCGTGCTGCTAGGCTCCTCCACAGTCGACTTCGGCGCGATCGCCGCACGCTGGAACGTCGATCATGCGACCCGCGGCGAGCAGCTCGACCTCTGCTACCTCGACCGGCTCGGCCCTTCGGCGCTGCTTCCGGCGATCGACCTGGAGCGCCGCGCGGGCGGCCCCCATCTGCGCAACGCCGCCGCCTGGCTGCGCGCCGACGCGCTGGCCGCGACCGAGCACGATCAAGCCGATTGGCACAGCTGGACGTGGCGCAACGCTCGCCGGCTCGCTGCAGCGCGCGCGACGCTCGCCGCGCATCCGCGACCTGCCCCGACCGGCCCGCGCCTCTGCGGCTCTGCCGACGATTGACG
>CAXTNG010000264.1:0-5029 GCA_964245475.1 uncultured Sphingomonas sp. | reverse complement strand
GCGACGTGATGGACGACTACAACGACGCCGTCCAACGCGCGCTCGACGACGTGGGGCGGCATGCCGGTGCCGGTGTCGGTCACGCAGATCACCGTATATTGCCCCGCCATCACCTCCTCGTGGTGCGCGGCATAACCGTCGTCGAGATGGGTGTTGTTGGTCTCGATGGTCAGCTTGCCGCCGTCGGGCATCGCGTCGCGCGCATTGACCGCAAGGTTGAGGATCGCATTCTCGAGCTGCCCCGCGTCGACATGCGCCGGCCACAGCCCGCCCGCCAGCACGGTCTCAACCGCGACATGCTCGCCGATCGTCCGGCGGAGCAGCTCGGACATGCCGCCGACCAGCTTGTTGGCGTCCACCGCGCGCGGTTCGAGCGGCGTCTGGCGCGAAAAGGCGAGCAGCCGCGCGGTCAGTTGCGCCGCCCGCCTGGCGCCCTCGCTGGCATTGTCGATGCACTGCCTGGCCTTCTCCGGCTCCTTGTCGAAGCGGCGCTGCGCGAGGTCGAGGCTACCGATGACGATCGCCAGCATGTTGTTGAAGTCGTGCGCGATGCCGCCGGTCAGCTGGCCCAAACTCTCCATCTTCTGCATCTGACGAACCTGGCCCTCGGCCGCCTTGCGCTCGTCGATTTCGATGTGGAGGCGTGCGTTCACCTCCTCCAGCGCGTCGCGCGCGCGTTGCGCTTCGCGCAGCCGGCGGTAGTTGTCGCCGATCGCAAAGGCAGCGACCAGCATGATCGCGAACCCGCTAAGCGCCAGCCCCGCCTTGACCATCGGTGCCTGCCGCCGGGTGGCCGCCTCGCGCTCGGCGAGCAGCGCCTGCTCGTCGGCGCGCATCGCCGCGACGATCCGCCGCGCCCGGTCCATCAGCCGCTTGCCCGAGCCTTCGCGCACGATCGCGATCGCGCCGTCGCGGTCGCCCTGGCGATAGCGCTCGATCGTCTGCAGCAGCACGTCCTGCCGCTGGTCCGCCACCGACTTCAGCTGCGCCAGCCGGGCCCGCTGCCCCGGATCGTCGGCGACCGCACGCGATAGCTCCGCGAACTCGGTACCCAGATTGGCCACCGCCGCGTCATAGGGCTCGAGATATTCGTTTCGCCCGACCAGCAGATAGCCGCGCTGGCCGGTCTCCGCATCCTGTAAGTGCGACAGCACGGTCCCTAGGCGGTTCTGCACGTCCAGCGTATGACGCACCCCGGCGACACTGCGCTCCTGCCGTTCGGCAAGCCACGCATTGCCCAGCACGATCAGCCCGAGCAGCAGGAAACCGACCACCAGCGGAACGATCGACCGGAAGCGGGGACGCGCACGCATCGCCACCCCTTGCGCCGATCGTTACGGGGGCACAACCCCGGATGGTGCCGCTCGCGCTGCGATGCTAAAGGCGCGCGGCCATGGCGTTTTCCGACAGTCACACCGGCACCCGCACGCTCTCGCACGACGGCTCGCCCGCCTTTCTGTCCGGCGGCGGCGAGCTCGCGCGGCTGATCGCGGACTTCGACTGGTCGCACACGGCGCTCGGGCCGGTCGAGCACTGGCCGGAGGCGGTGCGCACGGTCGTGGGGATGATCCTGCGCTCGCCTCAGGCGATCGTGACCTTGTGGCACGAGCCTGGCGTGATGCTCTACAACGACGCCTATGCCGTGTTCGCCGGCGCGCGCCACCCGCAGCTGCTCGGCATGGACGTGCTGGACGCATGGCCGGAAGCCGCCGAGCTCAACGCGCGTGTCATGCAGACGGTGTTCCACGAGGGCGGGACGCTCGAATACCAGGATCAGCTGTTGCTCCTGAAACGGCCCGGCCGCCCTGACGAGGTGTGGGTGGATCTCACCTATTCGCCGGTGCCGGGTGCGGACGGCACCCCCCTCGGCGTCGTCGCGATCGTCGTGGAGACGACCGACCGGGTGCTCGCCGAAGCCGATCGCAGCGCGGCGCAGGATGCGATCCGCGCCAGCGAGGCGCAGTTCCGCCTGTTCGCGCAGGCGATGCCCAACCACGTCTGGACCGCGCCGGCGGACGGCGTCATCGACTGGTTCAACAAACGGGTCGCCGAATATACCGGCATGGCAGACGACCTGCTTCTCGCCGGCTGGACCGAGGTCGTCCATCCCGACGATCGCGACGCGGCGGTCGTGCGCTGGCAGCGGTCGCTCGCCGAAGGCATCCCCTACGAGACCGAGTTCCGCATCCGCGATGCGGCGGGCGGCTTTCGCTGGCACCTCGCGCGGGCCGCAGCGATCCGCGACGACGCCGGACGGATCGTCCGCTGGATCGGCACCAACACCGACATCCACGACAAGAAGCTCGCCGAGGTCGAGATGACCCGCGAGCGCAATCGTGTCTGGAACCTGTCTCCGATCGTCAAGATCATGTCGGATGCCCAGAGCCGCATCCTCGCGGTCAACCCATCCTGGACTCAGCTTCTGGGCTGGAGCGCAGAGGAGACGGTTGGCCGCAACGTGCAGGATTTCATCGACCCGGAGGACGCGAAGTCGCATGTCGCCGTGCGCGATCGCCTGATCGCCGGCGAGACGCTCACTGATCACGAACGGGTGTTCCTCACCCGCACCGGCGAGCGCCGCCTCCTGGCGTTCACGATCGTGCCCGAGGCCGGCACTATTTACGCGTTCGGCCGCGACATCACCGCCGAACGCGAAGCCGCCGTTGCGCTTGCCCAGACCGAAGAGGCGCTGCGCCAGTCGCAGAAGATGGAGGCGGTGGGCCAGCTGACCGGCGGCATCGCGCACGACTTCAACAATCTGCTGCAGGGCATCACCGGCAGCCTGGAGATCGTCCAGCGCCGCATCGCACAGGGCCGCACGAACGAGCTCGACCGCTTCATCACCGGCGCGACCACCGCCGCCAATCGCGCCGCCGCGCTCACCCACCGGCTGCTCGCCTTCTCGCGCCGCCAGCCGCTCGACCCGCGCCCGGTGCGTGCCAACCCGCTGATCGCCTCGATGGAGGATCTGCTCCGCCGCACATTGGGTGAGCGGGTCGCGCTCGAGCTGGTGCTTGCCGCCGGACTGTGGCCGACGCTCTGCGATCCCAACCAGCTCGAGAATGCCGTCCTCAACCTCGCGATCAACGCCCGCGATGCGATGCCCCATGGCGGCCAGCTGACCGTCGAGACGTGCAACTCGCACCTCGACGACGCCTATGCCGCGCAGGTCCGCGAGGTGAAGCCCGGCCAGTATATCTGCATCTGCGTGACCGACACCGGCACGGGCATGAGCACCGGCACGATCGCCAAGGCATTCGAGCCGTTCTTCACCACCAAGCCGATCGGCCAAGGCACCGGGCTCGGCCTGTCGATGATCTACGGCTTCGCCCGCCAGTCGGAGGGCTACGTCAAGATCTACTCGGAGGAAGGCCAGGGCACGACCGTCAAGCTCTACCTCCCCCGCTTCCGCGGTATGGTGGAAGGCGAGGAGGAGATGCCGCGGCTCGGCGACGCGCACGCGACTGATCAGGGCGAGGTGGTGCTGGTGGTCGAGGACGAGCCGGTAGTCCGCGGGCTGATCGTCGAGACGCTGACCGAACTGGGCTACCAGGCCCTCGAAGCGGCGGACGGGCCCAAGGGCGTCGAGCTGCTCCAGTCACGCCGCCGCATCGACCTGCTCGTCACCGACATCGGCCTGCCCGGCCTCAACGGCCGCCAGGTGGCGGACGCCGGTCGCTCGCTCCGCCCCGGGCTCAAGGTGCTGTTCATGACGGGCTATGCCGAGAATGCCGCGCTCGCCTCGGGCTTCCTCGAACCCGGCATGTCGATGATCACCAAGCCCTTTGCGATGGAAGCGCTTGCCACCCGCATCCGCGCGATCGTCGAGGGGGAAGGCTGAAAAGCCGGGGCGGGCGACATCGGCTCGCCGCACGGAACGCCCGGATAATCCGCTCGGCAGGCGGTTTTGGCAGGCCCGTTCATCCGGCAGACAGGTCGAGTTGAACACCTAAGCGTCAGCTCGACGGTTCAGGGGAGTCCCTCGATGGCTGCGATCTTTAATACATCGGCGACCCGCATCCTGCTCGCCGCCCTCGCTCTGCCGGTGTCGGCCGGCCTGTCCGCGCAGCAGCCGGAGCCGGCCAATCCGACCCCCAATCCCACGGTCATCGTCAACGGCCGGTCCGCAGACGGCCCCGAGATCAAGGGCGTCATCGCCGCGCGCAACGGCAACAGGGTCAAGGTCGTCACCGCCGACGGCACCGGCACGATCGTTACCGTCACCGATACGACGCGGATCAAGGCCGGCGGCGGCCTGTTCGGCGGCGGCCGCGGCAATCTCACCGCGGCCTCGCTGCTCAACGGGCTGCCGGTCACCGTCAAGACGTGGCAGCCGGAGGCCGGGCAGCCGGGCGGCGAGTTCGTCGCGAGGCAGATCAGCTTCCGCAACGGCGACCTCAAGACCGCGAACATGATCCGCAACGGCACCGCCCAGGGTTTCGAGGAGCAGACCGCGGCGACCGAAGCGCTGCGCGGCCGGATGGGCGACATCGACAAGTATAACGTCAAGGGCGTGACGAACGTCCATTTCGACACCGGCAAGGCGGAGCTGTCCTCTCAGGACAAGGCCAGCCTGTGCCAGACGGCGACGTCGGCCCAGCAGATGGACAACGCGCTGATGCTGGTGATCGGCTACACCGATTCGACCGGCGACGACGATTTCAACCAGCAGCTGAGCGAGAAGCGCGCCGCCCGCGTCATCAACTACCTCCAGCAGGTCTGCGGCTGGAAGCCGTACCGCATGCTGACCCCGACCGGCATGGCCAAGGCGGACCCGGCGGCCAGCAACCAGACGCCCGAAGGCAAGGCGCAGAACCGCCGGGTCGCGGTGAACATCCTGGTCAGCAAGAGCGTCGACGGGCTGTAGGCTGCGGGAGGCGGCGGGTTGGGCACGCGCGGAAGTTGACACCAGGTTGACACTATCGCGTCGGCGACATCGACTGCCGGCCGAGCCAAGCGCTCACAGCGTGTTTGGCCGACCGCCGCGCATGCCTCCTCGACGCAGGCGCACTCGGCGAGCGCCTTGATG
>CAXTNG010000263.1:0-5060 GCA_964245475.1 uncultured Sphingomonas sp. | reverse complement strand
TGCGCGCTATATGCCCCGCAGCATCCGCGTCCGCATCCCGCCGCTTGCGCTCAAAGCTCAGGTCCTTCGCGGATCGTTAACTCTGTTGCGCGATGACGCCGGTCATGGCGAGCGCAGCGATCCAACCGGGCCGGCCGGCAGGCGCGCGCATGACTGCGACCGGCGCGCTGCTCGCACTTGCCGCCGTCCTCGCGCTGCTAGGCCGCCTGGGCTCAGGCTGGGCGACCCCGCTCTGGTTCGACGAGACCTTTTCCGCGGTGATCGCCTCGCAGCACGGCGTGGGCGCGTTGGTCGGCTGGTGCCGCGACGAGGTCGGCGCACCCGCCTATTACATGCTGCTGTGGGGCTGGGCCCAGCTCGTCGGCACCGACACGGCCGCGCTGCGCCTGCTCAGCCTGCTGCTGTCCGTTGCCGCCCCTGCGCTCGCCTGGCGAGCCGGGCACCCCGACGCGCGCATCCGATTGCTGTGGGCGGTGCTGCTCGCGCTGTGGATCCCCGCCTTCGACTATGCGTCGAGCGCCCGCTGCTACGCGCTGCTCACGCTCGTCGGTGTCGCGGGAGCGATCGCCTATCGCCGCCTGATCGAGCGGCCGCGCCTGTGGGAAGCGCTTGCCTGGATGAGCCTGTCGTGCCTCGGCGTGCTCACCCATTACCATTATGCGATCCTCGCGGCCGTTCAGGGCATGCTGTTCCTTGCCCTCCACCCGCGCGCCGCGCTCCGCTGCTGGCCCGCGTTGGCGCCGCTCGTGCCGCTGGCCGCGTGGATGACGGTCCATCTGCCGCTGCTGCTCAGCTTCACCGCGGGCAATACTTGGTACAGCACCTTGGGGCCGCTCCAGCTGCTCGTCCTGCCCACCGCCTTTTTCGGCTCGATCCTGCTCGGGCTGGCGGTGCCGGTGCTGGTGCTGGCGCTGCTCGCCACCGGCGCCGCCCGCCGGCTTGCCACCCCCGACCGCGCGCTCGCCGCCGCCGGGATCGTCGCCCTCGCGGTGACGGTGACGATCGCCTGGGCGACCCCGAGCTTCACCTGGCGCTACCTCACCGCGCTCGCCCCGGCGTTGCTGTTCGGCATCGCGGCGCTGCTCGCCAAGGCCGGCCACAGCTGGCTCGCGCCCGCCACCCTCGCCCTGTTCGGCACCGCCGCGGCGCTCGCCGTAGCGGCCGACGTCGGCAACCCCGGCGCCAACCCGCGCTACGCCAATACGCTGGTAAGTCCCTCCGCCTGGCTCGCGCCTGCGCGTCCCCGGCATCTCGGCTTTACCTGGGACAGCTCCGTCGCCGCGCTCGGCAAGCGCGAGCGGCTTGCCGAGGTCGCCAGCTACGTCCTCCGTACCCGCGGCGTCCCCGTCCGCACCATCGTGCTGACCACCGCGGGCGGTGCCGACCCCCACCGCGATACCCTCGCGCTGGTCCGCGCCGACCGCCTCGACGCGCTGCTGTGGAAGCCCGAAGGCGACCTCCGCACCCGGGTCAACGCTGCCTTCCTCACCAGTCTCGCCCAAGCCGGCTGGCGATGCCGCGCCTTCGGCACGGCCGTCGCCTGCCGCCCCTTGCCGAGCCCCACGCCGGCGCGCTAGCCTCTGCCGAAAGAGGGGAACGCGTTGAGACTCCGACCGATTATCGTGGGAGCGCTCGCCGCGCTTGCCGCTGCCTCCCCGGCGCAGGCCGAATGGCTCAAGGCCACGTCGCGGCACTTCGTCGTCTATTCGAACACCAGCGAAACGTCGCTGCGCAAACAGGCGATCGAGCTCGAGAATTTCGACGCGATGGTCCGCCGCTTCCACCACACCGATCCCGATGAGGAAGCCGAGTTCAACCGCGTCACCGTCTACGTCCTGCCCGATCCCGGCGCGGTGCAGAGACTCTCCGGCATGAACAACGTCTACGGCTTCTACGTGCCGCGGATCACCGGTTCGGTCGCCTTCACGCCGCGCAGCAGCGAAACCGGCACCAATGCGCTGACCCCGCGCATCGTGCTGTTTCACGAATATGCGCATCACTTCCTGTTCAGCAATTCCACCGTCGCCTATCCGGCCTGGTTCGTCGAAGGCTATGCCGAATTCTGCTCGACGATGATGCAGAAGGACGGCGCCTATTGGCTCGGCGCCGCCGCCAACCACCGCGCCTATGGCCTGATGGAAGGCAAGGGACTGTCGCTCCGGCAGCTGTTCGCACCACCCGAGAAGATGACCGGCCTGCAGACCGAAGCGCTCTACGGCCGCGGCTGGCTGCTCACCCATTACCTCATGTTCGACATCGACCGGCGGAAGCAGCTCGTGCGCTACCTGGACCTGTTCAATGCCGGCAAACCGAGCATCGACGCTGCGACCGAGGCGTTCGGCGACCTGAAGGCGCTCGACTCGGCGCTTGACGCATACCTCGACAAGAGCCGCATCCCGGCGATGCGCGTCGACATGGCGAACTTCCCCACGCCGCCGGTCGAAGTCCACGCGCTCACCGCAGGCGAGGCGGCGCTGATCGGCTATCGGATGGAGTCCACGCGTGGCGTCAACAGCAAGACCGCGCCGCCGCTCTATGCCAAGGCTGCCGCGGCGGCGGCGCCGTTCGGCAGGGATGCCACCGTGCAGGGTTGGCTCGCCGAAATGGCATTCGACGCAAAGCAGCTCGACGCCGCGGAAGCCGCCGCCGACGCTGCGATCGCGGTCGAGCCGACGTCGAGTCAGGCGCTCCTCTACAAGGCGCGCGTTCATCTCGCACGGTTGACCGAGGGCAAGCCTGTCCTGAGCGCCGCCGCAGGCGGCGTCGAAGGGGTGACCGATCCGCAGCGGTGGCAGGAGGCGCGCAGCTGGATCATCAAGGCCAACCGTGCCCAGCCCAACGATGCCGCCGCGCTCGCGCTCTTCTACGCCTCGTTCATGTGGCAGGGGACGGCTCCGTCCAAGGGGGCGATCGCCGGGCTTTACCGCGCGACCGAACTGGCGCCGGAGGACCGCGAGACGCAGTTCCTGGCGGCGCGGCAGCTGATCCTCGACGACCACCCCGACGCCGCCAAGCGGGTGCTGCGCGTGCTTGCCTCCGATCCGCACGCGGGCGGGGAGACTGCCGCGGGGCGGCTGCTCAAGCTGCTCGAATCGGGCCAGACCGGCCGCGCGGCGCTGAACGCGTTGGAGACGGCGGCGGAGGAGGGGACGAAGAAAGCGGGGCAGTGAAGTGAGGGTGCCATCCACTCCGTCACCCCGGTGTGTTCCAGGGTCCAGGGTTAGGCTGCGCGATATCCTCACTTGTCGGAGCGCATCGCGTGGTACTCCGCTAGCACCCGGAACAAGTCCGTGGTGACGATATCTCTGCTAAAGCCCGTGCCTTCCAAATGACTGGCAATCCGTCCGGGTTGCATAGCGCGCTCGCCGCTGCTAACCGCCCGCCATCCCATGACAGGGCCGTCATTCGGCCCCGTTCACCCATGGGCGAACCCGTTGTGAACCAAGGAAGTGGATCGCGTGGAGACATCCGGCGGTGGTATGGAGGCAAGCCTCGGCGGGCGTTATGCGTCGGCGCTGTTCGACCTCGCGCGCGATGCCAAGGCGATCGACCAGGTCGAGCGGAGCCTCGCCGACGTCCGCGACGCGATCGCCCAGTCCGATGACTTCCGCACCCTGACCTCCAGCCCGACGCTCGCGCGGAGCGACGCGGTCAAGGGCGTGCTCGCCGCCGCGGACAGCTTCGGCGTCGACCCGACCACGCGCAGCTTCCTCGGCGTCCTCGCCGAGAACCGCCGGCTCGGGCAGCTGCCGCAGATCGTCCGCGCCTTTCGCCGCCTCGCCAGCTGCCACCGCGGCGAGGCGACCGCCGAGGTGACCAGCGCGCACCCGCTCACCGACGACCAGGTCGCCGAGCTGAAGCAGCAGCTGCGCGCGCGCGTCGGTCGCGAGGTCAGCGTCGACCTGTCGGTCGATCCCGAACTGCTCGGCGGGCTGGTCGTCCGCATCGGCTCCCAGATGATCGATTCCTCGATCCGCACCCGTTTGAACGCGCTCGCCAGCGCGATGAGAGGTTGAACATGGATATCCGCGCCGCAGAAATCTCCCGCGTCATCCGCGACCAGATCGCGAACTTCGGCACCGAGGCGCAGGTCTCCGAGACCGGCCAGGTACTCTCGGTCGGCGACGGCATCGCGCGCATCTACGGGCTCGACAACGTCCAGGCGGGCGAGATGGTCGAATTCGCCAACGGCGTGCAGGGCATGGCGCTCAATCTCGAGACCGACAATGTCGGCGTCGTGATCTTCGGCTCGGACTCCGAAATCCGCGAGGGCGATACCGTCAAGCGCACCGGCACCATCGTCGACGTGCCGGTCGGCAGGGGCCTGCTCGGCCGCGTGGTCGATGGTCTCGGCAATCCGATCGACGGCAAGGGTCCGATCGAGAGCGACCAGCGCAGCCGCGTCGAGGTCAAGGCGCCGGGGATCATCCCGCGCCAGTCGGTCAGCGAGCCGATGCAGTCGGGCCTCAAGGCGATCGACGCGCTTGTTCCCGTCGGCCGCGGCCAGCGCGAGCTGATCATCGGCGACCGCCAGACCGGCAAGTCTGCCGTCGCGATCGACGCCTTCATCAACCAGAAGGGCGTCAACGCCGGCGACGACGAGAAGAAGAAGCTCTACTGCGTCTATGTCGCGGTCGGGCAGAAGCGCTCGACCGTCGCGCAGCTGGTCCGCACGCTGACCGAGCAGGGCGCGATGGACTATTCGATCGTCGTCGCCGCGACCGCGTCCGATCCCGCGCCGCTCCAGTTCCTCGCGCCCTACACCGGCTGCGCGATGGGCGAGTATTTCCGCGACAACGGCATGCACGCCCTGATCGTGTACGACGATCTGTCGAAGCAGGCGGTCGCGTATCGTCAGATGTCGCTGCTCCTCCGCCGTCCGCCGGGGCGCGAGGCCTACCCCGGCGACGTCTTCTACCTCCACTCGCGCCTGCTCGAGCGCGCCGCCAAGATGAGCGACAGCGAGGGCGGCGGGTCGCTGACCGCGCTGCCGATCATCGAGACCCAGGCGGGCGACGTGTCGGCCTACATCCCGACCAACGTGATCTCGATCACCGACG
>CAXTNG010000262.1:0-5076 GCA_964245475.1 uncultured Sphingomonas sp. | reverse complement strand
ACTTCAACAACATGCTGGCAGTCGTTCTCGGCGGGCTCGAGCTTGCCAAACGGTGCCTCGGCAGCGACCCGGAGACCGCCGCCCGTCACGTCGACAGCGCGACCGAGGGCGCGAACCGCGCCGCCGCCCTGACCCGCCGCCTGCTCGCCTTCTCGCGCGAGGAGTCGATCGAGGCCGAAAGCATGGTGGCGGGCGAGATCGTTGCGGGCATGTCCGACATGCTCGACCGGACACTCGGCGACGCCATCACCCTCGTGGCCCGCGATCGGGCGGACGGCTGGCGGGTGCGGGCCGACCGGGTGCAGATCGAGAACGCCATCCTCAACCTCGCGGTCAACGCGCGCGACGCGATGCACGGCCGCGGCGTGCTGACGATCGCGACCGGCCGTGCCACGCTGTCGGAGGGCGAGGTCGGCGAATGCGGCGCGGGCGAGCATGTCACCATCGCCGTGATCGACACCGGCACCGGCATGGACGCGGCGACGGCGGAGCGTGTGTTCGAGCCGTTCTTCACCACCAAGCCGGTCGGCAAGGGCACCGGGCTCGGGCTCAGCCAGATCTTCGCGATGGTCCGCCAGATGGACGGCGGCATCGTCATCGACACCGAGCCGGGGCGCGGCACGACCGTGACGTTGTACCTGCCGCGCGACACGTTGGCGCCCGTTGCGGCCGCATCCAAGCCGGCCGCGCCGGACGCACCCGAAAGCGGCACCCTGTCCGTGCTGGTGGTCGAGGACGACCCGCGCGTGCTCGCCGCGACCATGGCCGCACTGGGGGAGCTGGGACACGATGCCGTCTCGTGCGACGACCCGCTCGTGGCGCCCGCGATGCTCGAGCGCCATCCCGACGTCGACCTGATCATCACCGACGTGCTGATGCCGCGGCAGACCGGGCCGGAGATGATCGGCGGGCTGACCGCGCGCTTCCCGCATCTGGCGGTGCTGTTCGTCACCGGCTTCGCGGGCGAGGCCAACGCCGATGCCTTCGGCGACCATATCCTGCTGCGCAAGCCGTTCACGCTCGCCAAGCTGGAGCGCGCGATCGCCGCGGCGATGGCGCGGCGGCTGGATGCGCCGGACGCGATCGCCGCCGAATAGGGCTGACGCGTCGCAAACCGCCGCCTATAGCGGCGCTTCCCCCGCCCGAAAGCCGCGCCGCTCACCCCCATGACGTCCATCGACCGCTACATGGCCCGGCTGATCGCGCTGCCGCTGTTCTCCACCCTGCTCATCTCGGCGATGCTGCTGATCCTCGATCGCATGGTCCGCCTGTTCGATTTCGTCGCGACGCAGGGCGGCCCGATCAGCGTCGTCTGGCGGATGCTCGCCAATCTGCTGCCCGAATATCTCGGGCTCGGCATCCCGATTGGCCTGATGCTCGGCGTCCTGCTCGCCTTCCGCCGGCTCGCCACCACCTCCGAGCTGGATGTGATGCGCGGCGTGGGCATGAGCTATTCGCGGCTGCTGCGGGTCCCTTACCTCTACACGATCGTGCTCGCCGCGGCGAACCTGGCCATCGTCGGCTATGTCCAGCCGCGCTCGCGCTACGCCTATGAGCAGCTGCGCTACGAACTCAGGACCGGTGCGCTCGGCGCATCGATCAAGGTCGGCGAGTTCACCCATCTCGGCAGCCGGATGACGCTGCGCATCGAGCGAAGCCGGGAAAGCGGGCGCGACCTGTCGGGCATTTTCGTCAACGTCCACACGCCCAAGAACGACTGGATCGCGGTCACCGCCGAACGTGGGCGGTTCCTGGCCACCGATGACAGGAACGTCATCATCTTCCGCCTGACCAACGGCACGCTGATCCACAGCCGGCCAGAGTTCCGCACCCCGCGGGTGCTGACCTTCAGCAGCCACGACCTGCCGATCAACCTGCCGCAGTTCGAGAGCTTCCGCCGTCGCGGTGACGACACCAACGAGTCGACGCTGATCGAGCTGGCGCGCAGCGGCCAGGCCGCGCCAACGCGCGAGGCACGCGCGTCGAGCCGGGCGGAGTTCCACTTCCGGGTGACCGAGGTGGTGTCGATGTTCTTCCTGCCGCTGCTCGCGCTGGCGCTTGGCGTGCCGCCGAAGCGCTCGACCTCGGCGCTGGGCGTGATCGTCGGCATCGTCATGATCGTCACCTACTTCAAGGTCAGCCAATATGCGCAGAGCGTCGGCGAACTCGGGCGGATGGACCCGCTGATCGCCTTGTGGGTGCCGCTGATGATCTTCGCGGCGCTGTCGATCCGGATGTATTACGTGATCGCCTATATTCCCGGCGGGCAGCCGATCGGCGGGCTGGAACGGGTCTCGGCCAAGCTGGTCAAGGCGATCGCGCGCCGTCTGCCCGGCCGCCGTCCCGAGCCGGTAGCAGTCTGATGAGCAGCTTCTTTCCTTCGCGAACCGTCGCGGTCTACATGGCGCGGCTGTTCCTGACGCGCACCTTCGGGATCGCCGCGGGTCTGGTGCTGGTGCTGCTGACGCTCAACCTGCTCAGCGAATCGGGCAAGATTCTGGCCTATGCCGGCAACGGGCAGACCGAGATCTGGCGCTACGTCTCGCTGCGCGGGCCCGAGCTGATCGCCTTCGCCATACCCTATTCGGTGCTGCTCGGCACCATCCTGACGCTGATGACGATGAACCAGAACAGCGAGATCATCGCGCTGAAGGCTGCGGGCCTCTCCGCGCATCAGGTGCTGGCACCCTTGGTGATCGCCAGCCTGGGGGTGGCGATCGCGTCGTTCAGCTTCAACGATCGCGTCGTCACCCGCGCGACCGCGACGCTCGACCAGTGGCAGAACGTCAACTACGGCCCCCTGCCGATCGACCGCGGCGATCGCGCCAACGTGTGGGTACGCGACGGCGACGACCTGATCCAGGCGGACCAGACCCGTGGCCGCGGCGATGCGACGCGGCTGAGCGGCGTCACGGTGTACGACCGCACCGGGGGCAACCTCATCGCGATCATCCGGGCAGACCAGGGCGTGCGCGCAGGCGACGGCTGGCGGGTGTGGCCGGCGCGGCGCTTCGACGTTGCGCGAGGGACCGAAACGCCGCTCGGCACGATCGAGGTCGCGCGCGGGGTCAGGCCGGATCAGTTCACGCTCGCCAACGTCGATCCGGAGGGGCTGTCGTTTGGCCAGTTGCGCGACGCGATCGGCGATCTGTCGGGCGCCGGCCGTCCGACAAAGGCGCTCGAAGGCGCGCTGTGGCACAAGGTGTCGGGGCCGCTGTCGGCGGTGCTGATGCCGATGCTGGGCGCGGTCGCGGCGTTCGGGCTGGCGCGGTCGGGCAAGCTGTTCATCCGCGCGGTGATCGGCATGGCGCTCGGCTTCGCTTATTTCGTCGCGGACAATTTCGCGCTGGCGATGGGCAATCTCGGCGCCTACCCGCCCTTCCTTGCCGCTTGGGCGCCCTTCCTGCTGTTCCTGCTGATCGGCGAAGCGGTGCTGATCCGCACGGAAGAATGAAAAGCCACCAAAGCTCTAGAGCGTGATGAGATCACGCTGACGCATAGCCGGCGTTGGTGAGGTAGTTCTGGCATTCGTTGGGTGAGAAGGCGTTGAGGAGCGAGCCGATGCGCTGCCACGTTGCGGTGGCGGTGCGCTCGGCGGCATTGCGCAGCAGGTGCTTCATCTTGGCGAAGACCTGCTCGATGGGGTTCAGGTCGGGCGAGTAGGGCGGTAGGAACAGGAGCCTGGCACCGGCGCTGCGGACTGCCTGGCGGACGGCGGGTCGTTTGTGGCTGGCGAGGTTGTCGAGGACGACGATGTCGCCGGGGCTGAGCGTAGGCATGAGCATCTGCTCGATCCAGGCCAGGAAGCTGGCGCCGTTGATCGGCTGGTCGAGCACGCACGGCGCGTCGATCCGGTCGTAGCGGAGCGCGGCGATGAAGGTCATGGTGCGCCAGTGGCCGTAGGGCACCTTGGCGCGCAGCCGCTGCCCGCGCGGCGCCCAGCCCCGGAGCGGCGCCATGTTGGTCTTGGCCCAGGTCTCGTCCACGAACACGAGCCGTCGGGGATCAACCCGCTTCTGGTACTTCGCCCATTGCTCGCGCCGTCTGGCGACTGCCGGCCGCAGCTGCTCGGCGGGCAGCACGCTTTTTTTTGAAGCTCAGCCCCTCGGCATGGGCGAACTCCCAGACCTGCCGATAGTCGACCCGCAGCCCGCGCTCCGCCAGCTCGGCCACCAACCCCCGCAGCGTGAAGTCCAGCGCCATCCGCTCCAGCAGCCAGTCGCGATGCTCGCCCCGCAACACCCGCGGCTTGTGCCCGCCGATCTGCCCCGGCGCGACGCTGCCCGTGGCTCGATACCGCTGCACCCACTTGATCGCACTCGACGGCGCCACCCCGAACCGGGCCGCCGCCGCGTGCCGCGACAAACCGTCCCGCTCAACCGCCCCTACCACCCGCTCGCGCAGGTCGTTCGAGTAAGCCTTCGTCATCCCTGCTAGCCTCCTCACCAGCCAGCAGGTTGAATCAGATCAGCGCCCTATTGTGAATCCACAAACGATTCACACCAAACTCATCACGCTCTAGCGACGGACCATCGTGCTCCGCCCGATCTGCGCCATCAGCCCGATCGCGCCCTTGTAGCTCGATTGGTGATAGGGCGAGTCCGCATCCAGCGCGGCAGCGAGACGGCGGTGCGCTTCGCCCAGCGAATGGTAGGGCAGGCTCGGCAGCAGGTGGTGCAGCGCGTGGTAGCGCAACCCCACCGGCGCCCAGAGCGCAGGAAGGAACGCCGGCGGAGGCACGTTGACCGAATCGAGATATTGCGCGGTGACGGTCATCGCCTCGCCCTCATTCTCCCACAGGTGCGCGACGAGGGTGCGGACCTGGTTCACCACCGCAACCGCCGATACGACCGCAAAGGCGATGGCGGCGCTGGCGAGCGGGACGGCGCCGGTCGCGATCAGCGCGACGACGGTGATCGCCCACAGGCTCGCCGCGATCTCGACACGGCTCCACAAGACCTTTGCCTCGCCATCGGGAGCGCGGCGGCGGAACTGCGGATTGATCGCCAGCGCGGAACAGCGCTCGACGACCAGCGTGCGCAGCCTGGGGCTGAGCAGCGACAGAGGCGAGAGGAT
>CAXTNG010000261.1:1016-5079 GCA_964245475.1 uncultured Sphingomonas sp. | reverse complement strand
GCGTCAGGAGCTGCGCGACCAGGCGCTTCTCCGCCTCGCCCTGCACCTGGCCGCGCTTGGGCGCGATCGAATCGATCTCGTCGATGAACACGATCGAAGGCGCCGCCTTCGACGCCTGCTCGAACACCCCGCGCAGCTGCCCCTCGGACTGGCCGTAGGCAGCGCCCATGATCTCGGGCCCGTTGATCAGGAAGAATTGCGCGTCGCTCTCGTTCGCCACCGCACGCGCGAGCCGCGTCTTGCCGGTGCCGGGCGGGCCGTGGAGCAGCACGCCCTTGGGCGGGTCGACGCCCAGCCGCTGGAACAGTTCGGGGTATCTGAGCGGCAGCTCGACCATCTCGCGCAGCTGGTCGATCGTCTGCCCCATGCCGCCGATGTCGTCATACGTGACGTCCGCGCGCCGCGCCGCCTGCGGTTCGGTATATTCGGACAGCAGCTCGATCTCGGTGTTCTCGTCGATATGGACGATGCCGATGGGCGCCGCCGAGACCACCGCCAGCCTGATCTCCTGCAAGGCATAGGCAGGCGCGTTCATGAAGCGCTGGACGTTGGGGGGCATGTCGCCGACGCGCTGGTGCCCCGCGGTCGCGACCACATCGCCCTGGCAGAACGGCCGCCCGAGGAAGGTGCGCTTCAGCGCGTTGGTCGATCCCTGGAGCCGCAAATTCTGCTGCGCCGGCGCGAACACCACCCGCGTCGCCGGCCTGGAATCGGCCTTGCGCACCTCGACGAAATCGCCCGAGCCGACCCCGGCATTGGCGCGCTGGAGCCCGTCGATACGCAAGAGGTCGAGCCCTTCGTCCTCGCGGTACGGCGCAACCGCGCGCGCCGGCGTCGACTGCTTGCCGACGATCTCGATCACGTCGCCCTCGGCGATACCCAGCGCCGCCATCAGCGCGCGCGGCACATGCGCCAGGCCGCGGCCCGAATCTTCCGGCCGGCTGTTGGCCACCTGGATGCGGCGGCTGGGCGGTTCGCTATCGGCCATGAGACTCCTTACCCGCGGCGAAGCGCCCGAGATAGGAAGCCGGTTCCGCCGCTGCCATCCCGCCTGCCGGGCACGAAAAAAGAGGCCGATCGACAAACGACCGGCCTCGTGAAAGTTTTTAGGAGAGGATGCCTGAAAGGCACCCTCTGAATGCCGCGGTGCAGCATGTGTTGCAATTGCGAACTCGTCCATTGCGCTTGCACAATTTGCATGCGAGCTTGCAACCTGAATCGTAGCAGGACGGTTTGGCGACAATGATGCACTGCACCACGAGTTAGCAAGCCGATGCGCCGGCTTCCTCCCCTCGGCGCCATCGAAGCCTTCGTCCAGGTCGCCCGCCTCGGGTCGGCCAAGGCCGCCGCTCAGGAACTCGCGCTCTCGGCGCCTGCCTTGAGCCGCCGCGTCCAGAGCCTCGAGCGATTTATCGGCAAACCGCTGTTCGACCGCCGCCACCAGGCGATGGTGCCCAATGCTGACGGCGAGCGGCTGCTCGCGCAGATCGCGCCGGTGCTCGACCAGCTCTCCGATGCGGTCGAGGCGATGACCAGCGCGACCGAGGTGCTCCGCCTTCGCCTCGGCATCCTGCCGCTCTACGCCTCGCAGCGCCTGTTTCCGCGCCTGGGCGAGCTGCGCGCCGCGCACCCCGAGCTGCATCTCGACATCGACACCGCCGGCTACGGCATGACGCGCCTCGGCGAAGGTCTCGACGCCGCGATCACGCTCGCCCGCGAGATCGACCCGGCGCTCTATGCCAAGCGGCTCGATCGCAACTCGGTATACGTGATCGGCGCGAAGTCGCTGATCGAGGGGCCCGAGCCGATCACCCGCCCGGAGCAGCTCGCCGGCCTGACCGCGCTCGTTCACCGCGACATGCCCGACACCTTCACCGCCTGGCGCGAGGCGGCGGGGCTGGGCGAGATCGATCCGCTCGCCACCGACATCTTCGATTCGGGCGCGCTGATGCTGGAGGCGGCCGCACAGGGGATCGGCGTCGCCTTCATGCACGCCAGCCATCTGGAGGACGCGAACGACCCCCGCCTCGTCCGCCTGTTCGGCATCGAGGTGGAGAGCCCATACTCCTATTGGTTCGTCTGCCGCCCGCGCGCGCTGCAGACCAGGCCGGTCAAGCTGTTCCACGACTGGCTTATCCGGACGCTCGGCACCGCTTGATCGCAGCTTCGCCGCGGCGCATTCTCCATGTTCGTCATGGGGAAGTGGGGATGACGGGCGTTCAACGAGAGAATCTGCAGGTGCCGGCAGGTGCCACCACTCTCGTGATCTTCATTCACGGCCTGCAGGGCACGCCTGCCGGTATGACCGGGCTCGCCCGCGCCGCGCGAGACGCCATTCCCGCCGCGGCGACCTACACTCCCCTGATGTGCTACGGTCGCCAACCCCGGTCGTGGCGCAGGCTCTTGCCCAGGACGCTGCGCGCTATCCGCCGTCGCGGCACGCGCGGCGGGTTGTTCTCGCTGACCCCGCCCGAGATGGCGGCATCCGACCTCCTCGCCCAGGCCGACGCGCTGGTGCGCGAGCACGGCTTCGAGCGCGTCATCCTGGCCGGTCACAGCATGGGTTCGCTGATCGCACGCAAGCTCGTCGTGCTCGCACACGGCGAGACCCCGGCGGATCCCGGGCGCGGGCAGATCGGCGCGGCGTTCGAGGCGGGGCTGGCGCGCTGGCGCGAGCCGCTGCCATGGGCCGACCGGATCGAACGTCTCGTCCTGTCCGCGGGCATCCTGCGCGGCTGGTCCAACAACGCCGCACATGGCGTGCTCGCCTCGATGCTGTGGTCGCTGGGCGCGCTTCTCGGCGAGATGCTGGCCAACGGCCGCTGGACGGTGCTGCAAACGCGGCTCGGCGCGCCCTTCGTGGTGCAGACACGCCTGCAATGGCTGGCGCTGATGCGCCGCCCAACCCCGCCGGCGATCACCGCGGTGCAGATGCTCGGCTCAGTCGACGACACGGTCGCGCCGGAAGACACGATCGACTTCTTGTCAGAGATCACCCGCAAGCGCTTCGTCATGCTGCAGCTGCCCGCGACCAACCACGCCGAGGCGATCGCGGTCGAAGGGTCGCCGGCGGCCGTGCAGCGCAGGGCCATCTTCATGGCCGCGCTCACCCGATCGGCCGATGAGCTGGCGAACGACCCGCATGTCCTTCCGGCCCAATTCGTCACCAACGGTCCGCCGCCGGTCGCCGATACGAGCGTCGACGACGTCGTCTTCGTCATCCACGGCATTCGCGATCGCGGCTTCTGGACGCAGAAGATCGCGCACAAGGTGATGGGCGCGGCCGCCGAGGCGCATCGCATCGCGCGCTCGATGACCCTGTCCTACGGTTATCTCGCGATGGGACCGTTCCTGCTGCCCTGGGTGCGGCGCGACAAGGTGCGCTGGCTGATGGACCGCTACGCCGATACCCGCGCGCTCTATCCGACGGCCGACTTCCACTATGTCGGCCATTCCAACGGCACCTATCTCGCCGCCCGCGCGCTGCGCGACTATCCCGCCGCCAGCTTCAGGCGGGTGGTGTTCGCGGGCAGCGTGGTGCGCTGCGACTACGACTGGACCGCCGCCGCCGCGGCGCGGCGACAGGTCGAAGCCATCCTCAACTATGTCGCCAGCGGCGATTGGGTGGTTGCGATCTTCCCCAACGGCGTGTCGCGCTACCGCGCATTCGATCTCGGCGGCGCCGGCCACCTGGGGTTTGACGATCTCCGGGATGGAGCCGTCGTGACCGCGGCCAACGGCGCGCGGCTGCGGACCAAGCGCCTCGGCACACACGATTCCTATCAGATCGACTTCGTCCAGGGCAGCCATGGCGCCGGCATCAAGGAGAGCCAGTGGGACGAGATCGCGGACTTCATCGTCCGCGGACAGGCGCCGCTGCCCGACAACGCCGACTTCATCGGCGGCCAGACGCCTTGGGTGAGCCGCTCGGCGAAATGGCCGCCGGTTGCCTTCGGCCTCGTGATCGCAGCGGTCCTGCTCGTCATCGCGCTGCTGGTCACCGGCGCGGCATGGCTGGGCACATCGCTCGCCAGCGCGGCGATCGGCGGCTGGCTCGCCGGCG
>CAXTNG010000261.1:0-1006 GCA_964245475.1 uncultured Sphingomonas sp. | reverse complement strand
CGGGCTCGACATCCTCGTCAACAACGCCGCCATCTTCGACCTCGCGCCCCTCGGCATCAGGCCCGCAGGCCGCGCGGTGGTGCCCGGTAGATCGTGCTATTACCCCGTGGCCGTAACGATCTTGCCCGGCTCGCGCGGCGGCTCGCCCTTGGGGAGCGCGTCGATCAGCTCCATGCCGTCGGTCACCTCGCCCCAGACGGTATATTGCCGGTCGAGGAAGCGCGCGTCGTCGAAGCAGATGAAGAACTGCGCGTTGGCCGAATCAGGATTGCTGGTCCGCGCCATCGAGCAGATCCCGCGGACGTGCGGCTCGGGCGAGAATTCCTGCTTGAGGTTCGGCTTGGTCGACCCGCCGGTCCCGTCGCCATTCCCGCCGTCGCCGCCCTGCGCCATGAAGCCCGGGATCACGCGGTGGAACGGCACGCCGTCGTAGAAGCCTTCGTTCGCCAGTTCGGCGATCCGCGCGACGTGCCCCGGCGCCAGGTCGTGGCGCAGCTTGATGGTGACGTCGCCTCCCTCGCCGTTGCCGGTGTCCAGCGTCAGGGTCAGCGTGCTCGGGGTATCGGCCATCGGGAATCTCCGTGAATGTCGCGGGCGCAGATAGGGAGGGCTGCCGCCGCTGGCAAATGGCGCCGCCCCGCGCTACTTGCGCTGCGCCGCAAAATGGGAGGCGCGTATGAGCGAGGTCGAGCTTCCCGAAGCCGCCGAGGAATCGGGCGCCGAGACCCAACTCGACGAGGACGACCGGCTGAAGCCCGAGTTCGTCCGCGCCGTCCTTGACGCGGTCGAGGCGGGCGACGCCGAAGCCGCCCGCGCGCTGGTCGAACCGCTCCATCCCGCCGACATCGCCGACCTGTTCGAGCTGACCCCCGACGAGGACCGCCCGGCGCTCGCCCACGCGATCAGCGACCTGCTCGACGCCGAGGTCTTCGCGGAGATGAACGATTACGTCCGCGAGGACCTGATCGACGCGCTCTCCCCCAGCGAGGTCGCCGACCTCGCCTCC
>CAXTNG010000260.1:4460-5083 GCA_964245475.1 uncultured Sphingomonas sp. | reverse complement strand
ACCCAGACCAGCATGACGTAGTCGGGCGCGTTGCGGAACAGCTCGACGTAGACGATCGCGAGTTTCGAGACCATCCAGTTGGGCGCGAGCCGGCAGATCGCCACCACGAAGCCGATGATCGTGGCGAACACGATGCCGATGGCGCTGACCAGCAGCGCACCGCTGCCCGCAGCCACCATCGCGCTGCGATAACCCCACAGGTTCGCCGCGACGATCGGCCCCTGCTCAGCTTCGGTCGGCGCGAGCTCGATCCGCCAGGCATCGGCGGCGATCTCCAGCGTCGTCGTCCAGAAGGCGAGCAGCACCGCGAACACTGCCGTCACGCCCAGGCTGCGATCGCCGGCGGTCCACGCCATCGCCGCGGTCGACGAGCAGATGCCGAGCTGCGCCAGCATGACCCAGCCGCGCCGCTTGCCCCAGACACGCGCGAAGCCGGGCACGTCGTAGCGGTCGAGCAGCGGCGCCCAGGCCCATTTGAAGGTCGGCAGCAGTTGCACCCAGGCGAAGAAGCCGATCACCGCCAGCCCGACGCCATGCGCGGCCAGCCGCAGCGTGAGCACGGTTGAGAACATGTAGAACGGCAGCCCCGCCGAGAAGCCGAGCAGCACGAACAAGGCGAGCCG
>CAXTNG010000260.1:2879-4450 GCA_964245475.1 uncultured Sphingomonas sp. | reverse complement strand
AAGCAGGCTCGCGACCTGACCTTGCCGCTGATCGCCCGCGTCAACGGCCATGCAGATTCCGCTGGCATCGGGTGCAGGTTCGTTGTGTATTCATGGACGAGCGCCTGGGGAGGCGCGTCAGGGGGAACGACCATGCGCCAATCCACATCCGTCCTGCGGCTGCTGCTTTCCGGCTCGGCCATCGCCTTGCTCGCCCGGGTCCCGGCCGTCGCGCAGACGGCGTCGGGTGCGGGAGCCACGCAGGAGGCGGCGACGCAGACCGGCGCCTTACCGGCATCCGATGCGGACGAGACCAGCGGGCGGGGGTCCAAGGAGATCATCGTCACCGGATCGCGCATTCGGCAGGACCCGAACAATTCGGCGCTGCCGCTGCAGATCATCACCAACGAGGAGGTGCAGCGCAACGGCATCAGCAGCCCCGAGCAGCTCGTCATGTTCTTGAGCACCAATGGTTCGGGCGCGGACAATCTGGCGTCGAACGCCGACGTCACCTCGGGGGCGCAGCGGGGCACCAACGGCCTGTCGGCGGCGAACCTGCGCGGCCAGGGCAGCGCGGCGACCCTGGTGCTGCTCAACGGCCGCCGGGTGGCGGCGCACGGCCTCACCGGCTCGGCGGTCGACGTGAACCAGATCCCGTTCGCCGCGATCGACCGGATCGAGGTGCTGAAGGACGGCGCATCGGCAATCTACGGCACCGACGCGGTCGGCGGCGTCATCAACTTCATCACCCGCAAGGACTATAAGGGCCTCGGGCTGCAGGGCTTCGTCGATGCGACCCAGCGCGGCGACGGCAACATCTATCGCCTGTCGGGCGTGGCCGGCTGGGGCGATCTCGCGAACCAGGGCTTCAACGTCATGGGCGCGGTGTCATACAGCTGGAACAAGATCCTGCGCGGCGAGGATCGCGCCTTCGGCAACACCAACCAGCCCAACCGCGGCCTCTCGGTCGACACCCGCGGCACGCCGATCGCCACCATCTTCAACATCGCCGCCAGCGCGAACCAGCCGCCCAACGGTGTCACCGGGGTCGCCGGCGGCGGCACGCTGACCGGCGGCCTGACGCTTACCGCACCCAATGGTGCCAATGCCGCCGCGGGCGGGATCAACATCCTGGATCTGCCGGGCGGGGCCGGGTGTGAAAGCATGCCCGGCGGTCTGCCTTATGACGAGCTGTTG
Source organism: uncultured Sphingomonas sp. (assembly GCA_964245475.1). Taxonomy (GTDB): domain Bacteria; phylum Pseudomonadota; class Alphaproteobacteria; order Sphingomonadales; family Sphingomonadaceae; genus Sphingomonas. The sequence continues at coordinate 3,274 of CAXTNG010000260.1, read as the reverse complement.
TGGAACGCGCCGACCGCGCAATATGCCTGCGCGTTCGACACCGGCCGCGTCGCGGTGATCCAGCAGCCGATCGACACGCTCACCTATTACGGACGCGGCGTCATCCGCGTCGGCGGGCGGCACGAGCTGGCGCTCGAGATCACCGGCTCCGACGCCAAATCGGCCAAGAGCTTCTCCAACGCGCAGCTGACCGCCAACGCGACAAACCTACCGATCGCGCTTCCCCTGAACGCGCTGACCACCGCCACCTACAACACGATCTTCAACGCATTGCTCGGCGCGTTCACCGTGCCCGCGCAGCAGACGGCGCTGCGTGCCAATTACGGCAAGCCGATCGCCTACCGCTGGCGCTGCGTCCCCTGCGGCCCGCGCGAATACAAGACCGACACCAAGAC
>CAXTNG010000260.1:1542-2869 GCA_964245475.1 uncultured Sphingomonas sp. | reverse complement strand
GACCTTCCGCGCGGCACTGAGCGCGGAGGGACCGATCGGCGGCAGCTGGGACTATCGCGCCGGTGCCTCCTACGCGCGCAGCGAAGCGTCGTCGGTGCTCGGCAGCGGCTATTACTATCGCGGCACGCTCGCCAACGGCACTCCCGACCCGCTCGCCCCTGCCGTTCCGGGCACGGCCCAGCGCGGCTTGGTGGGCGTGCTGAACAGCGGCCTGATCAACCCTTTCAGCCTGACCCAGACCGATGCGGGGCTCGCCGCCTTGGCGGGCGTATCCGCGTCCGGCGCGACGCTGTACGGCGGCAAATATGAGGTGAAGCAGTTCGACGGATCGGTTTCGGGCACACTGTTCCCGATCTGGGGCCGCGACGTGAAGATCGCGGCGGGCATCGATTACCGGCGGGAAAGCTACGCGTTCAACGGGTCTTCCGCCGCCGATGCCACCGCGCCGGTGATCTTCCTCGCCGCGTTCGACAACGTCAACGCGCTCACCCCCAAGCACCGCAACGTCAAGGCCGCCTATGCCGAGGTGCTGGTGCCGCTGCTCTCCAGCCTGGAAGTGACCGGCGCGGTGCGGGTCGACGACTATACCGGGTTCGGGCGAACCACGAACCCGAAGGCGTCGTTCCTGTTCCACCCGCTCGACTGGCTGAAGTTCCGCGGATCGTACAACACCAGCTTCCGCGTGCCGGCGTTCAACCAGATATTCAACGGGGTGACCATTTCGCCCTACGCGGGCAGCGACATCGCCGACCCGGTGAAATGCCCTGGCGGGGTGCCCAATTTGACCAACCCGGCGTGCGGCTTCATCCGGCCCGACGTCGGCACCGGCGGCAATTTGACGCTGCGCCCGGAGACTGCAGAGCAGTATAGCGGCGGCATCGTGTTCCAGCCGGTGCGGCAGTTCAGCGCGTCGGTCGATTACTGGAACATTGCGGTCGACGACACGATCCAGACGCTCTCGCTGCGCCAGCTGATCGACAATGGCGCGCTGTTCGCCGACCGGTTCATCCGCGATGCCGCGGGCAACATCATCCTGATCGACGACCGCGTGATCAACGCCGGCTCGCGCCGGACGTCGGGCCTGGAGGTCGCGATCCGCGGCAATGTCGATGCCTTGGGCGGGTCGTTCGCCGCGGGGCTCGACGGTACGTATCTGCTGAAGAAGAAGGAGAAGCTGACCCCCACCGCGACCTATGCCAATGTCCGCGGCGTGTTCAGCTTCGCCGGCGACCTCGGCCTGAAATGGAAGCACAACGCCTTCGTCAGCTACACGAAGAGCGACGTAACGGTCTCGCTGACGCAGATCTTCCGCGACGGCTATGCCAAC
>CAXTNG010000260.1:0-1532 GCA_964245475.1 uncultured Sphingomonas sp. | reverse complement strand
CGCGGCCCGACTATAACAAGCGGGTCGAGAACTATATCATCTACAACGCCACGATCAGCTACACCGGTCTGCCGGGCCTGAAACTCTCTCTGGGCGTCAAGAACCTGTTCGACAAGGACCCGCCGTTCGCGATCACCTATGACGGCAACAGCGGCGCGGGCAGTTCGTGGGAGCCCCGCGTCGCGGACCCGCGGCTGCGCTCGTTCACGATCTCGGCGGAGACGAAGTTCTGATCGCGCTGGCGCTGCTCGCCGCAGCGCCGGTCGCAACGGTGCGGGTGGCCTTCGATCGGCGCGGGGTAACGTCGATGGCGGCGAGCGGGTTTGCCGACGTCGCGGCGCCGCGGACGGTGACGGCGGACGATCCGGTGCGGGTCGCGTCGGTTTCGAAGCTGGTGGTGGCGATCGCGGTGATGCGGCTGGTCGAGCAGAAGCGGCTCGACCTCGATGCGGACGTGTCGGTGCTGCTCGGGCGGCGGCTGCGCAACCCGGCGTTTCCGGGGGTGCCGATCACGCTTCGGCTGCTGCTGTCGCACCGGTCGAGCCTGATCGACGGGATCGACTACGTCCTGCCGCTCGACGCGGACCTGCTCGACGCTCTGCGCGATCCGAAGGTGTGGGATGCGGAGCATGCGCCCGGCACGTACTTCCGCTACGCCAACATCGGCTTTCCGGTGGTCGCGAGCGTGATGGAGCGGGCGACGGGCGAGCGCTTCGACCGGCTGATGCAGCAGCTGGTGCTCGGCCCGCTCAAGCTCGACGCGTGCTATAATTGGGCGAGTTGCTCTCCCGCGGCCGCGTCGCGTTCCGTCGTGCTCTATCGCGACGGCGTGCCGGTCCGCGACGACAACAAGGGCATGCCCCCGCCCTGCCCCGTCACGCCGGCGCGCGATGGCAGCTGCGATCTCGGCGCGTGGCGCGCCGGGGCGAACGGCGCGATCTTCTCGCCGCAGGGAGGATTGCGCATCTCCGCCAAGGGTCTGGCGACGATCGGACGGCTGCTCCTCGGGCGCGGCACGGTCGACGGAATACGGTTGCTCGGGCCGCGCTCGGTTGCGCTGCTCGAACGACCGCTATGGACTTTCGACGGCGGCAACGGCGACACGGAGAAGGGCTTCTACTGCCGCTACGGCCTCGCGGTAACCTTCACCGCCACGCCGCAGACCGGATGCAGCGACGACCCGGTCGGCGACGGGCGCACCCGCATCGGCCATGCGGGCGAGGCTTATGGCCTGCGCTCGGGACTGTGGATCGATCGCGCACGCGGTACCGGCGTCGCCTATTTCGCGACCGACGCGCCCGCCGAGCCGGGGCGTTCGGCCTTCACCTCGGTCGAGGAGCGGCTCGTGCGCTGAGCGAAGCCGAGCTGCTCCGCGGCGACCCGCTGCAGCGCGGCCGCAACCGCCGGAGCGATGCCGAGGTCGTCCGCCGCGCGCTCCCGCTCGCCCAGGAAGCGCGGGTCGACGCCGGTGACTTTGCCGAACACCACCAAGGCTTCCAGGTAATAGCCGTAAGTGCTCGCGTGATATTGGT
>CAXTNG010000259.1:0-5101 GCA_964245475.1 uncultured Sphingomonas sp. | reverse complement strand
GTGGCGGAGGTCGTTCCCGGTGAAGGAGTGGTGCTGGAAAGCGGCGAGCGGATCAGGATCGCGGGCGTCGACGCGCCGGAGACTCATGCCGATCAGGCGCGGTGCGCGTCCGAGATCCGCCTCGGCCAGGCCGCAGCTGCGACCGTCCGCCGTCTGCTCGACGGTCGGTTCGTGACGTTCGTCCGGCTCGGGCGGAGCTACAACCGGACGGTCGCGCGCGTCCGCGTCGGCGACCAGGATCTCGCGACGATACTGATTAAGGCAGGTGCGGCGCGGCCGTGGCCCAGGCGCAGGCCAAAGCCCGACTGGTGCGCAAGGCGGCGCGGATAAGGAAGGACAAGGGCACTCGACCGATCAAATTTGGTCTGATCAAATGTTGACTGTCAGAAAGAATACGGCAGGTTCGCCCACGTCGAGTCAGCGAGAAACCGAGGGGGATATGGGCATCTTCGACAAATCGCGCACCTCGCTTTACACCATCGCTGAGCTCTTTGATGGCTACAAGCCGGCCGCACCGGAGACGTTCGCGGATACGCTCGATTTCCGCGTTTATAAAGAATTTGTAGCCGATCGCGGTGCTGCGAGCACGAGTAAGCCCGAGGTTCTGGCACGGGCTGAGCACGATTGCACCATCACGGAATTATTCGCTGACGAACTGCGCAAAACAGGCAAGACGGTGGCGATAATGGGAGGCCACAGCGTGTTGCGCGGATCGCCCGCCTACAACAACGCGGCGAAGGTGTCGGCGATGCTGACGCACCGCGGCTTCACGGTGATCAGCGGCGGCGGCCCGGGTGCAATGGAAGCGGTCCACCTAGGTGCAGCGATTGGTGACCTTGGTCAGGCTCTCGAAGACGCGCTAAAAACCATCGCTGCGGGCGTGCTCGACTGTAAGGACTTTCCTGTCATTTATACGGGCAAGCAGCCCGACATGGTCGAGGTCAAGAAGAACGTCGTGGAGGCGTTGGCGGCCTATTACAAGCCGGGCTGGGAGTTGCTCGACAAGATCGGCCACGGCGGCGGGATCGCCGTTCCGACATGGATGTATGGATGGGAGCCGACAACCGTCTTTGCCGATAAGGTGGCCAAATATTTCCAGAACTCGATCCGGGAAGATGGTCTGCTTGCAGCCGCCACGCACGGGATCATTTACGCGGAAGGACGTGCTGGAACTGTCCAAGAAGTCTTCCAAGATGCCGCTCAGAATTATTACCGCTCGTTTCCTGCACCTACCGAGCAACGGCCGAGCGTCGGCGTCTTTAGTCCAATGGTGTTTCTTGGCCGTTTCTGGAAGTGGACATTGCCGTTAGAGCCGGTGCTGCAAGGCTTGTTCGCTCTTGGCTCGGCTAGCGATGAAGGGGCGGGCCGTGTTGTGTTTGCAGACACGATCGATGAGGCGGTCGCGGTGATCGAGCGCTTTCCAAGGCCGCCCGTCCCCGCCGCTCTGCTGTAGTTCGAGCCAGCAAAAAAGCCGCGCGCCGACGCCGGAACGGCGGAGGCGCGCGGCCCGATTTTTGGCCGTAGATGGAAGTGGGCGGCGGCAAGCCGCCGCCCATCCGGGCTAGGCTGCCAGCCGCTCGGGCTCGGCCAGCAGTGCGTCGCCCGCCGGGCCGTCGAGGTCCGGCTGGTCGGCCTCCCCTCGCGCCGCCGCGACCAAGGCGCTCGCCTTGACCGTGCCGACGCCGCCTCGCGCGGTGTAGCTGGACGGCGGGAACGCCATCCAACGCGGCACCCAATCCTCCACCGTCGGCCGACCGTTCGCGCCGGCAAGATGGTCGCGGATAACCGTCTTCATCGTCTTGGTCTTCTCGCTCGCATTGGTGCTGGCGATGGTCTCGCCCGCCACCTCGGCGACGATGCGGGTGAGCACCTCGCGGTCGCGCAGCGTCTCGAAGAAGGCGTCGTCGGCCTGCCAATAGCGCGCCATGTCGACCCCGATCTGCAAGCCGACCGCCTCCACCGGGGCGGTCCCCGCCGCGAGCGTCTCGCCCATGACGATGCCGATAACCTCCATCACCGCGGGGTCGGGCAAGTCGATCAATCGCAGGAACAGGCCGGTCAGCCCGTATGGATCGCCGTTGCCGCCTGTCACGGTCGGCTCCTCGGGCGAGAAGCCGAGCAGCGCCAGCACGGCGCGGCGGCGCTCGTCGAACGCAGCCTCCGCCGGGCACGTCTCCACGCTCTCGCGCACCGCGTCCGAGCGCGCGGTCTGCGGCTCGGGTCGAACCGACCACAGGTGCGAGCCGGTGATGACATGGGCCACCATCAAGCGGAGCGCGACGCCGGGGTGGCCGGTGAGCGCGGCGCGGACGGCGGCGTGGCGATGCAGGTCGATATAGGTCTGCATCGTGCTCGTCACCTCCGGGCGGGTCGGCTTGGCCGCGTTGGCCTCGCCGCCGCCGCTCGCGCGGCGCGCTTCCTTGCGGGTCAGATAGCCCTCGTGAAACGTGACCTCGCCGCGCGCGGTGACCGCGATATAGACGCGCCCGCCCTTCCGCTTGGGCGTCCGCTCATGCTCCCAATACTGGAAGTGCTCGCTCGGCGGCACGATTACCGCGTCGGCCCATCCCGCCTCGATGAACGCGGCGCGGCGCGTCTCGATCGCCGCGTTCTGCGCGGTCCAGAACTGGTCGGCATCGGCGAAGAAGCGATCTTCCTCGAACAGGTTGCCGACGATCTGACCGGGATAGGCGTCGAGGTCGAACAGCGCGACCTTGACCGAGATCGCTGCGCCGCCGAACAGCCACGCTCTCAACTGATGGCCGGTCGGCACATAGGCGTCGGCATCGTCGTAGAGCGCCAGCCATGCCTTCTGCTGGTTCTTCGACGCCATCGTGAGCTGGCGCACCGTGCCCGCGTCGATCTTCTCGGCGCGGTAGAGGTCGCGGATGCGGGGCAGCAGGTTGCCGAGTGCGAGCACCTGCCGCACCGTCTGCTCGGGCAATCCGAAGGTCGCGCCGATCTCGTCGGGCTTCTGACCCTCCTTGATCAGCCGCACGAACCCCTCCCATTGGGTCACCTCGTCGGGGTCGAGCCGCGCCATGTTCTCGATCATCGACGCCTCGACGGCGGCGGCGTCGTCGCCGTCCTCAAGGATGGCACACGGCAGCGGACCGTGATCGATGCCCTCGGCGAAGACGATGCCGTCAGCGGTCCAGCGGCGGCGACCGGCGACGATGCCGAAGCCTTGGTCGTTGGCCGGGCGGACGATCAGCGGCTGGATGATCCCGCGCTTGCGGACGGTCGGCAGCATGTCGGACACGTCGGGGGCCTTCCTGCCGAAGCGCATGTTGGCCTTGTCGAGGAACAGCTTGTCGCGAGAGATAAAATCGAGTTTCATCGTCAGGCTCCTTGTGAGCGCCGGTCCGTGTTTCTTTCCGGGAGTGCGGACCGGCTTGGGATGCGGCGATACGCGCCGCGCGTCAGCCGCCGCCCCAATCCTCGGGGTCGGTCGGAAGCTCGTCTGAAAGGCTCTCCGCGACGTTGCGGAGCAAGGTCTCGGCCCGTTGGAGCGACCCCACCGCGCGCGCGCACTCGGTCCAGCGCGACAGGCGCACGGCGGTGACGAAGCCCAGATCGCGCTCGATGCCGAGGCCGAACGGCAGCCGGACCCCGGCGATCTCGGACAGCGAGAACGAGCCAAGTTCCGGGCAACCGAACCCGAGATCGGCGAGGCCGAACAGCGTGTCGCCGTCCTCCTCCAATTCGGTCGCCAGCCATGTCGCCGCGCCGAGCGGGTTGAAGAACTTGACCAGCGGCAGCGGGTCGGGCTCCGGGTTGTCCGCGCGCGCGGCGGCATGGCGGGCGATTGCGTTGGCGCGCAGCGTTAAATGCTGGTCGGAGGTCAGTAGTATCATTTCGGCGGCTCCCGAAAGGCGAGCATGTCGAGCTGATCGCGCGCGGCGGTGTCGAACAGGCCGTGATCGGCCGGGCGCTGCGGCTTCTTGGGACCAAGCGGCGCGGCGGCGCGCCACGCCAGCCGGTCGGCGAGCGTGATCGGCGACACGCCCGGCACAAGCGTCTGCGCTCCGATCGGGGTCGCTTCGACCTCCAAGCGCGGGACGGCGGCGGTCATGCCGCCTGCTCCTGCGGCTGCGCCGCGCAATACAGGCCGAGCAGATAGTCGGCGGCCTTGGTCGCGGCGCTTGCGGCGCGGAAGATCGCGCGATTGTCCTCGCGGAGCACGGCCAGCCAGTGGCCGATATAGTCGGCATGGCGGACGGTGGGCGTGATGCCGAGCGAGGCGCAGAGGAACGCCGCGCCCATCTCGGCGGCAAGCTCCTCGCGGGCATATTTGCCGGTGCCGAACGTGCCCGACAGGTCGCGCGCGAGCCGCAACGGATGGCCGGTCCAGTGGGTCAGCTCATGCAACGCGGTCCTGTAGTAATTGATCTGCTCGAAGAACGCGGGCTGCGGCGGAACCTGCACATAGTCGAGCGAGGGGACGTAGAACGCCCGGTTGCCGCCGATGCGGAAGTCGGCCCCGCTCGCCGCGATCAGGCTCTCGGCGACGGGCACGATCTCGCGGTCGGGAAGCGGCGCGGGTTCGGGGGCAAGCCCCGGACGCAGCCCCTCGCATTGCGCTACGTTGAAGACGGTGAAGCGCTTGAGGAAGGGGATCGCGCGCGCGTCGTCGGCCTCGCGCTGCGCGCGCTCGGCCTCGCCCTTGGGGACGAAGCGGTCGGCAAAGACGACGGTGGTGCCGCGCTCGCCCTTGGCGACGCAGCCGCCCGCCGCCTGCGCCTGCTTGAAGGTCAGCCACGCTTGCGACGGGTAGCCGCCCGCGATCACCGCACCCCAAAGGATGAGGATATTGACCCCCGAATAGGGCCGGGCGGTCAGGGCATTGCGGGGGAGGCCGGGGCCGGTGGCGGCGCTGCCCCACGGCTGGACCCAAGGCAGCCGCCCCGCCTCACGCTCCGCGACGATCCGGGCGGTGACCTCGTCGTAAAGGCTGCCGCGCTCGGGCTGCGCCCCATCGGAACGCCCGCCACGCGCGCGAGGGTTGGAACGATGCGCCACGTCCGCCTCCATCCCGCCCCAGAAGACCACATGGCCTCCCCCGGAAGCGGGGGTGGGCGGCGAAGAACGACCGAAGAGG
>CAXTNG010000258.1:0-5109 GCA_964245475.1 uncultured Sphingomonas sp. | reverse complement strand
CGGCGCATGCGACCTGGCAGGCGTCGATGCGGGTGATCGCGGCGGCGGAGGGGGGCGTCACCTCCAACGGCCGGGCGCTGGAGGGGCTGCGCGCGCAGACCGACGCGGGTCTCAGGCCGCTGCTCGACCGCTTGAACGCCGAGCAGGAGCTGCTCAACGCCGAGGTGACGCTCGTGACCGCGCGGCGCGACGCCTATGTCGCAGGCTTCGCGTTACTAGCCGCAATGGGCAGGGCAGAGGCCAAGGACCTCAATTTCGAAACCGGCGCGCTCTACGACCCGACGGCGCATTACGATAAGGTGCGCGGCCGCCTGTTCGATTGGGACAGCGAGCCCGACCCGCAGCCGGTGGCGACAGGCACTGCCGAGGTGCCTGCGCAGGACGCAACACTCCCGCCCGAGCCGCCTCGCTGAGCGCTACACCGTAGGCCCCAGCGCCGCGCGCGGACCGCCGCTGTCGCAGGCACGTGCGACATAGTCCTTCATCTCGGCATAGGTTTCTTTGCGGTCGTAGGCCGACAAGATTCCCTCACGGTCGAGCCCGGCCATGATGTCGCGCGACTCCCGCCAGATGTGGCAGGCACCGATATAGTCCCGGCCATTGTAATGATTGCCGCCGTTGGTGCGCAACGCCTGGGACAGGCTCCGGCGTGCTCCCGCGGCATTGTCCGCGCGCTCGACCAGCTTGCGATGCGCCGCGATCATCCTGTCCCCGACGGCGAAGCTCGTCCGCCAGTCGCCGAGATCGCCCAGGATCTGCGCCTGCACCTCCTGCACCAGCGCGAGGTTATGCAGCTGGCCGATGTCGTCCGGGTCGCGCGCCGATACGTCCGATGCGATGGCCGCCGCCTCCGTGATCGCGGCGCGCGCGAGCGCGTTGCGTTCATCGGTACGGGCCATGACTGCGGTCGAGCGCAACGCGTTGATCAGCTTGCGCAGGAGCTGTGGGTTCTTCGGGTCGTCGGCGACGAGTGCGCGGTTGATCGCGATCGCGCCTGCCATGGCCGCGCGCGACTCATCGGGGCGCTTGAGGTTATGCGCCGCCTCGCCGAGCAGGCGCAGGTTCGCCGATCGCGCCATCCGCACCAGCACGCCGTCGCGCAGCGCCGCCGACAGGCCGAGCGCGAATTTTTCCGCACGCCGGTGCATCGGCAGCGCCAGATCATAGCGGTCGTCCCACTGGTCGGCGTCTCCCTGGACCTGCCACGCGGTGATCCGGGTGGCCGCCGCCCGGTCGCCGGTCAGCGCCAGTGGTGCGATGATCGCGCCGGCGCGCTCCCCTTGCTTGCGGGCGAGCGTGGTCTCGTTGTTGTTGTAGAGGTTGGTCCCCGCCTGTTCGAGCAGCAGCGAGGCATAGGGCTGCGCGACCGCGGGGTCGCCGGGGTGCGCGCGGTAGAGTGGCTCCAGGATTGCCTGCGATCGGGCCAGCAGGGCGTTGCCGTCCTTGTAGCGCGCCAGGCTACCCGCCTGGCCGCCGCCGACGACTTCCGCCAGCCGGGAATAGCCGCGGCCCGCCTCCAGCCGGACGTCGAGCGGCGCGTGTTCGTCGGCGGCGAGCGCGTCGAGGTAGGTCGCGCCGGTCTGCGCCAGCGCCTGCCGCGCGGCGGACGAGCCGGGGGTGCGGGTGACCTGGTCGAAGACATCGAACAGCATGGTCTTCGCGATGCCGCGCGTCTGGGCGAAGCGTGCGTCCGCCTCGGCGCGGGCCAGCTCGGCGCGACGATTGGCGAGCAGCGCGAGGACCAGCGCCCCGGTGAGCAGCAGCAGCGCTACGAGGCCGGCGAGCATCGGCGCGCGGTGGCGGGCGACAAATTTGCCCATGACATATCGGCGCGACAGCACGCGCGCATGGACCGGAAAGCCATCGCGCCACGCGGCCACGTCGGCGGCGAGCGCGTCGGTGGACGGGTAGCGGTCTGCCGGGTCGGTGGCGGTCGCCTTCTCGGCGATCGCTGCCAGGTCCGCGTCGCCGTCGACCGGGAGCAGTAGCGCCAGGATCTTGCCGAGCGAATAGATGTCGGCGCTGGTGGTGACCGGCGCACCGGTCATCCGCTCGGGCGCGGCATAGCCGGGGGTGAGGCTCATGCTCGCGATCGACGGGCGCTCGCGTGCGGCGCCGGGCTCCTCGGCAAGCCGGGCGATGCCGAAGTCGATGAGCTTGGGCGTGCCGTCGCGGGTGACGAGGACGTTGGAGGGGGTCAGGTCGCGGTGGACGACCAGCCGGGCATGGGCGAACGACACGGCCGCGCAGACCTGGAGGAACAGCGCGATGCGTTGAGCCCGCGAGGGCCTGGTGTCGTCTCGCCAGGCTAACAGCGGCAGGCCGTCGACATATTCCATGACCAGGTAGGGAGCGCCGTCCGCGGTGGCGCCGCCGTCGTAGAGCCGGGCGATATTGGGGTGGACGAGTCCGGCGAGCAATTGCCGCTCGGAGCGGAAGCGCTCGACCAACGCTTCGCTGAGCAGCCCGGCCTTGATGACCTTGACCGCAGCCACATGCTCGAAATCGCCGGCGTCGCGGCGAGCGCGATAGACACTGCCCATGCCGCCGCGGCCGAGCAGGTCCTCGATGCGGTAGGAGCCGACCCGGTCGGGCGGCGTCTCCGGACCGAGCGAGGCCATCGCGGCACCGGTGCGGATCGCGGCGCGGTTGTGCGCGGCGAGCATCGAGCGGACGCGGTTGGCGAGTGCGGCGTCGCTGGCGGCGTCGCGCGCGATCGCGGCCTCGCGTGCGGCGGGCGGTAGCTCCAGCACCGCCTCGAACAGCGCGATGGCGCGCCGCTCGCGCGCGACGTCCGGGTCAGCCATGGTCGATCGGGTTGGCAATGGCATCGGCGAGCCAGGCACGCGCACTCTGCCAGCGCCGCTTGACGGTGGGCTCGGAAAGGCCGCTGACCTCGGCGATGTCGGCCAGCGTCATGCCGCCGAAATAGCGCATCTCGACGATCTCCATCAGTTGCGGGTCGATCGCGCCGAGGCGGATCAACACCGATTCGAGCTGCGCCAGGTCGATGCGCTGCTCGCCGTCGAGGTTCGTGGTCAGCGCCACCCGGTGATGGTCGCGCTTGGCAGCGTTGCGGGCGCGGGCATGGTCGGTCAGGATGTTGCGCATCAGCCGCGAGGCGAGCGCGATGATATGGGCGCGGCCGTTGACGTCGAGCCCCTCAATGCGGATCAGCCGCAGCACTGCGTCGTTGATCAGGTCGCCGCTCGACAGCGAGGTGCCCTGCTCGCGCCGCAGCCGCGCGGCGGCGATCTGCGTCAGCGTCGGAAGTAGCAGCTCGATCAGCCGGTCGCGCGCACCGATCTCGCCGCCTTTCCATCGGACAATCAACTGGCGCGTGTCTCCGGGCGGCTCTCGCATCATCACGTCCGAGTGTGGCCCGATGCGCGCGTTCGCACAACCGCAGGTCTCGTAACCGACAGAGCGATCGGAGCGCTTCCGGCGCTGTACAGGACACCAGGTGTCGTTTCGACCAACTCTGGCGACGCTGGTGACCCTACGGGAGGGGCCGAGCCGGCCAAAGACCCACGGTTTTCCGCCGTTTCTGAGCCGCCGGTGCGGCGCAGGTGTACTCGGCTGGTGCACTCAAGCTATGCTGCACCAAGCGTCAACGCAACCCGCGTCGAACTTGCCATTCGCTAGCGCCATACCCCTATTAGGTTGTGCCCCGCGGGGTGGTGTAGGAAGCGGCTACGGATGAGGTGGCCATTGCCGGTCTTCAGCTAGGGTTCGGATGCGAACTCGAACCTGGAGAAGACGAAGATGACCGATGCGAAGATGGCCCTGCTGGAGCTGGTCGAGCAAGAGGCGGATGCGGATCTGGTGCGCGGCATGCTGGCGTTTGCCGCCGAGCGCATGATGGAGATGGAAGTCGAAGCCAGGACGGGGGTGTCGGTGGGCGCCTGCTCGCCGGACCGGCTCAACCAGCGCAACGGCTATCGTGAGCGGGCCTGGGACACGCGCGCCGGGCGGATCGAGTTGGCGATCCCGAAGCTCGGGAGGGGCAGCTACTTTCCCAGCTTCCTGGAGCCTCGTCGAACCGCGGAGAAGGCGTTGGCGGCGGTGATTCAGGAAGCTTACGTCCATGGCGTGTCGACCCGCTCGGTTGACGATCTGGTGAAGGCGATGGGCGCGAGTGGCGTCTCGAAGAGCCAGGTGAGCCGGCTGGTCGTCGAGATCGACGAGCGGGTGAACGCCTTTCTGACGCGCCCGATCGAGGGCGAGTGGCCATATCTCTGGATCGACGCCACCTACCTGAAGGAGCGCGAGGGCGGCCGCATCGTCTCGACGGCCGTGATAGTCGCCGTTGCGGTCAACACCGAGGGGCGGCGCGAGGTGCTCGGCGTGGCCACCGGTGCCTTGGAGGCCGAGCCGTTCTGGAAGAGCTTCCTGCGCAGCCTTGCCGATCGCGGCCTGCGCGGCGTGAAGCTCGTCATCGCCGACGACCACAAAGGTCTGCGAGCGGCGGCAAGCAAGGTGTTCAGTGCCAGTCACCAACGCTGTCGGGTGCATTGGATGAGGAACGCACTCGCGCATGTCGGGCCAAAGCAGCGACCCGCCGTCGTCGCCATATTGAAGACGATCTTCGCCCAGGAGACACCGGACGCGGCGCACCAGCAATGGCGCCAGGTCAGATGCGCTCCGCGAGCGTTTCGGCAAGCTCGCCACGATGATGGACGGCTCGCGCGAGGACGTGCTCGCCTACATGGCGTTCCCGAAGGAGCATTGGCCGCAGATCGCGTCCACCAACCCGCTCGAACGCGTCAACAAGGAGATCAAGCGCCATGCCGACGTGATCGGCATCTTCCCCAACGATGCCGCCGTTGTGCGCCTCGTCGGCGCGCTCATGCTCGAGCAGTACGACGAGTGGGCCGTGTCGCGCCGCTACATGACGCTGGAAACGATCGGCACACTGAGCGATAAACCCTTCATCAGCTTGCCGGCATTGGCAGCCTGATCACCCCTCGGCCCGGCTGAGGATCGGTGTCCTACACCACCCCGCGGCGCACAACCGTTGTGGATTGCGCGCACGGGCAGTCCGTGGCGCGCCTGCCGGAGCGGTTCGGCAACTGGAGCACGGCGTTCCGGCGCTTTCGCGACTGGCGG